>CANQJI010000166.1 GCA_947624205.1 uncultured Akkermansia sp. | reverse complement strand
TTCCTGGTCAGAGGGGAATGGGGAGGCAGAAAGCCGCCCCATAGGCGCAGCAGTATTCTCACCACCGCACAAAAAAATTTTACTTCCCCCCTTAATTATGGTTGACTTCGTAAATCGTACATAGGCAAACGCATTTCCTAATGCGTTTGCCCGGGTTTCGCGCAAGCAGCTTGCCAAGGCAGGGGACAATATGGTAGAGTAGGGGTGTATGGATTATCGCACCTATCTTCGCCGCAATCCGGATATCAATGGTTATTTCGGAAAGTACGGTGGCGCTTATTTGCCACCGGAGCTTGAACCGGCATTCAGGGAAATTACGGAGGCTTATCGCAGTATCTGCCATTCAGCTCAATTTATCAACGAGTTGCGTCGTATTCGCAGACAATTCCAGGGGCGTCCGACGCCGGTGTATCACTGTGAACGCCTGTCACGTCTCAATGGTGGGGCGCAGATCTATCTCAAGCGTGAGGATTTGAATCACACGGGCGCCCACAAACTCAATCATTGCATGGGCGAAGGGTTGCTTGCCAAATTCATGGGCAAGACTAAGATCATTGCCGAGACCGGTGCTGGGCAGCACGGGGTTGCTCTCGCTACGGCTGCTGCATATTTTGGGTTGGAATGCGAGGTGCATATGGGCGAGGTGGATATCGCGAAACAAGCGCCGAATGTGACCCGCATGAAAATGCTGGGAGCCAATGTGATATGCGTGAAGCACGGATTACGCACACTGAAGGAGGCGGTGGATTCTGCTTTTGAGGCTTATCTGCGTGATTACAAAACTGCCATTTACTGCATCGGTTCTGTAGTGGGACCGCATCCCTTCCCGATGATGGTACGTGATTTCCAGATGGTTGTCGGGCAGGAAGCTCGTGAACAGTTTATGGAAATGACCGGTATTTTACCGGATGTTGTTTGCGCCTGTGTTGGCGGCGGATCCAATGCGATGGGAATGTTCCCCGCCTTTCTCGATGATCCGATAGAAATTTATGGCGTAGAACCCCTTGGACGGGGAAAGGATCCTGGTGATCATGCCGCTTCCATGAGTTACGGTTCCGAGGGTGTGATGCACGGTTTCAATAGCATCATGCTCAAAGATGAAAATGGTAATCCCGCGCCTGTTTACTCCGTTGCCAGTGGACTGGATTATCCCTCTGTCGGACCGGAGCATGCTTATCTGCGCGATCTCGGTCGCGTGAAATACGTGAGCGCCACGGATGAAGAGGCAATAGATGCTTTTTTCAAGCTTTCTCGCTACGAGGGAATTATCCCGGCCCTTGAAAGCTCTCATGCCATCGCTTTCGCCATGCAAAAAGCCCGGGAAATGCAAACAGGAGCCATCCTCGTGAACTGCTCCGGGCGTGGCGACAAAGATGTCGATTATGTCGCAGAACACTTTGGCTACGGAGAAGATCATGTCTTCCCGCATAAGTGATTCTAGCGCTATTCGAAGTATTCAGCCCAGGTGGAACTCGTCTCCCAAACGCGTACTCGCTCCAGCTTCACGCAAGCGCGAACGGGGAAGCGGCTTTCGGTGTTTTTCGCTGCGAGGGAAAGAGCCTCTTTTGCGTAGCGATACACTGTAGCCGCCATCGCCTCGCTGGTTGGGTCGCTGTGGGGAAAGGGGATGATGCGGTCGCCGTACACTTTTCGGAAAGTGGCGTAGTGTGGGTCGTCCGTATTCATGCAGAGAGCGTGGTCAAACTTTTCCAGCATACCGCCCAAAATTTCGTGTATTGCTTTGAAGTCGACCACCATGTCGTGTTCATCTAGACTGTCGGCAGTAAGCACGACCTCGACACTGCGGGTGTGACCGTGCGGAAATTGGCAATTTCCCGGGTGTTTTGAGAGCAAGTGCCCGCTCTCCAGTTCAATGGTCTTGCAAATGCGATACATAACGCTCAGCACGCGGGAGTAACGCCCTTTTTCAAGATAATATTGCCGTATTTTGCGGTTTCACTGCTGACGATAACGGCGTACGCCTCTTTAGCTCGTTCGTAGAACGCAAAGCGCTCCATGCGTTCAATTGTTCCCTCATATCCCAACGCTCTGCGGTATTTCTCTTCCACGGACGGGTCAAGTGCGTCCCCCTCCACAGCCGCCATCATTACCACCGGCGTGGCGTACGAATCCAACTCCAGCAACGGGATGATTCCCTCCAATAACTGTGCGGCTCCGACTCCATCCGCTCGCAGCACACGGCTGTTCATTGTGTGCGCCGGAAAGTGAGCGTCTGAAATCACGATCTCATCCCCATGTCCCATCTCGGATAAAACCTTCAACATTTCGGGCGAAACAACAGGTGATATTCCTTTTAGCATGACTCCCGTAGTGTACCACGTCGCAGGGCTTTTGGCAAGGAGAGAACAGCGGGGCATAGGGTAACCGCATTTGAGGGAAGCCAATCAACAGAGAAAATGCCGTTATTAACTGATATCCATGTTTATACGCATCAAAAATCATGACAACCAGCGCACTTCGCTAGACTCGCGCGCAAGCGCGGGAACTTTATAAATCGTCCATCGTACCCGGTTAATTAGGGGTGTTAAAATACGCGGGACTGAGGTAGAATAACCGCAGTTGCGGAAGGAGGGATA
>CANQJI010000165.1 GCA_947624205.1 uncultured Akkermansia sp. | reverse complement strand
AATGAGCAGCTGCCTCGCAGCTGCTTGGGGTCGTCGTGCGTGTTGTACATCGAAAATCGTACATCGTACATAGGCAGGCGCCGCCTGCCACCGCCGCCGCCTTCCCACTACGTCCGATGTTTGCTTCACAATTCCGCTTCGCATCCGCTCCGCCAAATCCGCGCGCAAGCGCGGGAATTCCCCAAATCGTACATCGTACTTCGTACCTCGTACATAGGCGCCGCCAGGCGCCACCGCCCCCGTTTCGCCATCCTCGCGCGCAAGCGCGAGAATTCCCCAATTCGTAAACATAAAACACATTTTGCTTCTTTCTTGCCTTTTGTACAATTTTTGCTTGACTCCACCCCTCATAAAAGCCACAATCCGGCCGACGGTCGCATAAATTTTCCGCCTCGTATAGGTCTCACACAATTCGCGCCTCAGGCGCGCGACCTCCCCAAATCGTACATCGAAAATCGTACATCGTACATAGGCGGCGTTCCGCCGCCTCCGTTCGCCCCGTCACAATCTCGGGACACGACGGAGACGACGCTAAACGCTACCAAGAGCAAGAAGTACGCCAAGCTATCGCAACCGTTAAAAAATCACACCATGAAAAACACTAAAAACACAGCCAAACTCTTCACCCGTATCATCCGCTGGAGCAACGAAGACAACTGCTACATCGGATCCCTTCCGGAAATCGCTCCCAACTGCTGCCATGGCGACACCATCGCTGCCGTCTCCTCTCAACTCGACGACATCGCTGAAATCTCCCTCGCCAACTGCACCGCCTGCGGCATCCCGTACGATCCTCCCGGCAGCGCCCTCATCATCATCAACGGTGCTGAAAAAAACGCCTCCTCCGCACAACTCGTCCTCAGCCTCCGCCGCAGCCTCGGCCTCAATCAAGACGCTTTCGCCGCTGCCCTCGGCATCTCCAAATCCACCCTCTCCAAATGGGAAACCGGTGCACGACGCCCGGATGCCGCAGCCTATAAACTCCTGCGCATCCTCCGTCAAAAACCCGACCTCATCACCGTCTAATCCCCAACATTACTGTCGGTGCCAAACTGAACCCATCCAAACTACCCCCGCCCGTCGCTCCACATTCCAGCCACCGCCCCCGCTTCGCCAACCTCGCGCGCAAGCGCGGGAATTCCCACAAATCGTACCTCGTACATAGGCGGCACCAGCCGCCACCGTCGCCCCCTGCTATCTCACCTTCTGAGAAACGACCCACTCCCCATTTCTGTTGTCGCCGCGCCGCGAAATAATACCCTCTTGACGCAGCCGGTCAACATGATACTGCACATTGCTCGGCGAAACATGGAGAGATGCAGCCATAGCGGCACGCGTTGTGCGAGGATTTTCCTGAATAAGACGAACAATTGAATCGCGCAGTTTTTCGGGAGAGCGAGAAATCTTTTTCCGATTGGATCCCTTGCAGTCAACTTCATCGGCACTACGACGAAAGAAGACAATCGTGATGGAATCACTCCCGATACGATAGACGGGAGCCGCAATTCCACCCTCTCGGCAAAGATCGTAAATACGCCTCACCCCACCACCCCAATGCTCGATGATTCCCAGTTTGTAAAAACTTTCTGCAAGAAGAGGATTGCGCAGACGGGAAATGCCGCGCATCATCTCGTCCTCTGAGAGATTTGCATACAGGGTTCCGGGAGAGGAAATCTCCACACGATCATCAAAAACAGAAACTTTAATCATGCCATGCACCAAATAGTTTCGGTGGACAATAGCGTTAGCAACGGCCTCACGCAAGGCGGCCACCGGCAATTCATCTTGATCCTTTCGCAAAGCTCCGCGGATGACAGTACCCTGTTTCAAATAGAGGCGCAAAAAGTTCATGGTGTCTCGATATTGCTCGTAGAGTGAACCTTCCAGAGGTTTTCGATCAATGAACTCTACCTGCGTGTTCCCCTTGAAGCGAGCGCACTGCACTCCGGAAAAGGGGAAATGACGCCCCACCAGCAAAAGAAATGCATTTGTCGGCAGATATTCCCCCCCTTCCCCTTTCCTGACAAATCCCCAATTCAACAGCTGAGTGATTGCCGGCTTCCTACCACTCTCCTTCTGCGTTCCCCCCAGCAATTTGCACAAATAATTCACCTCATCGGCAGTGACCGGTGCAGCGCCTCGAGGGATCACACTATCGTAGGTAACCTGTTCTCCATACATTTCAAGTTCGCGGATTTTTTCAGGCTCTGCTCGCCGGGTCGTTGCTCCCACCCGGACGTACGTTCCTTTTTGCATCCCTTCCTTGCGAATGTAGTACGGACAATGTGGAGCAGCCGGTATGCTCAGGACTAGAAGAGATTTTCCCCCAACTTCTGCCCAATCGCAATTCATGTAAATCTGCGGAGAGCAACTGTTGGAAATCATGTCTGTAATACGATCCTGCATCTTCCACCTCAATTCTGTTTCTACCCCAAGAACCTTTCGTGTTGCATTATCGACACCAAAAAGAATCCGTCCGCCTTTCCCGTTCGCAAATGCCACCACCGTCTTCAAAAACTGCCTCTCTTTGTCCGGTAATTCTCGCTTAAATTCCAGCACATCGCTCTCCCCTTTCCTGATTTCCTCTTCCAGAGCACTCATGTTCGAATCATAGCAAGTTCGTAGCCCTTGTCAAGTTCCAACCCCTGACCATTCCTGACCATTCCTGACCATTCCTGACCATTCCTGACCATTCCTGACCATTCCTGACCATTCCTGACCATTCCTGACCATTC
>CANQJI010000164.1 GCA_947624205.1 uncultured Akkermansia sp. | reverse complement strand
CTATCCCTCCTTCCGCAACTGCGGTTATTCTACCTCAGTCCCGCGTATTTTAACACCCCTAATTAACCGTGTACGATTTGGAGAATTCGCGCGCTTGCGCGCGATTGTGGCGAAGACCGCTTGTTGTCATGATTTGAGCGGTTATTCATTGGCAGAGGAGGCGGTGATGGTGCGAATGGAGGAGCGAAGTTTCTCGGTCAGCAATGGGGCTGCCTTATTGAGGCTTCGGATGAGTTCCGGAGTGAGGATTGACCTGATTTTCGGAAGGTAGGTGTCAGAGAGGCTCAAGTCCCCCAGTTCCTTGATGGCTTGAATAAAGAGTTCGCACTGAGCATCGCCAAGGTGGGATTGCTTTGAGGGAACGTGCTTGAACTCAATGGAACGATTCCCAATGGCGTAGAAACGGTTGGGACCACTTGAGAAGTAAAGCAGGCGCGTGGGGATTTGTGTGCTGAGTCCCCAGTGATTGAGAGCCGCACTTCCGGAGGGCCGTATGTGCCATTTGTATTTGCGGGCGAGGGCGGCGGCAACAAGCCGGAGATCCGGTGCGAGATGTTCCCGGAGCAGTTTGCTGTATTTGGGATAGTCATACAGTCCGCGCCACAATGGGCGTATTGTGCCGCGTTTTTTGAGATGATGTAAGGCGCAAGCAACGTTTGCATCGCTGGAAAGCGAGAAAAAATCGCTGTTCGAAAAAACGCAGCCTCTTCCCCAACGACGCAGGTAGTTGAGTATTTTTCTCTCCAGGGAGAGCTTGCTTGTTGTCGCTCCTGTCATGCTTCAAGCTTAACACAATTTTCTCCGCATTCAAGGCAAATTTTAAAATAAATATAAATTGCATAGAATAAATATATTATATTGTTTAATTTTAAATGAAAATATCATTGTTTCATAAAAACAAAACAACGACGGTGGCGGCTGGCGCCGCCTATGTACGAGGTACGATGTACGATGTACGATTTAGATTATAGCGCGCGTTGCGCGGGAATTTGGCAGAACAAGTGCGGATGGACAACGCGGATGCGTTGCCCCGATAGGGGCGAACCGCTGATGGGGCGGCGGTGAGTCAACACGCACGACGGCCCCGATGAGGGCGCACGCGCAGCGGGCGGTAAGTGCGGATGGACAACGCGGATGCGTTGCCCCGATAGGGGCGAACCGCTGATGGGGCGGCGGTGAGTCAATTTGGGGAATTCGCGCGCCGTGCGGCGCGGGGAGGCGGAGCAGATGCGAAACGGAATTTTGAAAGCCGTGTGCGGGATTTAGTGCTTCCTTCGTGGTTGCCTCTCTAGTTAGATTATGTTAAACTCCCCTTGCCGGTTCTGCAAAAGCCGGTAAAAACAATGACAATACTAATAGGAAAAAACAGGCTGGCCACAAGCCCTCTGCTTGTGGAATGGGTTATAGAGTTGCTGTTCCTCATGTACCAGCTGCTGTTATAAACAGCCTCCCGCCCTGTCCCCGCAAGGGGGCACATTCGTCCCAAGAAAAAGCACCCTCAATAGGTAATTAACGGCACATTATGAAGCATAAGTTGTTGGTTATTTACGAGGTACGATGTACGATGTACGATTTGGAAAATTCCCGCGCTTGCGCGCGAGTGTGGCGAAGCAGGTGCGTAGCGGAATTTTTGAAATGATGATGCGTTGATAGGAGGAAAGCATCTGCTGTTACGCTATGCCGGGTCTACTGCTATGCCTAATCATCAAAGCTTTGACATCTTGTCGGGCTTACTTCCGTTGTCTGTTGGAAACGCATGGGGAAATGGGTTGAATGGGCCCGGAGAGATTTTTATTGGGACACGTGTGGCAACGGGGCTGATTTTTTTATTTGACATTCCCTTCATCTCGTGTTCTAATATCGCCGAGGAAGTAACCTATCCTTATTGTCATTTTCCTACCCGCCGGGGCGTTGCAGCGCTTAACTCGGCGGGTAGGTTTTTTTACGGCTAGTTTTATTTGATATTCCCATCATCTCGTGTTCTAATGTCGCCGAGGAAGTAACCTATCCTTATTGTCATTTTCCTACCCGCCGGGGCGTTGCAAACGCATTAGGAAATGCGTTTGCCTATGTACGATGTACGATTTTCGATGTACAACACGCACGACGGCCCCGATGAGGGCGCACGCGCAGCGGGCGGTAAGTGCGGATGGACAACGCGCATGCGTTGCCCCGATAGGGGCGAACCGCTGATGGGGCGGCGGTGAGTCAATTTAGGGAGTTCCCGCGCTTGCGCGCGAGTGTGGTGAAGTTTGCCGTCTTGCTGGCTTACCTTCTTCATCCATAGGAAACGCATGAGGAATGGGTTGAATGAGTCCGGAGAAGATTTTATTGAGGCACGTGTGGCGGGTAGTTTTTTTTAGCCGAAATGTCTTGACTTTCCCATCTCCCTATGCTCTAATGACCGCGCTTCTTTTTATTTTTTATTGTTTTCCTACCCGCCGGGCGTCCGTGTGCAACTTAACCCGGCGGGTAGTTTTTTTTGGTCAACGCAAATTTTGGCTCGACCCCAGTTTTTGTGGAAAGAGCGTTTTTTCGGTAAACAGGCGGGAGCATTCAAGCAGGACCCAGAGGCGATAATTCTGGAAGTTTCGGAAGCCATAGGCGCGTCGTTGAATGAGTTTCATCTTCGATAAAAGCCGGGGCAAACGCATTTGGCAATGCGTTTGCCTATGTACGAGGTACGATGTACGAAGTCAACCATAATTAAGGGGGGAAGTAAAATTTTTTTGTGCGGTGGTGAGAATACTGCTGCGCTTATGGGG
>CANQJI010000163.1 GCA_947624205.1 uncultured Akkermansia sp. | reverse complement strand
ATGGAGGAGGTGAAGGCGCAGAGGGAGAATTTGACGGATAGTGTGGAGAGTGCGAGGGCGAAGAGGTTGAATTCTATTGCTATTGGGCGTGTTTTTGATAAGTTTTTCGGGTTGACGCTCAATAGAGGGGAGTCTGGTGTGCAGAAGATGCAGGAGAGGGCGCAGAGGTATTTTGAGGCGTTGGGGAGGGTGAAGGGTGAGCCGACGGAGAAGAAGGTGGAGAGGGAGTTTCAGAAGGCGTTTGCGAATGATGAGCTTGTGCTGAGAAGGAAGGAGGATTTTGTGGCGCAGGGGGTGGAGCTTATTAAGGCTGTGCGAGAGGAGGCGGAGGATTATTTGGAGGCGGTGCCGCAGAGGGCGGTGGGGATGGATGAGTGGGCGTATGCGGTGATGGATGAGGAGGCGGGGAAGAATGAGGAGGTGCAGAGGGTGTGCCGTGAGAATGGGATAGTGCCGATTGTGGTGGATGCCAGATTGAAGGGGCTAGCGTTGAAGGATTTGATTGATGATGCGGAGGTGTCGTTTTCGGTGATTGGGGAGCATGCGGTGACGTGGGGAAAGTATAAGGAGCGGGCGTTTAAGGGGAGGGATGATGGGAGGATGCGGGCGGAGATTGATGCGAGTAAGGCGAAGCTGAAGAAGGGCGGGATGGCGAAGTATAGGGCGGCGGCGTATGAGGAGAAGGATTTTTGTAAGCTGGGTGATTTGCTGAGTTATCCGGAGTTGTATGCGGCGTATCCGTGGATGAGGGAGGTGCCGGTGGATAAGCAGCCGAAGGGGAGGAGGGGGAGTGTGGCGGTGTTGACGCCGCTGGATAAGGATAAGACGGGGAGGATACGGCTGGGGGAGAAGGAGACGGAGGAGGAGACGCGGAGGAGTTTGTTGCATGAGGTGCAGCATTTGATTCAGCGTGTGGAGCATTTTGCGAGTGGGGCGGGGAGTGGTGGGATGGTGCGGGAGGTGATGAGGGAGTTGGGGAGAGAGGGGGAGCTTCCGGATACGAATGATGAGTGGGTGTGGGATGCGGAGAAGAAGGAGTTTGTGTATAATCCGTTTAGTGAGTTGTATTATCGGGCGGCTGGGGAGATTGAGGCGAGGAATGTGGCGGCGCGTGCGGGGATGAGCGCGCGGGAGAGGCTGGAGAGGGCGTTTAATGAGACGCTGGATCGCCCTGCGAGCGAGGCGATTGCGTTTGATTCGCAGGAGTATCTTTATTCGTATCGGTGGAATGCGTTGAGGTATTGGGCGACGAATGAGAAGAGCGGGGCGAGTCCGGATGTTTCGATGAGTGTACGCAACCTTGCGGCGGTGCATACGCTGAGTGTGGAGAATTTTTTGGCGGCGGGGAAGTTGGGTGGGATACCGTTGCCGAGTGTGGCGGTGACGAGGTTGGACAGGCCGTATGATTGGGAGGTGGATCATGAGCCGATGGTGATGTTGGTGGGGCGGCCGGAGATGGTGGATCCGGAGAGGGGTGCGGAGGTGTATGCGCGGGATGCGTGGATGGGGAGGATGCCGGAGGTTGAGGAGGAGAGGGGCGAGGATGGGAAGGTGCGGAGGTTTTTCTATGATGAGAAGGGGGAGAAGGTGGATGCGACGCTGGAGAATATGACGGGGTATATGATGAGGCGGAAGCAGAAGGGGAATAGCGCGCATGAGACGCCGGATGCGGCGCGGGCGTTGATGGCGCGGAGGCTTGTGGATATGAAGGGTGTGAAGGGGAGGAGGCGGATGCTGCAGGCGGAGCCTGAGAATAGGGTGACGGATGGGGAGATTTATAGGTGGATGGATATGGCGGTGGATTATGATTGGGGGTGGAGTGCGAAGAAGGCGAGGACGCTTTTCCGCGTGCTGGCGGATGTGGAGGATGTGACGAAGGGGAATGTGATGGCGGCGATTGAGGGGAGTGAGGAGGCGGATTTGATGGAGTTGCAGAATGGGCTGGATGAGGATAGTGCTTTTATCAGGGAGACGGTGCGGATTATGAAGGAGATGAGGAAGGAGAGGAGGAATTATGTGGAGGCGACGCCGAGGAGGGTTGTGGGGATGGATGAGTGGGCGTATGCGGTGTATCAGGATGATGTGCCGGGGAGGGATGAGGTGAGGCGTGTGTGCCGGGAGAATGGGATTGTGCCGGTGGAGTATAAGGCTGGGGAGAGGGATAGGGCGCTGGGGGATTTGATTGATGACGCGGAGGTGTCGTTTAGTGCGGTGGAGATAAAGGAGGGGAGGGTGTGCCGGACGCGGGAGGAGGCGGAGGCGGCGTTGGGGAGGAATGGTGCGCCGCTGGAGCTGAGGAATGATTATTTTGATTTTGATGCTGTTTTCAATGCGAAGAGTTTGGGGGAGTTTTATTCACCGAATTCGATGAAGAAGACGTTTGCTAATTTGGAGCCGGAGGGGTATGAGCGCGAGTATATTTTGACGCTGCACCATACGGCAGTGGGGAATATAGCGGAGTTGTTTGCAGGGGCGAGGAGTTGGAAGTTGGAGAGGGCGTATAAGAAGAAGGATACGCGGAGGGGGTTTTTGCATTTTTATGCAGATTTTGAGATGCCGGGGGATGCGGGTGTTTACACGGCGGATATTGAGGTGATGATGCACCGGGAGAAGGGAAAGAAGCCTACGGCTTGGGTTTTGGCGGTGGATGTGCAAAAGCAAACGCCGATAGTAACCAGGAGAGCGGATGGGGAATCCAATCTCTCCTTACTACCGGCGTCAGGTGACATTCAATCACGGGGCGGGGAGGATGTCAAGGGGGATTTTAGCGCGTATGTGGACGGAGGCGCGGGGGCGCCCTATGTACGAGGTACGATGTACGATGTACGATTTGGAAGTTCGCGCGC
>CANQJI010000162.1 GCA_947624205.1 uncultured Akkermansia sp. | reverse complement strand
GATCATCAACAACCAGGACCTCAACAGCCACAAGTTAAATGCCGGCGGCGACCTACTCTCCCACACCCTCCCAGGTGCAGTACCATCGGCGCAGGCAGGCTTAGCTTCCGGGTTCGGAAAGGGACCGGGCGTGACCCCGCCGCTAAAACCACCGACAAACACTACAGAACAAACCACACACACCCAACCCCACCAGCCAGCCCACAACAAAAGTAGGGCCAACACGCAGGATGGTGTGCCGTGTCGTTCCAGACACTGCACAATGAACGCGAATACCTAACTACACGGCATACTCATCACCAAAATAAACAAAATTAGTGTTATCCTCGGTCAATTAGTACCGGTCACCTCCACACCTCACAGTGCTTCCAGATCCGGCCTATCAACCCCGTAATCTACAGGGAACCTCAAACGAAACCTCATCTCGAAACAGGCTTCCCGCTTAGATGCTTTCAGCGGTTATCCCTCCCATACGTAGCCAACCAGCCATGCCACGGGCGTGACAACTGGCCCACCAGAGGTATGTCCAACCCGGTCCTCTCGTACTAGGGTCAGCCTTTCTCAAGTTTCAACGCGCGCGGCGGATAGAGACCGAACTGTCTCACGACGTTCTGAACCCAGCTCGCGTGCCGCTTTAATGGGCGAACAGCCCAACCCTTGGGACCAACTCCAGCCCCAGGATGCGACGAGCCGACATCGAGGTGCCAAACCATCCCGTCGATATGGACTCTTGGGGAAGATCAGCCTGTTATCCCCGGGGTACCTTTTATCCGTTGAGCGACACCGCTTCCACAAGCCGGTGCCGGATCACTAGTCCCTACTTTCGTACCTGCTCGACCTGTCAGTCTCACAGTCAAGCTCCCTTGTGCACTTACACTCAACACCTGATTACCAACCAGGCTGAGGGAACCTTTGGGCGCCTCCGTTACTCTTTGGGAGGCAACCGCCCCAGTTAAACTACCCACCAGGCACTGTCCCTAACCCAGATCATGGGCCGAGGTTCAGATATCCAGCACGATCAGAGTGGTATTTCAACAACGACTCCACAACCACTAGCGTGGCTGCTTCACAGTCTCCCACCTATCCTACACAAACCGAACCGAACACCAATACCAAGCTATAGTGAAGGTCCCGGGGTCTTTTCGTCCTGCCGCGCGTAACGAGCATCTTTACTCGTAGTGCAATTTCACCGGGCCTGTGGTTGAGACAGCAGAGAAGTCGTTACGCCATTCGTGCAGGTCGGAACTTACCCGACAAGGAATTTCGCTACCTTAGGATGGTTATAGTTACCACCGCCGTTTACTGGGGCTTAAATTCTCCGCTTCGACCACAAGGGTCTAACAGGTCCTCTTAACCTTCCAGCACCGGGCAGGCGTCAGTCCGTATACATCGACTTACCGTCTTCGCACGGACCTGTGTTTTTGATAAACAGTCGCTTCCCTCTATTCTCTGCGACCCACACCAGCTACCAGCCGTAAAGACTGCCACCAGCACGGGCCCCCCTTCTCCCGAAGTTACGGGGGCATTTTGCCGAGTTCCTTAACCACAGTTCACCCGATCGCCTTAGTATTCTCTACCTGACCACCTGTGTCGGTTTGGGGTACGGGCCGAATGTGCACATCGCTAGAGGCTTTTCTCGACAGCATAGGATCACCAACATCCCCGCAAACGGGTACGCATCACGCCTCACCCACATGGCCCCCGGATTTACCTGGGGACCGGGCCACACGCTTACACCACAATCCAATAAGTGGCTCGGCTACCTTCCTGCGTCACCCCATCACTTGGCTACTACCAGCTCAGGTCCCGCGCATCCACACCACCTAGAGCCACAAAGTGACTCCTGACGGTACTTCAGGGCGGTTAGTATCACCGATTCACCATGGTCGCACACACACGGGTACGGGAATATCAACCCGTTATCCATCGACTACGCCTGTCGGCCTCGCCTTAGGCCCCGACTCACCCTGGGAAGATTAACTTGACCCAGGAACCCTTGGTCATCCGGCGGATGAGGTTCTCACTCATCATTCGCTACTCATGCCTGCATTCTCACTCGCATAGCGTCCAGCACTGGGTCACCCCGCACCTTCACTCGCCACACGACGCTCCCCTACCAACCCACACAAAAAGTGTGAGTTCCGCGGCTTCGGCGGTGTACTTGAGCCCCACTACATTGTCGGCGCAGGACCACTCGACCAGTGAGCTATTACGCACTCTTTCAAGGATGGCTGCTTCTAAGCCAACCTCCTGGCTGTCTTCGCGATCTTACATCCTTTTCCACTTAGCACACCCTTAGGGGCCTTAACCGGCGATCTGGGCTGTTTCCCTCTCGACTATGAAGCTTATCCCCCACAGTCTCACTGCCGTAGAACACATTGATGGCATTCGGAGTTTGGCTGATGTTGCTAAGATGATAGTCCCGCTCAACCAACCAGTAGCTCTACCTCCACCAAGTTACTACGACGCTGCACCTAAATGCATTTCGGGGAGAACCAGCTATCACGGAGTTTGATTGGCCTTTCACCCCTACCCACAACTCATCCCCTCAGTTTTCAACCTAAGTGGGTTCGCGCCTCCACGACGTCTTACCGTCGCTTCACACTGGCCATGGGTAGATCACCCCGCTTCGGGTCCAGGACACGCCACTAAAAACACACTAGTTAGTATTCGCTTTCGCTACGGCTACCCCACACGGGTTAACCTCGCGACGTGCCGCTGACTCGCAGGCTCATTCTTCAAAAGGCACGCCATCACCCCAAAAAAGAGGCTCTGACGGATTGTAAGCGCACGGTTTCAGGTACTATTTCACTCCCCTCCCGGGGTACTTTTCACCATTCCCTCACGGTACTAATCCGCTATCGGT
>CANQJI010000161.1 GCA_947624205.1 uncultured Akkermansia sp. | reverse complement strand
CATCAGTCCAATCATGGCTGCTACTGCTATGAATACTCCGTAGTTCACCCACGAGCGATGTCCTCCCGTGACCCCGCAGTACATCAGCACAGCGGCATACATTGCGCACACCGCGACGCCGATGTTTGCTGCCTCGGGACCGAAGCCAAGGTACCAGGTCCCGAGCATCAACCCCGTGCTTACGGTGAGAAGTCGCCACGTTTTTTGCGGAGAGGAAGAGGGACGAAGAAAGGCAAACAGGAGGGCTACGCCTACTGCGGCGATGATGCTGTACGGGAACAAGGAAAAACCGACGTCTACGTGGTTGTCGTAGAGGGCGTAGTACTGCGCCTTGGCGAGGAAAACCAGGAAAGCCGGCACACCGACCCATGCATAGCTTCGAAAGCGACTGTTACTCTCGCGCCAATGCTCCGCCAGAAGCCACCAGAGCAAGACCACAAGCATGGGCATGAGAAATGATAATTCTTTTCCCATCTGTACCGCGCCATAAAAAGGGATGTAGTTATCGTCGAAGGAGGCTGTGACCAACGCGAACGAGAGAGCAGCGACGACGCCGATCATCAGGATTTGCCGCGATACGAACGGGATGAGTGCCAGGCCGGCGAAGATGAGGAGAATGAATTCCGAAATCTTCCAATCCAGTGAATAGCGTGCATCGATGAATAACAGACATGCCCACCAGAGTCCGCCACCGGCAAGAGCAAATCCCTGGGCGATCACAGGTTGCCTCTTTTGCAGCAGGAAAAAGCCGGCCCACGCTAGCAGGAGCGAGGCTGCCAGGGCGCCGATTTGTCCGAGGCGTTCCCAGTATTGTCCAAGCAGCAGACCCATTCCCAAAACAAAGCAGCCTAGGGATAGTAAGGAGAGGCTCAGTATGAGCATGAGCTGCAGGAAGGAGTGCTTTGCATCCTGTCCACGCTGCACGATGCATTCCAGTTGCTCTGAGGTGATAACGCCTTCCGTGCAGAGTTGCTCCAGTTTATCTTGTCCGATTTTCATCGTCGTGTGCAGTTGGGATTATTTTCGGGTTTCGCTCGGGAAGGTGTCGTTTTTCATCATCTTCAGCGCTTTCTGCAGAGGTATTCCATTCAGAAAAATTCGCGTGACCATCGGTTGCGCTTTCTCCCGCAGTGCCACTTCAACTGTCACGCCGTTTCGTTGCAGGGTTTCCGCTTCACGCTCGTGGTTCGCTTTCCATGTCTCTAAAATATTTCGATCGTTTGCCGTCATGTCGTACGTGTCGTAATCCAACAAGTCGACACGAACAGCAGAGTACCAGGACGTAGGCCAACACCGTACCTTCGGTGAGCGCAGTTCCCCTTCGCGTAGCACATCTTCCGAGCTGCCGGGGGCTTCCAGACGATAGCTCCACAGACCATCCTCCCCGCGCCGCCAGATGACAGACAATTTGATGTCCTCCAAATCCGGTCTCAATTCAATGCTTCCCTGTACTTCCTTTTCGTCGGGGGCCGGACGCGACACGCAGTCGGGAGGTTCTGCGTCGTCGTGATCTCGGTGCTCCTTTTTGTAAGCGGTGATCCAAGGTTCACTGCTCCACCAGAGGGAACGACCAAGGCGCATCTCATTCGATCTGTTCAAGTAGATCCTGTCCGATGGCGAGAAAATGCTGGATGGAATGTTTGCCGTGGTGTGCACGATGATACGCGGAGCTATCGCCAGCTCGTGATTTGCCTCGCAAAGGGCGAAGACGAGGTAGACGAGCTGAGCCAGCAGCACGAGAAAAACAAGGGAGGTAGCGATTTTCTTTTTCATACGGAGCTGTTGGTATCGGATGGTTCCTGCGCTTGAATTTCTTTGTGTCGAGCCCGACTGATGAGGAAAGCTACTGACGCAAGCAATACCGCAAGGCCTATCAGAACCTCACCGGTCATTTTCTGCGTCGGGAATATCTTAATGATCGCTGTGAAGAGTACGAGTAAGGCTGCAAAACATGCGCCGATAATGACCCAGGAACTCCGACGCAGAGCCACACCCGTGCCCATCAGCACCGCAGCTTCTACGGCGGCGATAAGAAGGATGAAACCGTGCCGCACATTTTTTTCCAGAGGAAGTTGATCGAGCGTCCACGATGTGGCAAAAATCCCCGAGGTGATCCCGAAAAGCATCCATGGTCCCCACGCCGTTCCTCGGGGCTTGAAAAGGATACACAAAACGGGCACTGCCAGCGATATCACTTCAGGATAGGAAAAATTTCCGTCCGGATTTTTATTGAGGGAGATCCGGAGAGATATGTACAAATAGTAGATCAGTGCAACAACGCCCACCCATCTGTATCCGCGATAGATGCCTCGGCTGTTGCGCCAGTTTTCCCCCGCCAGGCACCAGATCAGCAAGAGCAAAACGCCTACATAGTAACAGACAATTCCGTGCTCCTGTGCGAAGTCGCGTATCGACAAGGGAGTTTCCTCCTGACTTACGACCATGCTCAACCAGAGGAGGGCCGATAGACCCGCCACCAGCCCGATCAGCGGCACCTGACGCGTGAGGAATGGGATAAAAACCAGACCCAGAAGCGAGATTGCCAGGAAATCCGGCGTCGTGCCATTAATTTGATACAGAGTTGAAATGAGCACGATGTTGCCCATCCACAGGATCCCCCCGAGAAGTGCCAAACCCTGCGCTACCAGAGGACGTTTTTCCTGCTGCATATACCAACCGACCCAAGCCGCAGCCATAAGCAGCATGCCACCTGTGCAGCGTACTGTCGGAGAAAGCAAGTGCCAATACCCTGCCATCAGCATCCACCCGCCGGCTGCTATTAAAGCCGCTGCAAGCAGAGCTAAACACGTCGCCAGCCATCGGCGCGTGGCAGGGGGTTCTTTCTCTGCTTCCAGTCGGATGCGCTCCAGCTGTTCCGGCTGCAACACGCCCTCCGAACAGAGTTGCTCGATGA
>CANQJI010000160.1 GCA_947624205.1 uncultured Akkermansia sp. | reverse complement strand
TACGAATTACGAGTTTCGAATTACGAATTGGGAAGAGAGCGCGCCGATGGCGCGTTTTTTTCGACCCTTGACGAAAAGGAAAAGCGTGGTATAAAATAGGTATGCCTCTTTTCTCTTGTCCTGCCTATGAGCCGAGCGCGCTGTTTGTGAACACGATGGAAGCGGCGGAGATGCTGCACGTGAGCCCGTGGACGGTGCGCAGCATGGTGAAGCGGGGGGATTTGCACGCGTTCCGGCCGGTGATAGGGGGAAAGAAGTTTTTGCTGTACGCGGCAGAGGTGCAGCAGTACGCGCGGCTGGCGCGGGAGATGAGCGCAGAGAGCGCGGAGGCGGAGTGGGAGAGATACCGGAGGGAATGCCTCCAATGAGTTACGAGTTTCGAATTACGAATTACGAGTTGGGGAATTCGCGCGCCGATGGCGCGGATTTTGGGGTTGACTCGTGGAAGGGTATATGATACTTTGAAAGTCCGGATGGCGACCTTGGGTTAGGCGGAAAGCTAAAAGAGCTTGCCCAAGAGTAGCCGGGGAGTTGCGCTCCGAGGCACCTGTCCGTAGGCCTGGGTTCTTGACTCGGGCTTTTTTAATCCGTCCTGTGCGCTGATTGAAAGGTTGACTTCCCGTCTTTCAAAGGGCGGGTATAAGCGGCGCGTGAGCCTAATTCATGGGCAACAGTTCCATGTTCCTCATCCCATCTTCTTTTCCCATGGACGAGAGTTTTTGCCGCTTTCCGTGGAGTAGTTTTTTCTTTAGTTTCGTCTCCGTGTTTGGCGTACTGATGGCTGCTGCCGAACCCCCTTTGGTAATCGAGTTTTTTTATTCCGGGTTTCCCATGTTCTATTGTGACACTTTCCCCTCCGATCTTTGCTACATCTTCCACCTTGCCTCCTTTCTTCAGAGTGGTGCGCAGTGCGTGCTCAATAGCGTCCACTTTAGCTTGAGGTTTGGCGCCGGGTGCTGCTTTGAGAGGGGTGTTGCTTTTGTTTTTTCTGGAGCGGGGGTTACCTTTTGAGGCGCGCCCTCCTTTCATTTTGTAGGTGCAACGGCGAGTAACAGCTTTGCATTCCTTGCCGTTCGGGTGTATGAAGTTTTCGATAACGGCTTCTTCCCCCTCGGCCGTTTCTTCCTCTTCGTCCGTTTCTTCTTCGGAGGGGGAGATGGCGTCGGCGAGGGCGGAGAAGATGGTGTCGGCGTCCTGCTCCAGCTGAGCGGGAGCAAGGCCTTTGCTGAGGGATTGCAGGGCGGCGATTTCTGACGGAGTGAGAGGCGAGGAGGAATCCTCAGAATTACGAGTTACGAGTTTCGAATTACGAATTGGGAAGTTCGGCGCCTGCGGCGCGGAGGAGTTGGTGATAGGAGGGAGGCCGGGGGAGAGGGAGAAGGGTGTAGCGGGCTGAGAGGGGGCGACGGGCTGGACTTCGAAGCCGATGAGCTCGGAGACGGTCTCGGCAGAGGGGCGGAAGCCGGCGGAGGAGAGAGTGGCGATGATTTGGGCCTGGGCGGCGCGGTCGTCCTCTTTCTCGGGGGCGAGGGAGAAGGAGGCGAGCTGGGGGGAATCTGGGAAAGCATCGCGGAGGATGCGGCGGCAGAATTGGCGGTTGATGCACTCGCTGATAGAGCGGGCGGAGGCGGCGCAGAGGCGCTCGAAGGATTCCTGGTGGGCATTGCCTGCGAGGGTGCCGGAGCCGGATTCCGTGGCCATGGTGAGTTTGCCGCCGAGGGTGAGCTGGAGGAGGGCGTCGTCGCACCAGCGGGCGCGGGCTTCAAAGGTCTGGGTGTTGTCCCGGTTGGTCTCGAAGGTGTGGAGTTTGGCGCCGTTGCTGCGCGTATTGCGTGGCTTCCTGCATATCCGTGGAGGTCCTGAAGCCAAAAACCTTTTTACCGTTGCGGGTGATTTCTACGCGAATGCAAGGTCTTTCCAGTACAGTGTCCATGCCATAGCCCAGCAGACCTCCGTAGTTTCCGTGCTTCAACTTTTCACGAACGACGGCATCAACATCCGCACCCGCCGGCAGATTCAGCTCTTTAGCAACGGCGGCTTCGTTGTAGATGCATTCAAGACCTCCGGCTTCTGTAAATCGAACGCCGGGTGGCAACTCATTCGCGAGAGAAGAGGCATACCCCGGGATCGTTTCAAGGAAAGCGGGTTTGCTGCCCTCAAATGTCGCGTTGAGCTGGGCAGCTGTAATTTGGGCAGTTTTTAAGATTTCATCTTCTGCTGCTCCCGGCACCGCCTGAGTAATGAGGCCATAGGCTTCGGACACATGAACTCTTCGTCGTAATCCTCGTTCATCCTGGCTTCCTCCTCCGGAGTGATCCAGCGGAGAAATTTCGCGTTCTCGTCGTAGAGAGCGATCTTGCGTTCGCTGGTCTGTTGTTTCGTTTTCTCCATGGGTGGGTGAGGTTGATTGTAGTTCATTTTTCTTTGGTGTTCTAGTCTTTTTTTTGCGGGCTTGTTTGATGAAGTCGGAGAGCTCTTTGGGGGCAGAGGGAGAGAGGCGGGAGGCGAAGGCGGCGAGGGCTTTGCTCTCATTATACCGCAGCCTCAAAACTATCAAAGGGCCTTTTTTACCTGCTGCGATTTTTTGCGTTGGCAGAGGAGGTGAGGAGTGTTTGAATAGAGGCGTTCCCCGTTTCCTTGTCAGGGGGTGCTCCCATATGGCAGGGTGAAGGGCTGGAGCTTCAAGCACCTGAAGTGTTCCTAGCTTTTTCTGTTACTCGGTTTTGCTTGTTGGTAGAGTAATTTTCCTTTCCTTTTTTTCTCAATACTGTGCTCATTTGGAAAATAAGGCCTGTCGCGATTTTTTGCGTTGACGGAGGCGGGGCGGCATGCTAGCTTGAAAGTCCGGTCAGCACCCGCGTTGAGCACGGCTTATCAGCTCGCGTATGTAATCTGGATCGGAACGGCTGTGATACCTGATCGTAGAGCCTCTGTTCATGACGGGGGCTTTTTTTGGTACGTCAGGCATGACATGCAACTGGGGTGAAAGTCCCAATGAACCGCTGACAGGGCGGAATCAAATAG
>CANQJI010000159.1 GCA_947624205.1 uncultured Akkermansia sp. | reverse complement strand
CGCATCCGCTCCACACCCCTCCTCATCTCCCCCAGCATCTGCTGCACAAAAGCCTCATTCTTCTTAAAACTCCTCCCAGCCTCCTCCAGCCCACTCGTCACCCTCCCCATCTCACCCCCATCCCTCAACAACCTTATTGACCCAGAAAATTCACTTTCCGCAAAATTAAAATTGACATCCCCCATATTCTCCTTTAGCATAACCTCAGAGCCCGGCTTCCCCAAAGAGGTTGTGAGTAATTGGAAGATTGTGCTTCCTTCCTCTTTCGCCCACTGCCGGGCTCTTGCTTTGTCCACATACCGCAGCGCCTTGCCCTCCAGCAAATTCACATACCTATTCGCTGCATCCGGCGCATACGCCGTCTTCAAATCCGTTATCCGCGCCCCCTCTGCATCCTCCCGCAGCTCCAAAATCACCAGCGCATCCTTCACCTTCCCATTCTTATCCCTCGTCCTTATATCCGTCACCACCACAAAACTCTCCCTCTCCTTCCCATCCTTATTCCCCTTCACCACCTCCTCAAACACCGCTATCGGATCCCACAGCGCATACGGCAACCGCGCCACATCCTCCGGCGTAAAATCATGCTCATTCAGCAACTTCTTCACTATATAATTCGCCGCCACCACATTCCTCTCCCACGGCACTATCCTCCTCAGCACATCCGGATACCCGCATATCACCACCCTCTTCCCCTTCTTCCCCGTCAGCACCCACCTCTTCTCCCCTCCCTCCTTCTCCTCCTCCCGGAAACTCCCCCTCACCTCCTCCAGCAACCTCCCATCCACCGCACTAAACGACACCTCCCCATCCTGCTCCCACGCAATATCCTCCACCCTCTCCCAATCCGGATTATCCTCCGAATACTCACTCCACGGGTGCCGGTTATTAATCGCAACCACCTTAATATAATCCGGATTAAAAATCACATAATTATACGCCTTATTCTCCTCTTTATTGCGCGACATCCCATCCTCGTACTTCACACCGCGTATGCCGTGCTCATCCAGCCACTCACTCGCCGCACGCGCACTCCCCAACTTCTTCGCAAGCTGCTCATACAACTCCCGTCCTTCCCTCGTCGGAACATTCCTCGCCGATACATCAAAATAAGTATCAAAATCCACATTCAACAACTCACCAAACGCCGCCGCCACATCCGGATGCTCCTCCAAAAACCCATCCAACTTCTCATCCCAATGCAACAAATTCCCATCATCCACATCCGCCCGCATCCGATAATTCACCGGGTACCTCTTGCTCTTCCCCGTCACAAAAATATCATTCTCCAAAAAATACTCAGCAATACGCCTGTTCGTATCATAATATTCGTATAAACCCGGAGTAAATTCATTCTTATCCCTTTCCTCTATTGAGCGGTCTCTTTCAAAAATCAAATCCTGCTTCGTACTATACTTCCCCCAATACATCGTAGCCCTTTCCAAACCGGCATCCCCTACACCTCTCTTTTTTAACCCTTCAATCACTTCCTCCACTGGCACAGATTGCTCCCCCTCTCTAGTCCTTTTCACAAAAGTAAGCCCTTCCGTTGTGAATTTCTTGTGATAAAACCTATTCACCCCCGGACTCTCCGCCCCATAAATCACGCCCCACCCATACACCTGATTCCCCTCCCCCGTCCCCACATGCTCCCTATCCGGTCTCCGATACAACGCCGGACTCACGTGCGAAAAATCCACCGACGCGCTAAAATCCGCGCCCCCATCCACAATAAACCCATTCCCCGCCTCCATCACCCCATCCTTCATCAAACCACGCTCCCTCGCCTCCGTCACAGAAAAAGACACATCCCCCTTATTTTCCTGCGAAACCCTGTCAATATAATTGACAAACTTCTTCGTCTCGTGTATCCTACCCTTGAAGGGAGCTTCTCCTTGCCCCGTATTGTAGATACGGGTAGCTTGGTAGGAACTCCCTTCTGCTTTGTCTGCCGCAGCCTCATTCGCCACGCCTGCTACATGGATACGTCCCGCAGGCAACGCGTCAGCCTCCTCCTTATTCTGCTCCACAGCTGCCACATCATCCACAGTTATATCATACACCCTCTGCCCGTCAGCATACTCTGACACCGCAATGCAAACATACGCCTCCCCCTTCCCCTGCGCAGAAAAATCACCCTTCGCAAGATAATAGTGGTAGCTCACAATATCCTTCTTGCTCGCCTTTGTCCCCCTCTGCGAATTCTCCGCAGAATACAAATACACAGACGCCCCAGCCAGCTCCCTCACCTTCGCATACGCCGCCAGCACCCTCCTGTCCGCCAAATGCCTCTGCATCTCCATGCGCGTCCTGCGCGACACCGTCGCCCGCGTCCCATCGCTAAACTCAATCTCCCCATCCTTCAGCAACTTCGTCAACTCCTTCAAATACCCCTTCACCTTCCTCTCATCCTCCTCATACACCTCCGGCACATCGCACACCACAGCCTCCCCATCCGCCACCGCGTGAAACCTCTGCGCAAGCTCCCGCCCCCGCTCCAAATCCATCTCCCGCGCATCCACACGCCCCGGCTGCTCACCCGCCGCCAGCTCCATCGCCGCGCTCACTTCTCCATCCGCCGCCCGCTCATAATCCTCCCGCGCCTCTTCCTCCCTGCGCACAGCCTCCCCCTGCTTTGCCTCCGCTTCTCGCATAATCGGCCGCTCCCCGCGCACACGCGCCACCCCGCTCCTCCCCGCCGCCATCACACGCCCCTGCGCCTCCCTCCCAGCCTCCGCCTGTAGCCCCCGCAGCCACTCCACATCCTGCGCCACCAACTCCTCCACCATCCTTCGAAACCCATCATCCACGCGCGAAACGCGCTCACCTCCATCCTCCCGCGCCGCAGGCGCCGAATTTCCAACTCGTAATTCGTAATTCGTAACTCGTAATTCGGCGGCGTCAGCCGCCTTTAATGCCTCATTCACCGCCGCCCCCAGCTTCATCAGCGCCCCCGCCTCCTCAACCCACCGCCGCAGCATATCCAAAAACGCCTGCACCCACCCCGGCAGCCCATTCGCCCTGT
>CANQJI010000158.1 GCA_947624205.1 uncultured Akkermansia sp. | reverse complement strand
AAGAGCGCGCCGATTATTGTGTGGCGGCGGAGGGATGGGCGGCTGGAGGTTATCAGCGGGAGGCACCGGCTGGCGCACGCGAAGAAGAATGGGGTGGGGCATATTGCGGTGCGGGTGTATGATGAGGATGCGGCGCATGATGCGGCGTGGGCGAAGTTGTATGATGTGGAGGTGAATATTCTGGAGGGGATGTGCAATGCGATTGATGTTGCGTTCTACTTCCGGCATAATCCGATGAGCATTGCGGAGGCGGAGGCGAGGGGGCTGATGCCGAAGACGCAGGCGGGGGGGCAGACGGCGGCGAGCCGGATGGGGATTATGATTGCGACGCGGGCGAGTGGGTATGTGTTTGATTCGCTGGTGAATGGGGGGGTGAGCGCGGAGGATGCGTATATGGCGTGTGTGATAACGGAGAGTGCGGAGGGGCAGGAGTTGGCGCTGAAGGCGCGGAGGGGGACGAAGGGGAAGAAGCGGAGCTGGGAGTATGTGACGGCGCTAGTGAGGGGCGCTGAGCAGATGGCGCCGGAGGGGGGAGGTAGTTTGACGGATTTGTTTGGGTTTGATGAGGGTTTTGCGAAGAGGGCGGAGAAGATGGCGAATTATGTGGAGGCGGTGCGCAAGCAGTTGCGGCGGCGGATTGATGTGCTGAGCGGGGCGGGGAGTTTGCAGAGGAAGGGGGAGATGACGCGGGAGATGGGTGTGAAGATTGACCGGCCGGAGGATGCGGTGAGGATTATTGAGAGGCTGGCGAAGCTGGATGCGGCGTATGAGGCGATGGATCCGGAGCTGGGGATTGTGGAGGCGGCGGAAAGTTGGGATGGGAAGAGCGAGGTGAAGATTGATTGGAGGCGGGGGCAAGTGTTCGGGAATGCCGAACAGTTGTCCGGAAATTCCGAACAAGTGGGGGATGGGTCGTTTAGTGTGGTTGATAGGAGGTTGTATGATGAGGTGATGAGATCTTTCCGGCAGGTGCAGCGCGAGGGAGGTGGAACAAAGTGGGAGAGCTTGGTGAAGAAGGGGAAGATTTTTAGAATATGCGGGTATCCGGATGTTTTTAGAAAGGTGATGGATTGGGAGCGTGATATTATTGCGCCGAGTTATATTGTGAAGAAGTTGCTGAATGAGCATGATTTTACGCCGGAGGATGTGGGGCGGTTGCCGTATGCGCTGTGGGATCCGGTGGCGATTTTTGAGGAGGGGAGGAATGGGAAGGATTTTGTGGTGGTGACGGATATAAGGACGAGGAATAGCAATGGGGATTTCAGGAATGCGCTGGCGGTGCTGAGTTTGAGGGTTGATGGGGATGGCGCAAGGATTACGGATTTGCGGACGGCGTATGCGCCGGATGCAGCGAATAAGTATGTGAATTTGCTGGAGGGCAAGGCGCTGCGGTATGTGGACAATGAAAGAGCCCGGGCTTGGGCGAATGAGGAGGGGAGCACAATCTCCCGATTACTAACGACCTCATTGGAGGATCCGGGCTCTGGGGTTATGTTAAAGGAGGATTTGCAGGATGTCAACTTTAATTTTGCAACTAACGAGGAGGAAAGTGATTTTTCGGCGAGTGTGCGCAACCTTGCGGCGGTGCATACGCTGAGTGTGGAGAAGTTTTTGGCGGCGGGGAAGATGGGTGGGATGCCGTTGCCGAGTGTGGCGGTGACGAGGCTGGATAGACCGTATGATATGGTGGATGGTTGGGATGCTATTGTGCTGGTGGGGAGGCCGGAGATGGTGGATCCGGCGCGTGGGGCGCAGGTGTGGAGTAAGGATGCGTGGACGGGGATGTTCCCGAAGGTGACGAGGAAGTTGACGAAGGAGGGGAAGGATGCGATGCGGGATATGTATTACAAGATGGGGAGGTATGATTTGAAGTCTGGTGCTTATCAGTCGCAGGGTCTGGTGCGTTTCCGGGATAAGTTGTATGATGCGTGGCAGAAGGGGGAGACAAAGGGGGATATGATGGCGGAGTTGCGGAGCGAGGATGGAAACTATGTTGCATCAATGCTTTTTGGGATGGAGAGGACTGGCTGGAATGGCGCGTTGAATGAGGCGTTTGCTTATGCGTATACGCATAAGGAGGAGTTTAAGGAGTGGCTGGATGAGGTGGAGGGGAAGTGGTTTGGGAAGCGGATGATTGAGGGGACGAGGAAGGAGGCGACGCTGGAGAATGTGACGGCGTGGATGCTGAGGAATAAGGGGAAGAATAAGGAGAGGAATGAATTGGATGGGACGTTCGGGATGGGGAATGCGCGGGCGGTGTTTGCGCAGAGGCTGGGAAGTATGGAGGAGGTGAAGGCGCAGAGGGAGAATCTGACGGATAGTGTGGAGAGTGCGAAGGGAAAGAGGTTGAATTCTATGGCTATTGGGCGTGTTTTTGATAAGTTTTTCGGGCTGACGCTCAATAGGGGGGAGTCCGGTGTGCAGAAGATGCAGGAGAGGGCGCAGAGGTATTTTGAGGCGTTGGGGAGGGTGAAGGGTGAGCCGACGGAGAAGAAGGTGGAGAGGGAGTTTCAGAAGGCGTTTGCGAATGATGAGCTTGTGCTGAGAAGGAAGGAGGATTTTGTGGCGCAGGGGGTGGAGCTTATCAAGGGTGTGAGGGGGGAGGCGGAGGATTATCTGGAGGCGGTGCCGCAGAGGGCGGTGAAGATGAATGAGTGGGCGTATGCGCTGTTTAGCGATAAGGTGGGGAATAAGGAGGCGGTGCGGAGGGTGTGCCGGGAGAATGGGATAACGCCGGTGGAGTATAAGGCTGGGGAGAGGGATAGGGCGCTGGGTGATTTGATTGATGATGGGGATGTGTCGTTTTCGGTGATTGGGGAGCATGCGAGGACGTGGGGGAGGTATAAGGATAGGGCTTTTGCGGGGCGGGATGATGGGAGGATGCGGGCGGAGATTGATGCGAGCAGGGCGAGGCTGACGGGGAGGGTGGCGTGGGGTGATGATTTGGCGCGGGAGCTGGAGGGGGATTTGGCGAAGATGTATGATATTTTCCATGATGATGGGAAGCGTGACGAGGTGCGGGCGGCGATAGGGCATACGGAGGAGGCGACGGGGGAGGGTTTGCTGAAGTTGGC
>CANQJI010000157.1 GCA_947624205.1 uncultured Akkermansia sp. | reverse complement strand
CGTAACTTCCACGAAGGAAAACAACAGCGCCAACGCCAAACTGGCAGGGCGTGTCACCCTGGGCAACGGCAGCACGCGAGCGATTTGGAACGGCACGACGCTGGCGGAGGGTAGCAGCGTGATCACGCTGGCGAACGTGAAGCTGGCAGGAGGAGACTTCACCAGGAAGAACGGCGCCAAACTGAATGTGAACACGGCGACAAACGGGGGCGTTGTGGACGTCAGCGGCATGGGTGCTGCGAACCTGGATAACATCACCATCAACGAAGGCGGAAGACTCATCGGCGTCGCCGGCAGCTACACCGCCGACAGCGCTCACAAACTGGTGCTGCACTTCAGCGGAGAAAATATAAGCACCGGTGCTGAAGACGAGGCGACGGCGCTCATCACGGGACAGGAGGGACAGGAGGGCGGCAGCTTCACGCTGGATGCAACCGGCAAGAGCAATGTCGTCGAGCTCTGGTTGTCGGAGGATGCCGCGAGCGAGATTCTGGTTATCATGGAGGGCGTCGAAGAGAAGGACGCGTACCTGCACCTGCTGGAGAACGGCACGCTCACCGTAGGCGAGTTGTCCATCGGTGATCTGAAAGGAGACAACACGGATATTCTTGCGACGCTGGGAGTGAAAATAACGGAGGTGAAAGATGGGACGATCACGCTGACGGGCTCGATCAAGGACGTATTCGTGGTGCATGGGAAAAACACGCTGACGAGTACCGAGATGTTGAAGGGAATGAAGGCGGTATTGCTGGCTTATGCGCATGATGAATTGACGCTCAGTCTGGACGGAGGCGGAGACGGTGAGGCCATTGTCAAGAACCTGCTGGGCGTAACCGGCAGCCGGCTGCACCTTCAGAACAGCAACACCGTGGATCCGACGGAAGACGACCGACTGACAGTCATCTTCTCCAACGCAAAAGAAGAGGTCAGGGATGAAGACCAATACCCGAGCGTCGATGACACCACCGTGGAGGGGCAGCACACCACCTTTAACGGCAGCATCGATGCGGGAGAGGGAGTGGACGTGACGAAGACGGGCAAAGGAACGCTCTCCGTGGGCGGCAACTACACCATGGAGGACGGAACGACGACCATCGAGGAAGGAGCCCTCAAACTGCGCGGCGCGAACAACACGCTGCAGAATTTGGAGTTTGCGTACATACGCAAGACACAGGATATGGAGAAAGGAGAGGATAACCGCGGCCTGCTGCTGGATGGCGGTAAGACGACGGTGCGGGGATCCATATCCGAGACATCGGGGCGGCGACGCGGCGATATAGCCATGAGCAACGGCGCAGAGCTGGAGCTGAACGGGGTGAGCAATTTGAAAGGCACCTCCATCATCGGCGACGGCAGCGGGACGACCCTGACCCTGAGCCGGGGAGCGGGCGCCGGAGCGGATGCCGAGAAGCCGAGTCTGACACTCAACGGCACCGGCATAACGCAGGGAGAGGACGGCAGCAAGGTCGTGCTCGCCGGCATGAATGTGAACATGAAGGATGGAAGCCTGCTGGAAGTGATCGGCGGGGACAGCGTCGTGCGAGACAGCGCGCTGAATGTGGAGAATGGCGAAGTGAAGTTGACGGATGGGGCGACCATCGACGGCAGCACGGCCACGGTGGGTCAGCACGGCACGCTGGATCTGGGCAGCAGCCGGGGGAACAACTTCACGGCTCTCAACGGCACCGGCACGCTCAAGAGCGCGGCAGGCGGGAATGTCACCCTCACCGGGAAGGACTCCCCGAGCCTCTTCTCGGGCACGCTTGCAAGCAGTGCGAACGGCGCCGGCGCGGGAAGAATCACCGTGGGATCGGGCGCAGCATTGACGCTGGACAACGTGACGACCGAGGCCGCCGGCAGGGCGGCGGGCTGGAGCGTGAGTGTGGAAAATGGCGGGCAGCTTACATTGGACGTGAGCAGGCAAGGCGTGACCTTCCGTGAGATCGACCTGGGCTCCGGCAACACGACGACCATCAAGGTGAATACCGACACCTACACCGGCAACACCATCCAGGGACAATCGATGAACTGGGGGGCGGACAGCAAGCTGGTGCTCGAGGCCGTTGCCGGCGAAAACAAGAAGGATATAACGGCGAACCACGAGATCACCCTGGGCAGCTTCGACCGCATGGAGGGGAATTCCAATAATTTGGATGTGCAATTGAAGGGAGATGTCTTCCTGCTCTCGGATATCGACAGCGTGGTGAACGAGAATGGGAAGATCAAGGTGAAGCTCAAGCAGACCGAGGAGAACAAGTTCGAGCGCGCTCTGCCGGGCGGCGAGAAGAATGCGCAGGCCGGCGCGCAGATGTTCTGGGCGTCGCTCAAGAACAAGTCATCCTTCGAGACGCTCCTCGGTGTGCTCACGCAGCAGAATTCCGACTACGCCGGGATGATCCACGGTCTGGCAAGCATGATGGATAGCGGCGACACGGCGGGTCTTTCGCGGACCCTTGCCGCCGGCGCAGGCGCCTCTATCTCGACACTCGGACCGGCGCTGTCTCAGGATGTCCACCGCCAGTTGGGCGCCATCCGTAACCGCACGGCGATGATGTCGAACTCAACGCCCTACGATCAATACGACAGCTACCCGCTGTGGCACGCCTGGCTCAATGCGGAGGGCAGCTACCACAAGCAGGATGAGGACGGCATGGCCCCCGGCTACACGCTCAACAACTGGGGCGGCACAGTGGGAGTTGATGCCGAGGTGGCGGAGAACACGACCGTCGGTCTGGCAATCTCTGCCATGTACGGAAGCTTGAAGCCGGATGCTGCCGACGCGGCGACCGGGCACCTGGACACGACCTATCTGTCGGCCTTCATGAAGGCGAAGAGCGGCGCGTGGATCCACACGGTGGTACTCAGCGGAGGCATAGCCAACGTGAAGCTCGACCGCACAGTGAGCTATGGAAACGGCATCTACACGACTAACGGGGACACGGACGGCTTTGCCCTGGGCGCCCTCTACGAGGTGGGCTACACGAAGTACGTGAGCAAGAGCGGGAGATTCGCGCTGCAACCGGTGTTCAACGTGGAGGCGCGCTACGCATCCATCAAGGGATACACGGAGAGCGGCTCGGATGCCGGCTTGACGGTGGATGACATCGATCAATCGACGGTGACATTCGGACTCGGCGCGCGCATGCAATCGCTGGTGGGGCACAGCGC
>CANQJI010000156.1 GCA_947624205.1 uncultured Akkermansia sp. | reverse complement strand
GAGAATGCAAGGCTGAAGTGCCGATTTTTTCTCTTATCCCTTCATAGTCTGTCTCAGCGAATTTGCCGGAGACCCTTCCTGGCGGCTCAGCGGCTGTTTTTCTTTCTCGAGCGCCGTCAGAAAATCGGCCATGTCTCCGTGAGCCACGCTGCCCGCTGTTTTCCCCTTCTTACTCTTGATGGTGGCATCCGCCCCCTTCGCCACAAGCCAGCAGACGGCAAGACGATTGCCCTGCGCGGCGGCGTGCATGAGCGCGGTCTGACCATGCTTGTCCACGGCATTGACGTCGCCGCCTTTTTCAATGGTTTTCAGCTTCTTGAGCAGGGAGTTCGCACGTTTCTGCTCCTTGCTGAGCTTGGCGCCTTTCGCGTGCTTTCCTGTATCTGCTGGGAAGAGCAACGACACCCCTTGCTGCGGCTCGTCTTGCGTTGTAGCCTTTTCCTTCGCTCCTGTCGCCCCTGTGAGAATCAGTGCACAGGTCAGGACAAGAATTATAAAACGCTTACAATAAGCTAATAATGAAAACGGGGGGGGGTAGGAAGGGATGGGGTCATAACAGAATGTGCTAAGGACAGGGGAAGTCTACCAGCTCTTATCCTGTCAAATCAAGTGAAAAATTTCACGAACACGAGCAAAAACTTTCTCTTTTGCTAGAAAAAACGAATAATGACGCAAGAGAAACGTCAAAGCTCCCGTCAGAAAGTGAATTGGGAAAAACAGGCCGAGCGCGGGTGAAGGAACGGCTCTTATCGCGTCTGGACGAGGTGTGTGCTGAGAGGGACCGGTCGCAGCTTTCCTGAGCGATTCTCACTTCACTCCTTCGCGCCGTGCTCCTTGAGGAGTTTGATGATCTCATCTCCCTGCTTCTTTTCTTTTGCGAGCTGTAGGACGGATTTGCCGGCGTTGTTTTTGTGTGACACGTCCGCCCCGGCATCGAGGAAGGCGGCGACGTCTTCTACAGTAGTAGAGGCGATAAAGAGCATGAGGGCGCTGTTGCCCTGTTCATCGGTTGCGTTAGGGTCTGCCCCATTCTCGAGAAGCACCTTGAGAACGTAGTGCCCCTGATAGCTCATGCCTTCATATTTCTGGATGAGGGCGTGTTGAAGGTCGGCACCGGCATCCGCAAAGACGTGAACGAGTTTTTTCAGTTCTTCCATGTCGGGGGTGCTGTAGATGCCTGTCCCATCGGTCCACTCCAGCATCTTGGTGAAAATATCCTTCGGTACACGGGCTCCAGCTTGAATGAATACCTCAGCCGCTTCAGCGGTCATGGGCAGTGAGTTGAGCGGGAAGTCTTTTCCTTCCACCTTAAGGCCTGCGTCCAGAAGGCGCCGGGCAATACGTTTGCCCAGTCCACCGCAGTGAATCAGCGAGCGCTCATCGTTCGCGTTCGCACCGTGGTCGATCAGGAGGAGAGCCAGCTCTTCGGCGACGTCAACCGGGTAATGCACACAGTCAAGAGACGTCAGAGCGTCTTCGCTCACTTTTGCTCCTGCTTTCAAGAGCATCTGCACGACGGTGAGCGCCGCTTTGCCTGCTTCCGGGCTGAGCTTGTCAGGGCTGGCCATTTGTACGTCTCTCAGCCCCAGGATGTAGTTCAGCGGTGGTTCGGGGTTCACCCGCTTGTCGTTTGTATAGGGCGAATTCACGTCGATACCGGCGTCGATGCAGCGTTTCACGAGCTTCGCGTACAGCTCGATATCTTTTTTGTCTTTCGTGCGAAATTGAGAGAGGGCTATGGCATGCAGGAGGCTGTTTCCGTCTTCATCTTTCAGCCGCGCCCCCTTATCGAGAAGTTGCTCGCAGGCGACCATCAGATTCTCACGTGCAGCGAGGAAGAGGACGGGTTCGCCGTAGCTTGTCATGTTCGGGTCAGCCCCGGCTTCGAGAAGAGCCGGAATGACTCCGGCGCAGTCACGAACATGACTCGTTATTGCCTCCTGGAGCATTTTGTTCTTGTCAATATTCAGCCCCGCTTTGAGCAAAATGCGCAGTTTCTCCGCATCCCCGGCATACAGGGTTTGATGGGTCACTTTCTCCACAGTCGTTTGATTCGTGAGGTCGAGCTTGCCCATCTTGAGCAGCATGGATGCCGTCTTTGCCGAAAAGGGGAAGTCGAGCAATTGCTCATCATTTGCCAGCTCCGGATTCTTTTCGATGCACTGCTTGAGTAGTTCGTTATTATTCATCAGCAATGCGTAGCGCATGAGGCTCTTCGGTTCCATTTCCTGCGGCCTTGGGTCAAGTCCCAGGCTGATGGCGAGCCGCAGATTGTCTCTTCCATCAGCATAGATTTTCCCATCCAGAAGTGGGCTGTTGACTGCCACGTCCGTTTTCAGGTTCACTCCTTTCCGTACCATCAACGCTATCATGCATGAAACCGCTTCTGCTTGACCTTGGGGAGTGATGTTCAATGGCACATTCTTCAGTGAGTCGACGCTTTGTAACATTTGAACCGCTTTGGGGAAGCTCTTGTCATGGGGAAAAGAGCCTCGGAACGCGGCAATAATAGCTGCCGCGTCCGGACTTCCGATGCGTTGCTTTTCCTCCGAGGTCAGTGGCTTCGCTTCACACGCGTGGAGCAGGGCGCCGCTCCAGTTTAAATCGAATTTTTTTCCTTGTCTCTCGCGGTATTGGTTCAGCAAATCTTCCGCCTTCTTCCCCTTTTCGCTTTTGAGTGTTACATCCGCGCCTTTGGCAATAAGCCAGCAGATGGCGAGTTGGTTGTCCTGTGCCGCGGCGTACATGAGGGCGGTCTGCCCGAACTTGTCCACAGCATTTACGTTGCCGCCCTTTTCGATGGCTTTCAGCTTCTTGAGCAGGGATGCCGCTTTCTTTTGCTCCTTGCTGAGTTTTACCCCTTTCTCCTGCTTTCCCGTGCCCGCCGGGAAGAGGAGTTCCACCCCTTGCTGCGGTGCGTCCTGCTTTGTCGCCTTTTCTTTCGCACCCGTCGCCCCTGCGAATATCAGCACACAGGCGAGCAGGAATGCCGTAAAATGCTTACAATAAGCTAATAATAAAAACGCGGGGGTAGCGGCGGATTTCATTGTGACGTTTTGCGCAAGATGTGGCATCAATCTATCATGCTTTGTCATACTCTGCAAGTGAAATATCGGGGGAAGTAATACAAAATCGTGCTTGCGCATTGCCTCAAAAATAAAGTCACCGAAGGGACGTAAAAAACGGGGAAAAAGGATTCTCCGAAAGTTTGATGCC
>CANQJI010000155.1 GCA_947624205.1 uncultured Akkermansia sp. | reverse complement strand
TGTCAAATACTGGGTATTTTGCCGACTTTTTGGAATTGCTTTGTGGAGTCATTCCACAAAATTATACGAAGAGCGGAGATTTGTTACAAGAGGTGCTTGGCGTGCGCGGCTATGATATCAGTCGTACCGTTTTCTTTGAAAAGCCTGTACAAGTGGGAGATTCCACACGCTACATTGATGCTTACCTGCCTGACACTCGTGTGCTCATTGAGCAAAAAGGACGCAAAGTGGACTTAAATGCGCCGCAAATGCAGTCCGGCGGGGATATGCTGACGCCCTACGAGCAAGCTAAACGTTACTCGGACAATCTGCCCGTGGATCAACACGCACGCTGGATCGTGACCTGCAACTTCAGCGAGATCCACATTCACGATATGAATGCTCCGCAGCCCGCTGTGGCAGCGAGCTGCATCACGTTGGAAGAACTGCCCGATCAGTGGCACCGACTGCTTTTCCTTGTGGACGCCGCCAACGCACGCATTGAGAAAGAGCGCGAAATGTCGATGAAAGCAGGCGTCCTCGTCTCTGAAATCTACAACGCTCTCACGGAGAAAGCAGGGAGAGTGACGGATGCAGTAGTCCTGCAGCAACTCAATCGTTTCTGTGTGCGGCTCGTGTTTTGTCTCTATGCAGAGGATGCAGGTCTGTTTGACAAGGACCAATTTCTGGATTACATATCCGCAGTGGTGAAACCCTCCGCTGTGCGCGAGCGTATCATGAAGCTCTTTCGCGCGCTCAATATGCAGCCGCAGCAGCGCGATCCCTTCGATGAGGAATTGCGAGCCTTCCCCTTCGTGAATGGTGGACTTTTCGCAGAGAGTGACGCGGATTTTATCCCTCCGTTGGATGAATCTCTTTGCAATCTCATCAGAGACGCGGCGCACTTTGATTGGCGCGGTATCTCGCCCACGATCTTCGGCGGTCTTTTCGAAAGCACACTTAACCCCGCCACGCGCCGCAGCGGTGGCATGCACTACACCAGCGTGGAAAACATCCACAAGGTGATCGACCCTCTCTTCCTGAACGCCCTCACGGCGGAACTGCACAGCATCAGGGAAGAAAATAGGGGAACCTCCCTCGTCCGCAAGCTGGAAGCCTTTCGCGACAAGCTCGCTTCGCTCACTTTCCTCGACCCCGCCTGCGGCTCCGGCAACTTCCTCACCGAAACGTTCATCTCCCTTCTCCGTCTGGAGAATGAAGCCGTTCGCTACCTTTCCAACGGGCAAGCCACCTTCGGCGGCGACTTCTCCCGCGTCAAAGTGTCCATACAACAATTCTACGGGATCGAGATTAACGACTTCGCCGTATCGGTTGCCAAGGCCGCCCTCTGGGTAGCCGACGCTCAAATGTGGAGAGAAACGCAGGAGTTCACCGACCAACAATTAGCAGACTTCCTCCCGCTGCAAAGTTACGAAAATATCCGCGAAGGCAACGCGCTTGAAATGGACTGGACGGATAACCTCCCCAACCGCCACGTGGACTATATCATCAGCAATCCGCCTTTTGTGGGAGCGCGGTACATGAGCAAGGAGCAAAAGGAGGGCTTGTTGTATGTTTGCAAAGACATTCACGGCGCGGGAGACCTAGATTATGTTTCGGCATGGTTTGTAAAGGCAGCGGAAATCATGCAGCAAGACCCGGCTACCCGTACCTCATTCGTTGCAACGAACTCCATAACGCAAGGGCAATCTGTCGCTCTTCTCTGGCGGCATATCCTCCAAGAGCGCGGCATGAAAATCAACCTTGCCTATCGTACTTTCAAATGGATGAACGAGACGAAGGACACGGCGGCGGTTCATTGCGTCATTGTCGGATTCAGCGGGCAGAAAACACCCTGCCGCCTGTTCGATGAACAAGGAGAAGAACATAGTGTTTCACGGCTCAATGGCTACCTGATGGAAGCGCAGGACGCATTTATCACCAAGCGCACGAAACCGCTCTGCAACGTTCCGGAAATGGGTATTGGCAATAAACCTATCGATGGAGGTCACTACCTCTTTACCCCGGAAGAAAAGGAAGCATTCTTGGCGCAAGAACCGGGTGCAGCACCCTATTTTCACCCTTGGATGGGCGCAGAAGAACTCATCAACGGGAAAAAACGCTTTTGCCTCTGGCTTGGAGACGTTGCCCCAAACATTTTGCGTACCCTCCCCCACTGTATGGAGCGCGTGGAAAAAGTACGAGCTTACCGCGCCGCTAGCAAGAGCGCACCGACAAGAAAAATAGCCGATACTCCCCGCCGCTTCCACGTAGAAAATATGCCAAAGGGAACCTACATAGCCATTCCGGAAGTTTCGTCTGAGAATCGCCAATACATTCCAATGGCTCTTTTGGATGAAACAACAATATGCAGCAATCTTCTTAAACTCATTCCTAACGCCACACTCTACCATTTCGGAGTCCTTATTTCCGCCATGCACATGGCGTGGATGCGCGCCGTGGCGGGCAGATTAGAAATGCGCTATCGCTATTCCGGAGGAGTCGTTTACAATAATTTTCCGTGGGCAACACCTACCGACAAGCAACGCGAAAGGATAGAGGCTCGCGCGCAGGCAGTTCTGGACGCGCGCGCGAAGTACCCCGAAAGTACGCTTGCGGATTTGTACGACCCGAACACCATGCCCGATGATTTGCGCAAGGCTCATCGAGATTTGGATTCAGCCGTTGATGCCGCCTACGGGAGGAAGTTCAACGATGATTCCGACCGCGTAACTCACCTGTTCACGCTGTACCAAAAACTCACGGAGCAGGGGAAATAAGGGAAACGCAGGAAGGGCAAAAAAATCAGATTGACTCCCCTTCTTCGTTTGATAGAATGAGACTTGTCAGAGGAAGCTTTATGCTTCACTTTCGAAAGGACACCTCCTTTCTAATGCCCGCTGGAGCTGGACCTCCGGCGGGCGGCTTTTTTATCGGGGTTGACACAGCTCGGGAGCTGTTGTATATTTTCATCACGGGGGTAATGGTATTCCCCCGGTTTCATTTTAGTCGCCCGTGGGAGAAATCCTGCGGGCGGCTTTTTCGAGCCCTTTTTCATGTTCCACCCGTTGGAAAGAGACGGACGCATTTTCTCAAAAGTTGCCATTGAGAGACCTCATGATGGTGGAGAGAGCTGCTGGGTCAGCGGCTGGGATGGGAAAAGAACCATGATTCTCGGCGCAGCCACGTGCATTGCCGTTTGGCGCGCTATGCCAATCCAGCCGAACCGAAAGTTCCAATTGCCGCATGGATGCGCAACAAAGACGTCATATCTTATCTTGGGCTGTGGGAGACGTT
>CANQJI010000154.1 GCA_947624205.1 uncultured Akkermansia sp. | reverse complement strand
GGTGAATGCGCACCATTGCGGAAGATGATGTTCCCTTCTGCCGTGATGCAGACATCCCCGGTTTCTTCCGAGGTCGATGTTGACAGTGTTCCGTTGTTGTCGATGGAATGATACGTCGACCCTGCCGCCAGAGTTGCATTGCTACCGGATTCCACCACGAGATCGCAGCGGCCGTTGTTCGGGTTTGTGAGGTTGTAATTACCCTCTCCCAGAGAGAGTTTGCCATCTACCGTGCCTCCGAATACCTGCTCTTCTCCCGAGCCGTCTCCATTCACGCGGAAGCTGCTGCCCTTATAATGACCGTTTCCTGTCAAATCGGGTAGTGCAAGCTCACCGGCGCCCGTATATTCAAGAGTCCCTCCGTTGTCTGCTCTGAACGTCAGGTTTGATCCTTCTGCCGTTGTCTCGTCACCAAACGTCAAGGAACCGCCTTCGCCAACCACAATCGTTCCATCCCCGGAGAGCGCCCCTTGATTTTCCGAAAGGTCACCGGAGCCGGAGAGCGTGAGCTGACCATCCACTTGCAACGCCCCGTCTTCGCCGAGCGTCAGATTGCCGCCGATGGAACTATCGCTATTCTCGCCAAATGTGAGCGTACCGTTCTGCACATCCACATCCTTAGCGTTCAGATTGCCCTGCACATCCAGCGTGCCTTTCGTACCCGTCTCGGCATCGCCTACGGTAAGGGCTCCGTCGATGGAGTTGTTCTCGCCGTTGAGGGTTAACTCGCCGTTCTGCACATCCACATCCTTAGCATCCAGGTTGCCCTGTACATCCAGCGTGCCGCTTGTTTCTGTGCTGCCTACGGTGAGGGCGCCGCCCACGGTGAGGTTGCCACCCACTGTGTTCCCGTTTTCATCCTGCCTCTGCTCTATCGCTAGGCCTCCCTCATCCACTGTTAGGTTTCCCTGAGCCTTCAAATCACCGGACAACGTCAGATCCTCACTGCCCGTTTTGTGCAAGTCAATATCAGGATCTGTAGTGAGATTGCCGGTCAATTCTGAGTCACCAAAGCCGAACTCGTCCGGGTCGTTCTCAAGCTCCACCTTGCCTTCTCCTGTGATGGTCAGGTCCCCCTCTCCGGTCAGGTGTTTCAGAGTGCCTCCTTCTTCGGTTGATTCCAATGTCGTATCGTCCGTGACGATTACCGCCTCATTCTTGCTGAGATCTTCCAGGGAGGGATCATCTTCACCGTCGAGCTGACCGATATTCGTCTCGCCCGTGATCGTGAGAACTCCGCCCTCTTCCGTCATCTCGTATCCTTCGACTTGCAAACCCCAGCCGGCACCGAGGGTAAAGTGCTCTCTGACATCCCCAGAGCTGAAGGACAATTCTCCGTTCGTGAAGTACACTTGGATACTCACCTTGCCCGGCTCCTTGAGCACCTCATCCAATAAATCGCCGCCAAAATTAAGGAAGAACTTGCTGCCATCTTGGAATGCCACTGTTCCCTTAGCGCCTGTTTTGAATTCAACAAGCGCTTCTTTTCCACTCGGCGTAGACGAAGCGTCATCGCTCGTCTTCAGCCAAGCGCTGCCGCTGCCTACCACGATGGAATTGACGTAACCGTCCACACCATTCGCTCCACTCAGCGTGAGCGTGGTGCCCGCTTGCAGCCCTGTGATACGCGCGCCGGCAACACCGAGAGAAAAACCCTTGAGGGTCTTCTCCTCTGACCACGTCTTGCTCTCCGCATCCCATTCTTTGTACTTGAATTCCTGCGAGATTTTTCCGGCGTCCAAGCCTTGGAAATCCAGGACATGCCCCTCTCCCTCCGTCACACGCACGATGACATTCTTCTTGAAGATGTCGTTCGCTTTTCCTGAGGCAATGTTGATGCTACCTCCACCGATGAAAACATCGCCCCATATGCCATTGTCCCCGCTGGGTTTATACTTCGACAAATCAAGCGTGGAATTCCCGTGCAGCTCTAATGTCGTGGAATAATTGCTGCCTTCCTTACGCTTCGTATCCGGCGTACCGATAACGGCCCCGTTATTTGTGATGGCAAAGCTGGCATCCTGCACAACAATCCTTGTCGTAAGATCCATCGACATGTTCTTTGCACTATCTGATGTGACGCTGTAACATTGCGTTCCCAGGCTCGTGCCACCAAATGTGAATGAAGCTCCCTTCTCCGCGAGGATGTCAACGTTTACATGAAGTGTTAACGTGTAAGGTTCACCGCCTGAATTGGAGCTTGGCCAACTCGCCGAACACTCTCCGATCTTTCCATCGCTTGTAAATTGACTCTCATCACCTGTGACGAGAATTTGGAGAGATGATGTTGCATCTTTTGTCGTGACAGAGGACAATTGGGCTATCTCCGTCCTCTTTCCTCCCTCGAAAGATCCACCGTTTTCGACAATGATCGTTGTATTAGCTGTACCGGAACCGTTACATTGTCCTATTGTATCGATGTCACCGTTTTGGATCTTACAATACCCATAATATCGACCTCCATCCAGCGTTAATGTTGTATTTGCTGTTGAACCCACCCCATTAGAGTCGACCTTACCAATCGTTAGCGAGCGGGCGAAAATCAACCCTCCTTCTTCCACCGTGAGTTCGGTGTTCATCGTACCTCCACGTTGTGCGGTGGAAACGGTTATACCCAACCCATACGCGGGGCATGAGGAGCTGTCCGATGAGCTTTTCCTTGTGTCGGCTCCCTCTTCCATAAGACCGACACCCCCTCCATCAAGTACCCCTCCCTTGTGTATGGTAATTTTGCCGGTGGCCGTGTAGCCCGTATTGTCTGCCATGAAAATTTTCCCACTAGAATAGAAGCTATTCTCCTTATTATTGGGAATTGAGCGTAGTGTTCCATACACGTCAATCTCAGCAGCGCCGTCATGACGCGCATGTTGCTCTACTCCTACGGCAAGGTGGCACCCGTTGCCGGCAAATTCGAAAGTGCACCCTTCTCCTATATAAATTTTGCTCGGATCTTCGAGAGGGGCAAGTATGTAAAAGGAACTATTGGGACTTTGCTTTGTGCAATAAAATCTCACCAAAGTCTGTGTATCTTCTTCATCTTCCTTCTCAATTCGAAGTTGAAGCGGAAGGAAATCGCCATTGGATCCCTTCTGCAGGTAAGAATAATTCGTCCCCTTATCCTTGTATACGAACGGACTTATATGTGAATCCTCCGTAGTAAGTTCGCCCGACCACTGCGTGACATCCACGTCTTCTCCTCCTATATTCAGCGTATATTTCGCTTGGCTTGGCATTGCAGTCATCACCGCCATGAGGGCAGTGAACAACATAACAGGTAGGTGTAATTTCATTGTCGTAAAGAAAAATAGGTTAAATAGGCTGTGCTGGTTTCCTTATGCAGGAAGCGGAATCGCACGCCGGAGCAGTGTACGTATTTGGAATACGTAT
>CANQJI010000153.1 GCA_947624205.1 uncultured Akkermansia sp. | reverse complement strand
GTCTGATACCGGTGTTAACACGAACCTCCGAGACTACTTTCGATCCACTGTCAGACATAACCAGTTCCTGAATATACCTGCTGGATCCGGAATATCCCGCATCTCCACTTCCGGAAGTAAAGACATTCAGATCAACAATCCCTCGCGTCACTTTGAGTTGTTTGACGTCAAAGGCACCGACGAATCGCTGCATCATCGTATCGGATCCTGCTGCCACCCACAAATGAAGTTGGTTGCTGACGGTAGGGCAATCCTCAGAGAATAAATCAACACCACCGACAGTCCCTTCATACACGTACGAGCCCGAGCCATAAATCTTCATCCAACCTTCACCTCCAATACCGGGGCTACCGCTCGTGTTCACATTCGCGTGTCGGGTGGAAATCACACCTTCTACTTCAAAAGGGGTTTCTTCGCCGGCTCTTAACTCGATTGCCAAATTACTAAAGCGTCGTCCGGAGGCTCTCTGAGAGTAATTGCCGCCTTGCCTGGAAACGACGACACCGCTCGCATCCACATCCTCCATGTTCAGTACACCAAGCCGCTCTCCCGGACCAACTTGCAGGGTTCCCGCTCCCGTCAGAGTCAAACGCCGTCCATTGCCCTTCACAATGCCGGTGACGGTGGTACACCCGGCACCGGTGTCTGCAATTGACGACCCGGTATTGTACGACGTCTGATAGACGAGAACATTCGAGTCCGCCTCCAGGATGAGGTCGCCATTCAGCACAGATCCCGGTCCCAGGCGCAGGGCGCCACATTTCAGTACCCACCCGGGCGTCCCGGCCACCATACTCATCCCGGCAGTCGAACCACGCAGGGTAACGTTGCCTTCGAATGTGTAAGGCGTAAACTTCATCGACAACGAAGGATCCGGTCCATCTTCTCCCGTCGTTAGCGTACCGATCTGAAATTGAGACCCGGCGTTCACGATCACATTCCCCGTTTTATAATCGCCCTCCACGTCGTCCGCCATTTTGGTGTTCTCGCGAATGCTGAACATAACACCTTTCAGCTCTATCGCTCCTGTGTAGACAAAGTCCGAATCCTTGAACAAATTGTTGATGGAAAGACCGGTATCCCAGCTCTGTCTTCCCGAAAAATTCAACACGATCTTGGCATTGTCTCCCGCAACAACGTTCTCCAAACCATCGTCCTCGTTGAGCGACAATCCGGGCGCATCAACATCCGACACAGCAACGAATTCGAGTGTCCCATTCAGCTTCAATTCCCCATTGTTTCGAAATGTCGGCAGATCCTGAACAATATCTGAGGCGTACGACAACACGGTCACATGCGTACCCTCCTCAATAGTGATATTCTTCACCCAAAGGTCGTTCTGCAGGCGCAACTCGATGGTTTTTTCGTTTTTCAGCGTTCCCCCGGCGTTAAAAACAAGATCAGAATTGCCATCATAGGGTCTCACTTGACCACTTACACCCCCCTTCAACGAACCTGCCGAAACCGTCCACGTCCCTTCTCCCACTCGAATCTCATCCCCGGCTGACTGCGCCGCAGTCGCGAACAGGCAGAGAGCGCCGATCGGAAGGAAAGCAGCACTCCACGAAACAGGAGAAAAAGAAAGGACGGGGGCAAGGCACGCGAGCAGGGCCTTACGTAGGCAAGTGGGTAAACGGAGTCTCATATCGCTCTTATCGGGAAATTCCTACCCTGATTATAGCTTTATGAATGCGATGTACAAGCAAAAAAGAGCCTAATTACAGAAAAAAAACAGCTTACGTCGTAAGTGTATGGGTATAAATGATATGTGGCGACGGCCATTTTCGTAACTCATTGATAATATCAAAAACACTGATTATCAGTGTTTTGTGTGTATGGCGCCTGTATATCTCTTTCATAAAGATATAATCAATGGTAGGAATTCTTTTTCTTCGTAAGTATGAGACTCCACCTTCCTTCCCGTCTGCGCAGGGCTGTTCTTGCGTGCCTTGCTTCCGTGTTGACCGCAGCCTCATCTGCCTCCTGGAGTGCAGGGGTGGTACCTGTCGGAGCGCTCTGCCTGTTCGCGACTGCGGCGCAGTCAGCCGGGGATGAGATTCGAGTGGGAGAAGGGACGTGGACGGTTTCGGCGGGTTCGTTGAAAGGTGGTGTAAGTGGTGAGGTGAGACCCTATGATGGCAGTTCTGATCTTGTTTTTAACGCCGGGGGAACGCTGAAAAACGAAAAAACCATCGAGTTGCGCCTGCAGAACAATCTTTACGTGAACGATGTCACTATTGAGGAGGGCACGCATGTGACCGTGTTGTCGTACGCCTCAGATGCTGTCTTGGATCCGCCGACATTTCGAAACAGTGGGGAATTGAAGCTGAATGGGACACTCGAATTCGTTGCTGTGTCGTATGCTGATGCGCCCGGGTTGTCGCTCAACAAAGGCAATGGTCTGGAGAACGTTGTTGCGGGGGACAACGCCAAGATCGTGTTGAATTTTTCGGGAAGACAGAGCGTGAACAACGGTCTTTCCATCAACAATTTGTTCGAGGATTCGGACTTTATCTACACAGGAGCGATAGAGCTGAAAGGTGTTATGTTCGGCATTCGCGAGCATACCAAAATGGTGGCCGATGTGGAGGGCGAACGTAAAACGGGGAATGTGATCGTGAACGCCGGGGCTCAATTTCAGATCGGCATGCTGGAAGCGGGAGAAGCTGCACCGGATCCTTCGTTGTCGATGAAGTTTACGCCTTACACATTCGAAGGCAACGTTACCCTGCGTGGTTCGACTGCCGGGATGAGTATGGGGTACTGGGAGGCCGTGTGGATACCGAAATGTGGCGCCCTGCGCCTGGGACCGGGATCTGTGCTGGATGGCGACCTCATCCTGGAGGCGGACTCGAATGTTCTCGTCTATGACACGTCGTATAATGATGGCGCGGGGTCAATAGTTTCAGACGTCGATAGCGGATATACCACCGTCGCCGGCATCGTGAAGGGCAATGGGCGGCGTTTGACTCTGACGGGAGCGGGAACCCTGCAGGTTGGCCCGGGAGAACGGGTTGGTGTACTGAACATGGAGGATATGGATGCGAGTGGTGTCGTCGTTTCCAGGCAAGGGCAAGGAGGCAACTACTCTCAGAGAGCCTCCGGACGACGCTTTAGTAATTTGGCAATCGAGTTAAGAGCCGGCGAGGAAAACCCTTTTGAAGTAGAAGGTGTGATTTCCACCCGACACGCGAATGAGAACACGAGCGGTAGCCCCGGTATTGGAGGCGAAGGTTGGATGAAGATTTATGGCTCGGGCTCGTACGTGTATGCAGGGGGTATCGGCGGTGGTTCCACCGCCAGCAACCAATTCCATTTGTGGGTGGCAGCAGAATCCGATACGATGATGCAGCGATTCGTCGGTGGCTTTGACGTCAAACAACTCAAAGTGACGCGAGGGATTGTTGATCTGAATAGCTTTACTTCCGGAAGTGGAGATGCGGAATATTCCGGATACAGCAAGTATATTCAGGAACTGGTTATGTCTGACAGTGGATCGAAAGTAGTCTCGGAGGTTCGTGTTAACACCGGTATCAGAC
>CANQJI010000152.1 GCA_947624205.1 uncultured Akkermansia sp. | reverse complement strand
AGAAATCCCCCCGCCAAACCCCGTTATTATGCGCATGACGTCGTCGTATTGACCACGTTATGGGATGCTAATGATTTACGATGTACGATTTGGGGAGTTCGAACGCGGCGCGCGGATTTGATTTCCTGTGTTGATGAGCCTCTCTCAAATGAGTTTACTCTGGGGAAAAGGATTGATTTTTGGATGATAGCCGATATACTGCGTGGCGGATGCTGACGATCAAAAATCTTACGAAAGCCCATGCGGGGCGCACGCTTTTTACCGAGGCGGAACTTGTGATCAATTGGGGCGAGCGCATGGCGCTGGTGGGACCGAATGGGGCGGGAAAGTCCACACTGTTTCGCATGATCATGGGCGAAGATAGTCCGGATGAGGGGGAAATACAGCGTGATGAATACGCTACCATCGGTTATTTGCCGCAGGAAGCGGGTGATCCCAGCGATCGCAGCGTGCTGGAGATCGCCATGAGCATCAACCCCGAAATGCGGAGTGCGATTCGTACGATGGCGGAATGCGAGGCGAGGGAAGACCATGCCAGTGAGGCGTATGCTCACGCTGTGGACACCTACACTGCGAACGACGGGTATCGGCTGGAAGCAAAGGCGAAGCGTATTCTGAAAGGGCTTGCGTTCAGGGACGAAGATTTTCACCGCCCGGCGCGGGAAATGAGCGGTGGCTGGGTAATGCGAGCGCACATGGCGCAGCTGCTGGCGGCAGAGCCGGATTTGCTCATGCTCGACGAGCCGACGAATCATCTTGACCTGATGAGTTTGCTGTGGCTGCGGCGCTACCTGAAGAACTACCCGGGGGCGATCCTCATGATCTCGCACGACCGCGATTTCATGGATGAACTCGTGGAGGCTGTATGCGACATTGAGAACGCGCAACTTGTTCGCTACACGGGGAACTACAGCACCTTTCTCGAGCTGAAGGAACAGCGGTACGAACTCCTGCTGGCAGCCTGGCGCAACCAGCAGCGTGAGATTGAGCACTTTGAGGCATTTATCGATCGCTTCCGCTCGGTGGCATCCAAGGCGGCACAGGTGCAGAGTCGCGTCAAGCAACTGGAAAAAATCAAGCGCATCGAAAAGCCGCGTCCGACGCGCAAGGTCTTTAAGTTTATCTTCCCTCAGCCTCCACGCAGCACGCAGCGCGTCATCGAACTGGAGCACGTGAGTCAGTCTTACGGAGGACGCCGCATATACACGGATCTCAACCTTCTCGTGGAGCGCGGTCAGCGCATTGTGCTAGTGGGGCCGAACGGGGCCGGTAAGTCAACACTGCTCAAGATTCTCGCCGGCGTGGCGCCCATTGATGGCGGGAAGCGCACGGTGGGGACGGCGACGCGCATCGGTTATTTCTCGCAGATGCGCTCGGAGAACCTCACGCCGAATTTCACCGTGTTGGAGGAGATTATGAAGGCGGATCCTGAGCTGCGGGAAGAGGAAGCGCGTGGGGTGCTCGGCAGCTTTCTCTTCCGTCGTCTGGATGTGGAGAAGCGAGTGGAGGTGCTTTCCGGCGGGGAGAAATCGCGTCTCAGTCTCGTGAAGTTTCTCGTGAATCCGCCGAATCTTCTCCTTATGGATGAGCCAACCACGCACCTAGATCTCATGAGCGTGGAGGCTCTCTCCCAAGCACTGAAACGCTATGAAGGGACATTGGTCTTTATTTCGCACGATGTGCATTTCATTCGCGCCCTCGCCGAGAAGACGTTGCACATCGACCATGGCGCACTTACATCCTACGCCGGAGGCTATGATTACTACTTGGAGAAATCCGGTGTGTTAAACGAGGGGGAAACACCGTAGAAAATGCACGCGTTTTCTATTTACGATGTCCGAGTTATGGTGTGCGTTTTGGGGAGTTCGCGCGCGGGTTTGGTTTTCTGTGTTGATTAACTTCTTCTCAAATGCGTTTTGCCTTGTCTTGACAGCGGGGGAGTGAGCTGGTAGCATGGGGTCATGGAGACCGTAGAAGCTCGCATAGAGATTCCCATGGGGAGTCGCAATAAGTACGAAATTGATACGCGCACCGGTCATATCAAGTTGGATCGGGTGCTTTATTCTTCGGTGTATTATCCGGCGGAATACGGCTTTGTGGAGGAGACGCAATACCTGGATGGCGACCCTCTGGACATTCTTGTTTTCACGAGTTCTCCGACATTTCCCGGCTGCTATGTGGAGTGCCGCATCATCGGCGGGATGGATATGATTGACGGTGGCAAACCGGATGTGAAAATTCTCGCTGTGAATGTGAATGATCCTCGCTACGACATGTACGCACTTTGACTGATTTGCCACCCCATTATCTGCAAGAGATTCAAAACTTTTTCAGCACGTACAAGACCCTGCAAAATAAGGTTACTGAGGTGGGCGAATTTTTTGATATAGTCCGCGCTAATGACATTCTGAAAGAATCCCGCGAAAGACACCGGGCTAACGCATTGGAAATGCCTTAGCTATGTGCGATTTACGAGGCACGATGTACGATTTATTAATAATGTGCGCGTTGCGCAGATTTTTCGGATCCTTAATGCATGCTGAGATCCCTCTAGAGCCATCATCATGATGACCGCTGGTTGTCAGATTTTTGATGCGTATAAACAATAATATCAGTCAATAAGGGCATTCCTCTGTTGATTGGCTTCTCCTCAAATACGTTTTCCGTGCGCTTGCTCCCAGATGAGCACGCATTTATTTTGCCTCATTTTTGTGCTTGACTTTTCCTTTTGTCTCTGATTTAATCACCGCGTCCGTGCCGGCTTGGCGGAATTGGTAGACGCGCTCGACTCAAAATCGAGTTCTTCTTGAGTGTGGGTTCGAGTCCCACAGCCGGTATTTTGGGTCTCGGTCAATTTCGCTGAAGGCGCAGGAAAAAGGTTTGGCGCTCTTCGTATATTTTTGTGGAATGACCTCACAAAGCAATTCCTCAAAGTTGGCAAAATATCCGCTGTCTCACAAAAATAATTCGATAACCCTGAAAAAAGATTTGGGCATGGAGGAGTTTTCTCCTACCATACCCAGTATCATGTATTATTTGGAGTCCTTGCGTTTTAAGCGTTCCTCTCGTTCCCGTCAAGATAAAATCCAACTTGCTCTCTATCAAGATGATCTAGAGGATATTCAGTGCCCTCATTGTAAGAGCAAAAACTACTACCTGCACGGCTTCTGCTACCGCAATGCTCTGCTGGCCAATCAGGAAAACACTCTGCGGCGCGTTCGTATTCAAGTGCAACGCTACCGGTGTAAGGATTGCCGCAAGACCTACGTGATGGGGTGTGAAAAGATCGGACTGCGTAAATACCAACGCCGCAATGATCGCTGCAATAAGCTTATGCTTAAAGATTGCGCTGACGGTCAGACCAACAAGTGCATCGCTAAGCGCTATGGCGTATGCGAGAGCACCGTAGAACATCAATTGCATCGCACTACCCAAAGGCTTGTTAAACAGCAACTCAACTATCCTCTCCCACGTGTGCTGGGCATTGATGAGCACAAGATTCGGGTCAACCCAAATTTTTGTGGAAAGAGGAATTTTTGTTAAACAGGCGGGAGCATTCAAGCAAGACCCTGAGACGATAGTTTTGGAAGTTTCGGAAGCCATAGGCTCGTCGTTGAA
>CANQJI010000151.1 GCA_947624205.1 uncultured Akkermansia sp. | reverse complement strand
AACACTATTCTGCAACGAGTGTTGCAGAGAATGCAAGGCTGAAGTGCCGATTTTTTCTCTTATCCCTTCATAGTCTGCCTCAGCGAATTTGCCGGAGACCCGATTGAATGAGCCCGGAGAAAATTTTATTGGGACACGTGTGGTCTCGAAGAGAAAAGGCAGCGCAGCGGTCGTTTAACATTGACCTTTCCCGAAAAATGGGTTAGATGTCAGCACGTATGGATGTGCTTCAGGCGATTGTTCTCGGGGTGGTGGAAGGTCTCACGGAGTACCTGCCGGTGAGTTCCACCGGACATCTCATCGTGACACAATATCTAATGGGGATGCAGGAAAGTGCGGCTATCAGTGCGTTTGAAATCTGCATCCAGGGCGGAGCAATCCTGGCAGTTCTGGGCCTGTACTACCCGCGTGTGGTGGAAATGGTGAAAGGCTTGTTTGGAAAGAGCGAGTCGGGACGACGAATGCTGCTGAATCTGATTTTAGGATTCATCCCGGCGGCAGTGGTGGGGCTTCTCTGCGCTCGAGTGATCAAGGAATACCTTTTTAACGCGCCGGTCGTGATGGTGACCTGGGCCGTGGGAGGATTGGCGATTCTGCTCTACGTGCGACTTCGCGGGGAGCAACGGGGGGGGAAAAGCCTTGAGGAACTCACGCCCGTGGGCGCTCTTTTTGTGGGAGTGATGCAGTGCGTTGCGATGTGCCCGGGAGTAAGCCGAAGTCTGATGACCATGCTGGGCGGGCTGGCAACCGGCTTAAGTGTGGCAGCGGCAGTAGAGTTCAGCTTCTTGCTTGGTGTGGTCACACTGGGAGCCGCCACGTGCCACGACGCAGTGAAACACGGGGCGGAAATGGTGACGCAACTCGGGTGGTTGCCCATATTGCTGGGCACAGCAGTCGCGTGGGCAAGTGCTCTCGTGGCCGTGAAATGGATGGTTGGCTACCTGAACCGACACAGTCTGGCTCTCTTCGGATGGTATCGGCTTGCAGCGGCGGTGGTGATGCTCCTGCTTATTCTGCAGGGGCTGAAGTGAGCCATGGCAAACGCATTAGGAAATGCGTTTGCCTATGTACGATTTACGAGGTACGATGTACGACGGTGGCGCTTAGCAGCGCCTATGTACGATGTATGATTTTCGATGTACAACACGCACGACGGCGGTAAGTGCGGATGGACAACGCGGATGCGTTGCCCCGACAGGGGCGAACCGCCGATGGGGCAGCGGTGATATCAATCAACAGAGCATTTCTTCTGTTGATTAACTTCCTCTCAAATGCATTTGCCCTGACCGCCCTCCCGGTCGGCTTTGCTCGGTTTTTTGTAAGTAGAAAATTTGATTTTCTTGCGTTTGGGGGAGAAGTATTCAGGGTGCCTTGCAGCCCATGCCTCATAGAGATCCGGACGGTTGAGACGCGTGCGTTCTACAGCTTCCTTCAGCTTCCATTGCTCGATGGCTTCGTGGTTACCGGAGAGAAAGACCTCCGGCACGCTCATACCCCGAAAAACGTTCGGCTTCGTGTAAGCGGGAGCCTCCAGTAGACCATGGGAGAAGGATTCCTCTGCGCTGCTGCGTTCATCCCCAAGCACGCCCGGCAAGAGACGCACAATGGCATCGATAACCACGACAGCCGCAATAGCTCCATTCGTCAGGATGTAATCCCCTATGGACAACTCCTCATCGACAAGCTCATCGATAACACGTTGATCCACCCCCTCGTAATGCCCGCAAAGGATGATGTAATGTGCGCTGCCTCCCGGCTGGATACAGGGGGCGGCAAACCGCTCAGCCGCGGCTTGGGAGAATACCCGCCCCTGGGGCGTCATGAAGATGACGCGAGAGTTGGGACGCCGCAGTTGCTCAATGGCAGCGAAGATGGGCTCACACTTCATGAGCATACCCTGCCCGCCTCCACAGAGATAATCGTCCGTGCGGTGGTGTTTGTCCGTGGTCCAATCCCTCAGTTGGTGAGCGCGCACAACGACGTGACCGCTGTTGGCTGCCCGCCCCAGAATACTCTGAGAGAGCGGACCGGTTACCATCTCAGGGAAGAGCGTGAGGACGTCGATCTCAAGCATGACGGATGCGCGTTGGGTGATGAAAGGCGGAGCAATCCCCCGTGGTTAAGCATGGGCGTTGTGCCGCAACATCCCCTCAATGTACGCATCGATGTTGCCATCCATCACGTCCTGGATATTGCCGGATTCCACGCCGGTTCGCAAATCTTTCACCATTTGGTAGGGTTGGAAGACGTAGGAGCGAATCTGATTTCCCCATGCGATATCACCTTTTTCGGAGTACTGACGGTCAGCCTCGGCACGTTTGCGATCCTCCTCCAGTTGGATAAGGCGAGCCTTAAGCATGCGCATGGCTTCTTCGCGGTTGCGCAGTTGGGAACGTTGAGTCTGGCACGCCACGATGATACCCGTGGGAAGGTGGGTGAGGCGCACGGCAGTTTCTACCTTGTTCACGTTCTGCCCTCCCTTGCCTCCGGATCGGTAGGTGTCCATCTTCACGTCCGCATCTTTGACCTCAATCTCCACATCGTCGGAAATATCCGGAGTAGCGTCCAGTGAGCAGAAGGAAGTGTGGCGCTTTCCCGCGGCGTCAAAAGGGCTCATGCGTACGAGCCGGTGGATGCCTCGCTCGTTTTTCAAATAGCCGTAAGCGTATTCTCCGGCAATCTTCACCGTCACCGACCTCAGACCGGCTTCATCACCATCCGTGCTCTCCATGATTTCGGCGGTGAAATTGTGGCGTTCACAATAGCGGAGATACATACGCAGCAGCATGCTCGCCCAATCACAGGCTTCCGTACCACCCGCCCCGGCGTGGATCGTGATATAGCAACCGGCGGCATCGTGAGCCCCATTGAGCATGGTAATGAGCTCAAACTCCTCCAACTTCTTTTCCCATGCGGCATACTCCGCCTGAGCTTCCGCCACCATCTCCGGCTCCTCCCGCGCCATCTCCACAGCGACCTCCACATCCTCCAATCCCTTCTCCAAAGCGCGATATTCCTCCATGCGTCGCTTGAGAGGATTCACCTCATTCATCAATTCTCGCGCAGCCTGGGGATCATCCCAGAAATCAGGCGCGCTCATGCGCTTCTCCAGTTCGGCGGAGCGCTGCTCCAAATGCTCCAAGTCAAAGATAGCTCCCGAGCTCGGAAAGACGGCTGCGCATTGCCGCTGTGTCGAGCGTCGAGAGATCTGCAGTGGAAACGGTATTCTCCATGATTGGCGCGGAGTATAGCAGGCTGAGAGCTTGCTGTCAAGCTCGACAACCTCCTCAGGGGCAAACCACATTCGTCCCAAGAAAAAGCACCCTCAATAGGCAATTAACGGCACATCATGAAGCATAAGTTGTTGGTTATTTACGAGGTACGAGGTACGATGTGCGATTTGAATGCTAGCGCGCTACGCGCGTTCCTGCGAAACAAAAGCAAAGCGTAACTTTCGAAGACGATGGTGCGTTGACAGAAGGAAAATCTCCTGTGTGAGACCATGCCGGGTTCACGGCTTTGCTCAATCATCAATGGTTTGGGCTTCTTGCTGGCTTACCTTCTTCATCCATGGGAAACGCATGAGGAATGGGTTGAATGAGCCCGGAGAAATTTTTATTGGGACGTGTGGGGGCAAACGCATTTGGCAATGCGTTTGCCTATGTACGAAGTCAACCATAATTAAGGGGGGAAGTAAATTTTTTTTGTGCGGTGGTGAGAATACT
>CANQJI010000150.1 GCA_947624205.1 uncultured Akkermansia sp. | reverse complement strand
GCATCAAACTTTCGGAGAATCCTTTTTCCCCGTTTTTTACGTCCCTTCGGTGACTTTATTTTTGAGGCAATGCGCATTTTTGAGGCAGTGCGAATTTGTGTTGACTTGGCGGGGATGAGAGACTATACTCTCCGTGCCTTGCCGGGCCGGGCGGTTCGGTGGGATTAATACCAACGAAATACACATATTAACACTATGGCTAAATACGCTATCAACGGCTTTGGACGCATTGGGCGCAATGTGTTGCGCGCTATGTCTCAGACGGAGCTTGAGAAGGTCGTGGCGATCCACGATCTCACTCCCATCGAAACGACGGCTCACTTACTCAAATATGACTCCACTCAGGGAAAATTTAAGGGTACGGTGGAGATCAAGGGTGAGGACATCCTTGTGGTAAATGGCCACGAGATTAAAATTTTGGGCGGTATGCTCGGACCGGATCAGCTGCCCTGGAAAGAGCTCGGAGTGGACGTTGTTCTTGAGTCCACCGGTCTTTTCACGGATCGCGCAAAAGCAGAGGGTCATTTGAAAGCTGGCGCCAAGAAGGTCCTTATCTCTGCTCCTGCGAAGAACCCGGATCTCACTTTCTGTATCGGCATCAACGATCAGGAGTACGACCCGGCGAAGCATAACATCGTTTCCAATGCTTCCTGCACCACGAATTGCTTGTCCCCCATGGTGAAGGTGCTCAACGACACATTCGGTGTGGAGAAGGGCATGATGAGCACGATTCACTCGTACACCAACGACCAGCGTATCCTGGATCTGCCGCACAAGGATCCTCGTCGTATGCGCTCGGCTGCCATCAACATCATCCCGACCACTACGGGTGCTGCCAAGGCTATCGGCGAGGTTATTCCGCAGCTGAAGGGTCTTCTCAACGGAGCCTCCTTCCGTGTGCCGACTCCGACTGGCTCTCTGACTGATTTCGTGGCAATCCTGAAGAAGGATGTGACGGTGGAAGAGGTGAACGCTGCGATGAAGGCCGCAGCTGAAGGCCCATTGAAGGGCATCCTTGAATACTCTGAGGAGGCTCTTGTGCTCCAGGATATCGTGTCCAACCCGCACTCCTGTATCTTCGACGCCGGTTTCACGTACGTGGTCGGTGGCAATATGGTGAAGGTCTGCGGTTGGTACGACAATGAATGGGGTTACTCCAACCGCGCCGCCGAAGCGATGAAGAAGCTTGGCGACTCCATCTAAAAGTATTTTCAACTCAAAAATTTTAAGCGGAGGGAATCTGTACAGAAACCCTCCGCTTTTTTCATCCCTCTCTCATCCCTGAATGCATCCACCCTTCGCCCCGTACCCCCGCGCCTCAGGCGCTCAAAATTCCGCAATCGTACGTCATCCATCGTAAATCGTAAATAAGAAGCCGCCCCGCGGCTTTAGGGCAAACGCATTAGGAAATGCGTTTGCCTATGTACGACGGTGGCAGACGGGGCCTGCCCATGTACGATTTACGAGGTACGATGTACGATTTGGAGAGTTCCCGCGCTTGCGCGCGAGTGTGGCGCTTGGCGGCGCCTATGTACGATGTGCGATTTGGGAATTCGTGCGCGTTGCGCAGATTTTTTCGGATCATTAATGTGTGCTGAGATCCCTTTAAAGCCATCATCATGATGACTGCTTGTTGTCATGATTTTTGATGCGTATAAACATGGATATTAGTTAATAATGGCATTTCCTCTGTTGATTGGCTTCCCTCAAATGCGGTTGTCCTACCCGCGGCTGCTTTGTGCTTGCCAGTTGTAAACGGGTGGATTATCATGGCAAGCATGATCTCGTACGTGTGTGGAATTGTCGCCGAGGCTTTGCCGAACAGTATTGTAGTGGATGTTAACGGAATGGGGTATGAGGTGATTGTACCCCTCTCCACCTACGATGCATTAAACCCGCGGCCAGGGGACAAAATAAAGCTTAAGACGCATCTTCACATCAGGGAGAATATGCAAGTGCTCTATGGATTTGCGACGGATGAAGAGAGGGATATTTTTCGTTTGCTGGTAGAGCGCGTAAGTGGCATTGGTCCCGCCACGGCGATCGCTCTTCTGAGCGGCATTCGCGTGAACGAGTTTAAGGACGCTGTCGTGGCGGGGAATGTGAGAGCTATTGCGAGTGCCAAAGGTGTGGGGAAGAAGACTGCAGAACGCATCGTTTTGGAGCTTAAGGATAAAGTGGGCCTTGGATCCACATGGGAGGCCGTGCAGAGCGGAGTGACTACTGTAGCCGCTGCTGATGCAGAGCTTGCCCTGGTGGCATTGGGCTTCAAGCAGGCAGAAGCTCGAAAAGCGCTCACTCCGTTGGTGGAAGCCAATTCTGGCGCTACGGCAGAGGAACTTATTCGCGAGGCGTTACGCCATATTTCTCCGCATTGATCGAAGAAAAAACGCAGGTAAGTGGTGTCAGAAACGGAAATCCAGCTCGAGGGAGAGGATAAGTCCCGGATGATAATGGCGCTGGGAAATGGAGTCGCGCTTGGAGTTTCTACGACAAAACTCCGCTACGGTAGCAAGAGTGGAGCCAATGGACGCGGAAAGTATGCCCTTGCTCTTATCGCCTGTGGGGGAGAGCACATACTCCGCCGTGACTGAAGCCGTGAGCGAACGGACGCGGAAAATTTGGCGTCCCTCGGGAGTGCTCACCATCCATGAGCCGCCTTCGCTGCTGATAGAAGGACCGATACGTAAGCGATCGCTGCAAGCGTAGAGAGCCGCAAATCGGTACCCGCGCAGGCGCAACAACCAATCGGGAGTTGCTTGCCAGGCGAAAGTGATGTAGGGAACAACAACGTACTCCGCGAAGCGTGGAGAGGCGGCCAGCCCGATGGAGTAAGTGAGTTGCTCATTGCGATGTACCATGTAATCCAGCACAAGCGACAGATCCCACGCGTGTGCTGCGCAATCTGCATCTCCGGCATAGCGGGGAATAACGGTAAACATGAGTCGCCGATCTCCCCTCTTCTGCAGTGGGTATATGAGAGTAACTGGCAAGGAGAAAACGTACATCTCGTCGCGCCTCAGGTCCAACTCCCCACCCACATCCAACAGGGTCACCGTGGCATTTCCCTGAACGTTGATCCAACACTTTCCTACATGGCTGCGGCGACCGTCCGCTATGGGAATATTCACGGTGTACTCTTGTAATCCGAGGTGAGATCCGCCGTGCCTCTCTCCCATTTGAGCCATCCACGTTGTCTTCACATAGCTGGGCAAACCGGCAGTATCCGGCAACCGCAAGGTCCAGAGTTCCTCTTGTGCGCATGCGCTTCCGATGAACACCATCAGCAGTACCAAAAACAACCTGTGCATGTGTGGAAGTGTAGCATAATTCGTGGAAAACGCAAGACGTTTATGGTGCGCGTATTACATCTGGACTTCGGAGGGGTATGAAACGCTTGGACGAGCAGGGCAAGCGCATTAGGAAATGCGTTTGCCTATGTACGATTTACGAGGTACGATGTACGATTTATTCATAATGTGCGCGTTGCGCATATTTTTTCGGATCATTAATGGATGCTGAGATTCCCCCAGAGCCATCGTCATGATGAGCGCTGGTCGTCATGATTTTTGATGCGTATAAACATTTATATCAGTCAATAAGAGCATTTCCCCTGTTGATTGAATTCTCCCAAATGCAGTTGCCCTGGTCGGAACACACGGCAAACGCACCTGAACGTAATGCCTCAAAAGAAAAAGTCACCGAAGTCCGATGCCTCAAAATAAACGGTCACCCAAGAGCATAGCATTTT
>CANQJI010000149.1 GCA_947624205.1 uncultured Akkermansia sp. | reverse complement strand
GAAAATGCTATGCTCTTGGGTGACCGTTTATTTTGAGGCATCGGACTTCGGTGACTTTTTCTTTTGAGGCATTACGAGCAGAGGAATTGCGTGTTATACCTCGTACATAGGCGCCGCCAGGCGCCATCGGGCAGCCCCTGTCTGCCTCCCGCTCTGCCGAACTCGCGTGCAAGCGCGGGAATTCCCCAAATCGTACATCGTACGTCGTAAATCGTACATAGGCAAATGCATTTCCTAATGCGTTTGCCCTGGTGTTTTTACTTGATTTCTGAGAGCTTATATGGTAGGGGTTAGGGGTTATGAAGCTGCGTCAATTTTTGCTCCTTACCCTGGCAGTCGCGGGCGGTTACCTGCAGGCGGCAGAGCGACCCAACATCATCCTGATTCTCGTGGACGACATGGGATGGGGGGATTTGAGCTGGAATCAAGCCCCCGCCGTCAGGAGAAAAACCCCGAGCATCATGACGCCCCAATTGAAGCGTCTGGCGGATGAAGGAGTGCAGCTCACCCGACACTACACCAGCGCACCTGTGTGCGCGCCGGCACGGGCTTCTCTCTTCGGCGGTGTGCACCAGGGACACGCAGAAGTCGTCCGCAACAATAGCTTCGATGCGGCTCTGGAAAACAGTCACACCCTTGCAAGCGTGCTCAAGCAGGCAGGCTATGCCACGGCACTCATCGGCAAATGGGGCATTGGCGGCGGAGCGGAAGGCGGCGGAACCCCGACGACATCCGGCGCCTGGCCCACAACTCGCGGCTTTGATTATTTCTTCGGGTACAACAACCATATCGCAGGTCATCGTCATTACCCGAAAGAGGACCCCTCCGTTGATCCCGATACCCATGTGAATGCCGTCTGGGATGGCAATGAGGTCATCACCGACAAGTTGGACAACTGCTACAGCACGGATCTCTTCACCGCGCGCGCCAAGAAGTGGATTGTGGACACCCACAAAGCTGCGCCGGGCAAGCCCTTTTTCCTGGCGCTCACACTCATTGCGCCGCATGCACGCCTGGCGGTTCCCTCCGTTCCCTACCCCGAAAAGGGAGGTCTGAAGGGCGGCGTGCAGTGGATCGGCGAACCGGGACACATGATCAACACAGCTGAAGGGGATTGGGACACCTTCATCAATCCCGAGTACCGCGAGGCGTGGACTGATTACGCGAAACACCGCTACGTCGAACCGGCCGATCGCAAAAAGAAACCGGTCATACCGGAAAATAAGCTCATGTCTGCACGGCGCCACGCCACCATGGTCACTCGCATTGATGATGCCGTAGGGGATATCATGCAGCTAATTCGAGATCTCAAACTTGAGCAGAAAACTTTCCTTGTTTTTCTGAGCGACAACGGACCCCATGACGAGGAGGGCTCCGTGCGCGGCACGGCGGATCACCCCGCACCGGTGCAGGATCCATCCTTCTTCCGCAGCTATGGTCCGCTGGATGGGATCAAGCGAGATGCCCTGGAGGGGGGTCTGCGGGTGCCTGCTCTTGTGTGGGCTCCCGGTTTGGTGAAGAGGGGAAGCGTGGTGACGCGTCCCGGACAATTCCACGACTGGATGGCGACATTTGCCGATTTGGCGGGGGTTCCGGCGCCAATGCGCTGCGATGGTGTATCTCTCATGCCTTCCTTGCGCGGGGAAGGACGCAAGCAACAGAAGGGCATCGTGTATTCTGAGTATTCATACGGCGGCAAGGTACCGAGATTTCCGGATTTTGCAAAAAACAAAATCGATCGCCCGCGCGGCGAGCAACAAGTCATTTTCTTTGCTGATCCCGGCAGCAAAAAGGGGACTCCGCGCTGGCTGAAAGCCATTCGCACCGGCATGAAGACGGGAGAAGAGGACTTCGAAATATATGATGTCCTCACCGACACGCACGAAGAGAAGAACATAGCGAGTCGCTACGCCTCCCTGCAGCCCCAGCTCAAAAAGAGCGTGCTCTGGAACCGACGAGCCTACGATTACGCCCGAGATCCAGGCGCCGGACGCCGCAACAACGCATGCAACGGAAGCCGCTTCTACGATTCCCTGCTCGTGCCGGCTAACACCCCCACCGGCAAGACAGAGTCGGGACTGGTCATGCGCACCGTGAAGACGGATTGTCCGTGGGTACCGGCGTTTGACACCCTGCGCGAGGCGGCGCATGCTGAATCGAAGGTGGTGGCCGATCCGAATGAAGTGGAGCTTCCCGCCGGCAGCGTGACAGAATTCAAGGGATACATCGACGTACCGCAGGAGCATAAGAATTGGCACTTTTACCTCACCCTCAGTGAGGCACCCGGCACAAAAGCCTACATCAAAATGCACAACTTCCAACTCATTGATGCAGACATGAACTACAAGCCCGGCGCCACGGCAGACGTTTCCTCAGCGGCCAACACAGTGGAACGCTTGGACGATAAGACGGGGAAAAAGGGCATCCCGCTGGAAAAAGGATTACACGAGGTGACCATCACCGTCGTGCAAGGAGCGTCGGCTCCGGGCAAGATGAAGCTTGAATGGCACATACCCGGGAAGGAAGTTCCCAAGCGCGAAACGATTCCCGCGGCGAGTTTCCGCCACGCCGTTACAGCAGTCGGCCACTAAAGGCAGGCGAGGATTGCCTCCGTGATTTCCTCCACCGATACAAGGCACCCCTTCCCGACGGAGCCGCACGCCAGGGTCCCCTTCTCTGCCGGACCGATGACACTGTGTCCGCGCGCAAGGAGGGTTTGTACATTCCTCTGCGTGGCTTCGTGCTCCCACATCAGCGTGTTCATGGCGGGGAAGAAAAGCACCCGCGCCCGCGTGGCCAGATAGAGACTCGTGAGCACATTCGAAGCGATCCCCTGCGCCATGCACGCCATAGTATTGGCGCTCGCCGGCACGACGGCCAACACATCCGCCTTCTGCGCCAACGCTATGTGCGCCGGCACCCAATTTTCCATCTCGTCATCCATGGTGGAGATGACCGGATTGTGCGAGAGTGTATGCAGCGTCAGCGGCGTCACAAACTTCAAGGCCGCCGGAGTGCAAACGCAATGCACCACGTGCCCTGCTTTCACCAAAGAGGAAGCAACATCCGCCGCCTTGTAAGCCGCGATGGAACCACAGATACCCAAAACAACAGTGGCCATAGCGGGAAGAAGAATCAGAGGAGGGAGGGATCAAATTCGACGATCATGTTGATCTCAACAGCCACTCCGAGCGGGAGGCTCACCACCCCGACAGCCGAGCGGGAATGCGCTGCCGCCGGTCCGAAAAGCTCCACCAAAAGATCCGAAGCTCCGTTGAGTACCTTTGCCTGGTCAACAAACTCCGGCGTGCAGTTCACAAAGCCGTTTACCGCAACAATGCGGGTGACGGGTTCGAAACTTCCAAGCTCGGCTTTGATGACAGCGAGGCGATTCAAGATAGCGGCAGCGGCAGCTTTCTGCCCTTCCTCCACAGTGAGATCGCGTCCAAGCTTGCCGTAATACGCACTCTCTCCATTCACCGAGATACCGCCGGAGAGGTGTAGCATGTTGCCGGAGCGAATGCATTGCACGTAAGAACCGACAGGCTGCGGAGCCGGAAGAATCTGTAGCCCCTTTTCGTCAAGAACGCGGGTGTTGAGTTGCATGCTTTTATCCTACTCTCATTCCCCGCCATGTCAAGCAAACGCGCATAGCCTCCACGGCAACGCAATCGGACCGCATTGCCTCAAAAATAAAGTCACCGAAGGGACGTAAAAAACGGGGAAAAAGGATTCTCCGAAAGTTTGATGCC
>CANQJI010000148.1 GCA_947624205.1 uncultured Akkermansia sp. | reverse complement strand
GTATATTCAGGAACTGGTTATGTCTGACAGTGGATCGAAAGTAGTCTCGGAGGTTCGTGTTAACACCGGTATCAGACTGAAGATTCAGGAGAGCATTGACATGTCCGGCGGAGGACGCATTGTGGTCAGGGGACAAGTGAACAGCACTCCATCCGGGGCGCCCAGTATGCCGCGGGAAAACTACGCGAAACTTGAGTTGGGAGAAAAAGTGGACGACGAGATCACGATCTGTGATATGGGCGAACATGAGATGAACGGCGTCATTGAGCTGGATCAATACAGCGCGCTCTATGTGTGGGGAGAGGACGCCGACAAACGCCCGAAAAACGGATTGAACATCTCAGTGATACACGATATGGTGATCATTCAGTCGGGGGACGGGACAGTCTTTGTTCTGTGCAAGAATGACCGGCTGAATCTCAATGGGAACAAGGCTCCCTTCGACGTACGGATGAAGGACGGAGGGCATCTGAGAAACGCGCAGAATTTTGTGAGCGCTATCACGATCCAGTTTACCGGGGAGGAAGAGCACGCCACGTACGACATGGGAGGCTTCGGACGCTCCGGGGCCATTGCTCTTGGCACCACCGGTCCCGACGGGTACCAGGGCATCGTGCAAGGGAATCGATATGGCAGCCTCACAAACCTCTACCGTCTCAACATCAGCAACGATGCTGTGATCACGCTCTCGGTGATGGGGGATATGGCAAAGGATGCGCCGGCGCTGTTCAATTTCACTAGTGACAGCAGCGGGGAGCTCACCTTCAATGAGGGGGCAAATGGGAAAGATGGTACACTGACGCTGGAATTGGGGAATGATCTGACAGGGGAAGATTTCAAGGATATACATTACCATCTGTCGAACAAGGCAATATCTGACTGGAGAAAGAAGATCAGCCTGACCTACTACGATGCGATGCTGCGCGGTGTGGGTCTGGACTTCGACGGTTTCGAGGCGGAGGGTTATGGGAAGGGATGGCTGACGGTGACGAGTGAAGTCACTTCGAGCACTATTTACAAGAGCTCCAGGGACAACACGAGTGACAACACCTGGGGATGGAACCCGGACGCTAATCCTTATGAGAGCACGGCGGGTGCACGAGCGGTGTATGTGGATGAGGAAACGAAGATCAACCTGGGCGTGGCGCGAGACAGCAAGTACAGGCGCGGGTTAGTTTTGCCGAACCTCGTCGGGACGAGGAGCGGCAGGCTCGTGATTACGGGGGATGAAGCAAATTACAACAATCCCGCGAAGCGTTCGCTGGTCACCATCAGCAATCGCATTGAGGAAGATAAGAGAGAGGAGGTGAGTAAGACGCTGGGCGTTGCAGTGGAGAAACTCTCCCTCTTCCAGGGGACTATTGAGGTCACGGATGCGGACCTGGCCATTCGGCACGTACTGGTTGTGCCGCCCGGTAATTCTGTGAATGATGATAAGGAGGCGGATCTGGTAACGGCGGACACCACGTCCAAAACCGTCGTCACCGGTGCTCTGAACCTTTCTCGCGGAGAGTTGCTCATGCAGAGTGGCGTGCTGGAGGTGCGCGGGAACGCCGAGCTTGGGAATAGCATCAAGTTCGCTGAACAGCGCACTTCGCAGATGCTGATCACCAACGGAGGATCTGTGGAAGTGGGGGGCGCTAATGGCGTTATTGAGCAGGATGCTGAGCAGAATGTGAAATGGGAAGACCTCACAAAAGAGGAGATTGGAAAGGATAATAAACTTCACGAAGGGGAGGAACACATTCTGTTGAGTGGGGATAGCAAGCTGACGCTGCGGGGAGGGACGACGGTGAAGGATGGGATTCTCATCGGCAATTTGAGTGAGCAGCCGTGGGATAAGAGTGGAGAGGGAGAGGAGAAGACGCGCCAGCTGGCGGGCACGGTGAGTGTCAAGGGGAATGTGAGCATGGAAAAGGGAGTGAGTCTTCAGAACGTGGCTCTCAATCTACAGGATGGATCATCGGTGCTGAAGGCAGATGTGGGAGGCGGCGAGGCTGCCGAATGGCTTCTCAGCGGGCTTTCCGGCAGCGGCAGACTCGAGGCGGAGAAGGACATTTCCTTCAGCCTTTCCGGGCACGACCATATCTTCACCGGCGACCTGGCGAGTTATTCGGGGACGATGACCATCGGCGACGGCGGGAAGTATATCCAACGCTTCGACGGGGTCGTAGCCACCAAGGAGTGGAATGTGACGGCAGGAGCCGGGTCGAAGGTAGAGTTCTGCCTTTCCAACGGGGGGAACACCCTCAAGATGGGGACGGTGACTCTGAAGGAAGGTTCGCATAGCGCTTTCCTGCTGGATCTGGATGCCAACACGCTCAAGCCCGGAAGCGACAAGGGCTTTTCTTTCCAAGAATTTATTGTTGAGGGAACAAAGGCGGGAGGATTCTCGCTGGAGGTGGGGCAGGATAACGGCAGCGCCGGCCTGAAAGAGTCCGGAGAGGACAAAGTGAAGCAATACGTTGGAAAAATTGAGGGTTATGCGGGTGGTGACGTCAATTACACTGAGAACGCCGGTGCCAGGCTCCGGAACGTCTTCAATGTTAAAAATGCGAGCATCCACATCTACGAGAACGGCGAGATCTACATTGAGGGCGACCTCGACAAGACCAACAAGTACAAGCCCCTTGCGAATGGCGCTAACGCCACGGCCGGAGCAAACCTCTTCGGTCCCATTTTCGGCAATACACAGGGAATCATCCTCAAGGGAGACATCGGCGACGTGATGCAGGCGCTCAACAACATGTTCGGTCTGAACAATCTCAACGAACAGCCGAGAAAGAGTGCAGCGGGAAACAAGTTGCTATCAGCCGTGGCAGGGGCGAGCACATCCGTGCTGGCGCCGGCTCTGGGAGCGGACATGCAGCGCAACCTGCGAGGCATCCGCAACCGTACCACGTCCATGGGCATGGATGATCACTACGAGTACGAACACCTCTCGCACACGAGCTTCTGGGTGAATGCAGAGACCTCCTACATCAAGCGCAACGGGGAAGATCTGCTGCCCGGCTACGAGAGCAATGCTTACGGCGGGACGCTGGGCATCGCGCACAACATCAGCACGCGCAGCACGGTCGGACTGGCGCTTTCAGCCATGTACCAGAACGTGACGAGTGATGCGGTGGATCACATGGATGCGGATCTGACGACGGCGTACATCAATGCGTTTGCCGTGACGCAGAGACGATCCTGGCGGCACACGTTCATCGCGAGTGTTGGCTTCACGAATGCGAAGATGAATCGCCGCGTGAACTGGACGGATGAGGATGTGGCAAAAGGCTACGGCACGAGCGGGAGCACGAACGGGACCTCCTTCGGATTGATGTATGAGTTGGGGTACGCGTTTGCGATGAATGCGGATCAGACGACGGTACTCCAGCCTGTGTTCAACCTGCAGTGGCACAATGCGAGTCTGAGCTCGTACGAGGAAGAGGGGAGCACGGCGGGCTTGCGAGTGGATCCCGGGAGTTACTCGGTGGTAGAGCTTGGGCTGGGAGCGCGGATGCAGATGGTAGTGGGAGAGAGCGTGTACAACCGGGCGAGCCTGCTGGAGATGAGAGCGCTGGTGAAGTTCTACGCCGGGGACGAGAAAGGGGAGTCAAATGTGGGACTGCAGGCGGATACGAGCGGCTACAGCACGGGGGTGGTGAGTGCATCGGAGGGACGAGTGGGCATAGAGATTGGAGCAGGACTGAGCATACCGCTGGAGAACAGGGCAGAGTTCTTCCTGGATGCCGGAGCGGAACTGCGCTCCTCTTTCTTCGACTTCAATGCCACAGTGGGCTTCAAGTTCAACTTCTA
>CANQJI010000147.1 GCA_947624205.1 uncultured Akkermansia sp. | reverse complement strand
GAGGTTTTTAGATGATTGGTGCAATAATTGGTGACATCGTCGGATCACGCTTCGAATGGGATAACCACCGTTCAAAGGATTTTGACCTGCTCACGCACAAATGCTTCTTCACCGACGACTCCGTGATGTCTTTGGCCGTCTGCGATGCCCTCATGAGATGTAAATCAGACTACAGTGACCTGAGCAAACAGGCTGTACGCTCCATGCAAAGTGTTGGACGTCCTTTTCCTCACTGCGGATACGGCGGATCATTCCGACGCTGGATGTACTCTGACAATCCAAAGCCTTATAACAGCTATGGCAATGGGGCCGCAATGAGGGTCAGCGGGTGCGGTTACGTTGGAAGAACCCTTGATGAAGTCAAGCAGCTATCAAAAGCTGTTACCGAAGTGACCCATAACCATCCAGAGGGCCTGAAAGGAGCCGAAGCTACCGCTGTAGCTGTGTTCCTTGCCCGGACCGGAAAGAGCCTGATTGAGATACAGGACTACATTATAAAGAACTACTATCCGCTGGGCTTTACCCTTGACAGTATCCGTGAGACCTATCGGTTCAACGAGACCTGTCAGGATACCGTCCCGCAGGCATTGGAGGCTTTCTTTGAATCGACCAGCTTCGAGGATGCCATAAGAAATGCCATATCAATCGGCGGCGACAGCGATACACTTGCTGCGATTACCGGTTCTGTTGCCGAAGCCTACTACGGTGTGCCGACCAGCATAAGGAAGCATGCTCTTACCTTCTTGGATGAGAGACTCCTTAAAATCCTGTTGGAATTTGAAAACCGGTATCCAGCAAAAATCGAGAAAAAGAACGAAACCGGTAGCGTGGGTATTGCCCCATCCACCGGTAAGAAAGTAAAAATGGGAGGTCGTGCAGAGATGATGGAATCAGCTATGGATGTTGCCGATCTCGAACTTGATGCCAGTACAACCCATTCTGAAGAAACGACAAGTCAGAAGCTCTTTTCCCACCTGTTTGAGGCCTGCAACATTTTGCGTGGTCCTATCAATCAGGACGAGTACAAGAGCTATGTGACACCGATTCTGTTCTTCAAAAGGCTCTCCGATGTCTATGACGAAGAAACGCAGGTAGCCCTTGAGGAATCCGGTGGCGATGAGGAATATGCGAGCTTCGCTGAAAACCATCGCTTTGTCATCCCGGATGGATGTCACTGGCAGGATGTTCGTGAGGCAAGCGAAAACGTCGGAGTTGCTATCGTTAGCGCAATGAATGGTATCGAGCGGGCAAATCCAGATACCCTTAGTGGCGTGTTCAGCAGCTTCGATGATGCGAACTGGACGGACAAGACAAAACTTTCAGACGAAAGACTAAAGGACCTGATCGAGCATATGTCCAAGCTCAAGGTTGGCAACAACAATTACTCTGCCGATGTCATGGGCGACAGCTATGAATTCCTGATCAAGAAGTTCGCAGACCTGTCAAAGAAAAATGCTGGCGAGTTTTACACCCCTCGTTCTATCGTGAAACTGCTCATTATGTTGCTGGCTCCCAAAGCTGGCGAAACCGTGTACGATCCAGCATGTGGAACGGGCGGGATGCTAATCGAGGCCATTCGATTCATGCATGGCGATAAACTCACATATGGCCGCATCTACGGTCAGGAGAAAAACCTCGCAACCTCTGCAATTGCACGAATGAACCTGTTCTTGCACGGAGCTAAAGACTTCAGGGTTACACAGGGAGATACACTCCGCTCACCAAATTATCTGGAAAGAGGCTCTCTGCAAACCTTTGATTGTGTGGTAGCGAATCCTCCCTTCTCTCTGAAGAACTGGGGCTCCGAACAATTCAGCAGCGACATCTACGGCCGTAACATCTGGGGATGCCCGACTGATTCCAACGGCGACTTTGCATGGCTGCAGCACATGGTTAAGTCGATGAATCCGAAGACCGGGCGCTGCGCTGTTGTATTACCACAAGGAGTCTTGTTCAGGAGCGGCAAGGAGGGAGAAATCCGGAGACAGCTCGTTGAGTCGGATAAACTGGAAGCTATCATCACAATGGCCAGCGGAGTCTTTTACTCGACCGGAGTATCCGCTTGTATCCTTTTCCTAAACAACAACAAGGCCGTATCTCATAGAGGCCGTATCTGCATGATCGACGGTTCCGGCATCTACACTCCGCAAAGAGCGCAGAACATCATGACGGAAGCCGATATCCAGACTGTTTTCGATTACTATACCGCCTATGAGGACGTGATTGAAAAGGTTAAGATCGTCCCGATTACCGATATTAGAGAGAGGAACTATTCTTTGGCAATCAACAATTATATCGAAAAGAAGGAACAGAAAACAGTTTCTCCGGAAGAAATCCGCAGACATTACTTCGAGGCCTATGACGAAATGATCAAGGCTGAAACCCGGATGAGAGAGCTGCTGTTGAAGGGAGGCTACATCAGTGAGTAAGAGAATAACCATTGAAGAACTGCAATCTTATCTTTGGAACTCTGCTGTTCTGCTCAGAACCAACATTGATGCCGGTGCCTATAAGCAGTACATTTTCCCGCTTCTCTTCTTCAAGCGCATCTGCGATGTGTACGATGAGGAAACTGCAGCGGCCATTGAAGAGTATGGTGATGACGCAGCCGAATTCGACGAGGATGAAATCCACACATTCATCGTTCCAAAGGGGTATCACTGGAATGATGTTCGTGCCGTTTCTGAAAATGTCGGCGTAGCTATCGTTGAGGCATTCAGGAAGGTTGAGAATGCGAACTCTGATAAACTGCAGGGTATCTTCGGTGACGGAGCTTGGACCAATAAGAACCGTCTTCCCGACAGACTTCTGAAAGACCTACTTGAGCATTTCAGCACAAAAACCCTGTCCATTGCCAACTGCCCAGAGGATGAGCTCGGTCAGGGATATGAGTACCTAATTAAGAAATTCGCAGATGACAGTGGGCACACGGCACAGGAGTTCTATACCAATCGTACCGTTGTACATCTGATGACTGAAATGTTGAAGCCTGAACCCGGAGAGTCCATATACGATCCAACCTGCGGAAGTGCCGGTATGCTCATTTCAGCCATTGCATACTTGAAGGCACAAGGCAAGGAATGGCGAAATGTGGCGGTCTACGGACAAGAGATCAATGCTCTGACATCAGCAATTGGCAAGATGAACTTGTTCTTGCATGGTGTTAAGGACTTTAGCATCGTCAATGGCGACACGCTTGCCTCTCCCGCATTCATTGAACATGGACGGTTACAGCAGTTTGACCTTGTTCTGGCCAATCCCCCGTACTCCATTAGCCAGTGGGATCGTGCTGCTTTTGAGAGTGACAAATACGGTCGAAACTTCTTAGGCGTTCCCCCACAGGGACGTGCCGACTATGCGTTCCTGCAACACATCATCGCAAGCCTCAAAGCGGATACCGGTCGATGCGCTATCCTGCTCCCGCATGGAGTTCTTTTCCGCAACGAAGAAAGTGCAATGCGTGAGCGGCTGGTCCGCAGCGACCGAGTGGAATGCGTTATCGGTCTTGGACCGAACCTGTTCTACAACTCCCCGATGGAGGCCTGTATCATGATCTGCCGTATGACAAAAAGACCAGAGCGACGCGGACAGGTGCTCTTCATTAACGCTGTAAACGAAGTTGAGCGTAAGAACGCACAGAGCTATCTTGAAGACCGACACATTCAGCGAATCGCAACAGCTTATGAAAACTACTGTAACGATGGCGACTTCGCAAGGATTGCAACCATTCAGGATATAGCTGATAACAATTTCTCTCTTAGTATCCCGTTGTATGTGAAACCGGAAGTGAACGAGGACGAAATCGATAATCGT
>CANQJI010000146.1 GCA_947624205.1 uncultured Akkermansia sp. | reverse complement strand
GCCAACTTCAGCAAACCCTCCCCCGTCGCCTCCTCCGTATGCCCTATCGCCGCCCGCACCTCGTCACGCTTCCCATCGTCATGGAAAATATCATACAACTTCGCCAAATCCCCCTCCAGCTCCCGCGCCAAATCATCACCCCACGCCACCTTCCCCGTCAGCCGCGCCCTACTCGCATCAATCTCCGCCCGCATCCTCCCATCATCCCTCCCCGCAAAAGCCCTCCCCTTATACCTCCCCCACGTCCGCGCATGCTCCCCTATCACACTAAACGACACCTCCCCATCATCAATCAAATCCCCCAGCGCCTCATCCCTCGCATCCTCCTTATACTCCACCGGCACTATCCCATTCTCCAAACACACACGCCGCACCTCAGCCTTCTCCGGTATCTTCTCCGAAAACAGCGCATACGCCCACTCATTCATCCCCACCGCCCTCTGCGGCACAGCCTCCAAATAATCCCGCACCTCCTCCCGCAGCCCGCTAATAACACGCACCGCACCCTGCAAAAACTCACTCCCCTCCTTCATCGCATCACTCTCCTTCAAATCCCACAACTCCACAAAATCATCCCCCTCCGGCTCCCACCTCATAATCGCCTCCCTCACACTCTCCTCCGTCACCTCATCCAAATCCGCCAACGCCTCGAAAATCGACTGCCAATCCTGCTCCGTAAGCCCAAGCTCACTCACAGACTCCATCCACTCCTCAATCTCCTCATCATCCACCACCCTCTCCTCCTCATCCGACAACCTCTCGCGCATCCCCTTCACCTCATCCATACTCCGCAACCTCCTCGCCAAATACGCCCGCGCCGCCTCCTTCGGATCCACCCAATTCGAAGTCGCCTCAAACCCTCTCCTCTTCCTCCCCTCCATCAACTCCGCAAGCCTCTCAGGCGTCGCCTCCTCATAATTACCCCAACCCAAATTCACCACCATCCTCCCATTCCTCTCCTCAACAGCCCCCTTCGGAATACTCCCCGTCCACGCATCCCGCTCATACACCTGCGTCCCCTTCTCCGGGTCCACCATCTCCGGCCGCCCCACCAGCGTCACATCCTTATCCTCATTGCCCCACCGATACGGCCTATCCAGCCTTGTTATCGCCACACTCGGCAACGGCATCCCGCCCATCTTCCCCGCCGCCAAAAACTTCTCATAACTCAACGTATGCACCGCCGCCAAATTCCTCACACTAAACGACACCTCCGCGTTATCAATCAAATCACGCAAAACCACCTCACGGCTCTCCGGCAAACCCTCCTCATCCCCCGCCTCCTCCTTCCTCTGCACCTCCGGCTGCATACCGAAAAACATCCCCATCATCGCCTCAAAATCCCGCGTATCCTGTGAAGCTTTATACTCAATCGGCACAATCCCATTCTCACGGCACACACGCCTCACCTCCTCCTTATTCCTCAGCCTCGACGTATAAATCGCATACGCCCACTCATCCATCCGCACCGCCCGCCTCGGCACCGCCTCCAGATAATCCGTCTGCGCCGCTCGCAACTCCTTCAAAATCGCCGCCCCCCTCTCCAAAAAATACGACCCCTCATCCAGCGCCCCACTCCTCCCAAAATCACGCAAATCAACCACACCGGAAACACCCCACGCATGCTCACGGCTCACATCCTGCAACGCCGCAACAATCGCCTCCTCCGTCACCTCCTTTACATCCGCCATCCGGCTCAAAATAAACGACCACTCCTTCTTACTATACCCCTTCAACCCATACCTCTTACAGCTCTCCTCAAGCCACTCCTCCACCTCCCCCTCAATCCTCTCCGTCTCATCCTTCCCTCCTATCCTCTCCCGCTGCCCACGCACCTCCTCCATCGTATCAAACCTCTGCGCCAAAAAAGCAACATACGGCGTGCGCCCCAGCTGAGCCGCCCGCACCTTCCTCCCACGCATATACTCCGTCACATTCTCCAGCGTCGCTGGCACATACGTCCCCCTCTCATTAAAATACTCCTTCCTCTCCCCCATAATCTGCTCATTCACCCCGCGCGCAAACTCCCTCGCCGCCTCCCCATACTTATTCCTCTTCACAAACTCCCCTATCTCCTCCGCACTCCGCGCCCCCTGCCGGTACGCATCAAGCACAGTCAAATTCCCTGCACTCAAAAAATAATCCGCCGTCCCGCCTCCATCATTATACCCCTTCCCGCGTCCCTCCGCCAAAAGCCCCTCCAAACCCTTCACAAGCCCATCAAGCTCAAACCTCCCAGCCGCCCACTTATCCTCCCCCTCATACAGCCTCTCAACCTCCCGCACCTCCGCCAAAAGCCTCTCCGCCGCATCCCTCTTTACATCATACAAATAATCAATATGCGGGAAAACACTCGTCCACGCATCCCTCCCATACACCAGCGCCCCAAGCTCAGGATTCACCATCTCCGGCCTCCCCACCAGCGCAATACTATCATCCTTCTCACCCCACTTATACGGCCTGTCCAGCCTCGTCACCGCCACACTCGGCAGCGGCATCCCGCCCAACTTCGCCGCCTTCAAAAAAGCATCCACACTCAGCGTATGCACCGCCGCCAAATTCCTCACACTAAACGACACCTCCGCGTCATCAATCAAATCCCCCAGCGCGCGCTCCTTCCCGCTAGCACCCACCACAATCGGCGTTATCCCATTCTCACGGCACACCCTCTGCACCTCCTCCTTCTGCGACGCCCCTTTACTCATCACCGCATACACCCACTCATCCATCCTCACCGCCCTCTGCGGCACAGCCTCCAAATAATCCTCAGCCTCCTCTCGCAAATACTTAAGCACAAGCACCCCCTGCGTCACAAACACCCCCATTTTCGTCATCTGCTCATCATTCGCAAACGCCTTGCGCAACTCCTTCTCCACCTTCTCCTCCGTCGGCTCGCCCTTCACCCTCCCCAACGCCTCAAAATACCTCTGCGCCCTCTCCTGCATCTTCTCCACAGCCTCCTCACCCTCCGCGTGCGGCATCCTGAAGAACATGTCAAAAACATGCTCAATCATATCATCATTCTCCCCCTTCTCCTTGTCGCTGCTCTCACTATCCGTCAGCATCTCCCGCCGCGCCTTCACCTCCTCCATACTCCCCAACCTCTGCGCCACAGCCGCCCGCGCATTCCCCGTACCAAACGATACACCGATATTCCTCTCCCCATTCCTCTTCTTATTCTTCAGCATCCACGCCGTCACATTCTCCAGCGTCGCCTCCTTCCTCGTCCCCTCAATCATCAGCTTGCCAAACCACTTCCCCTCCACCTCATCCAGCCACTCCTTAAACTCCTCATCATGCGTATGCGCATAAGCAAACGCCTCATTCAACGCGCCATTCCAGCCCGTCCTCTCCATCCCAAAAAGCATCCTGGCAATATAGTGTCCATCCTCACTCCTCCACCACGCCATCATATCCCCCGGCGTCTCCCCCTTCTGCCACGCATCATAAAACTTATCCCTATAATAAGCCAACCTCCTCCCGTCGTAAGCATCAGACTTCAAATCATACCGCCCCATCTTGTAATACAAATCCCGCATCGCATCCCTCCCCGCCTTCGTCAACTTCCTCGTCACATTCGGGAACAACCCCGTCCACGCATCCTTACTCCACACATGCGCCCCACGCGCCGGATCCACCATCTCCGGCCTCCCCACCAGCACAATCTTATCTACACCATATATCATACCATACGGCCTATCCAGCCTTGTTATCGCCACACTCGGCAACGGCATACCCCCCATCCTCCCCGCCGCCAAAAACTTCTCCACACTCAGCGTATGCACCGCCGCAAGATTGCGCACACTCGACGAAAAATCACTTTCCTCCTCGTTAGTTGCAAAATTAAAGTTGACATCCTGCAAATCCTCCTTTAGCATAAC
>CANQJI010000145.1 GCA_947624205.1 uncultured Akkermansia sp. | reverse complement strand
CCATAAGCGGAGCCATGCTGACCTTCCTTAGTGTAAAATAAAAATTCGCCCACCTTAATTATTATAGTTGACTTAGGTAAACGCATTTCCTAATGCGTTTGCCCTGCACTCCGCCACCGAACGATATACATCATGACGAAGAGGTACGGGGAAGTTTATCTCTTTTGAAAAGAGATGATCACCTCCATTTCCCTGACCATGAATCACTAACCCTCAATAACATTGAAAATATGCGTTTGCCTCGGGTGGATGGACCGGGGGAACCGTTGGTGGTGCTCAGGATGAGCAGCTATCAATTTTTAGCAGCGGCCTGAATCTTGTCGGCGAAGGGATAGGTGCGCAGACCAATGACGCGGCCTTGTTCATCTACCTCGAAGCCGTAGTGGCGGTTGCCGATGCGGATATCAGTGATGTAGCCCTTGTCGTTGCGGGTGAGCCAGGCGTATTCCACGTTGAAGTTCACAATCGGGGGTTCGCCCGAGGCCCAGGGATGAAACATGGGCAGTTTGTTCTGGCCGGCAGAGAGGACATCCAGAAAGAAGACAACCTCGTTGATATTGGATTTGTAGCCCTGCAGGTAGCGCAGAATGGCACCAATGAGGCGAGCTTCAGAACGGGCCCAGTGGTGATTTGCCTGAGTAGCAAAGGTTTCTTGCTGAGCGCCGAGGAACCAATCAATATCACCGCGCATGAACACTTTGGTGCGGTAGGGGCACTTCTGCCAATACGCCTTCCAAGAGTCATCCCAGGTTTCATTCTTACCATCCCACAGACCGCGCTCCTTAAAGCGCACCTTGGTGAGGTTGAGATCCCACCAGCCCGTTTCGTTGGCTACGATGTCGGAGTTGGTGCCGGCATTGGTAGCAGCGTAGAAATTCTGGTCGCCCCATCGGCGTTTCAGGTCATTAGCGGTGCGTTTGTTCACGTAGCCATCCAGCGAGTGGCACACCTCGTGGCTGAGCACAAAGGTGAAGTAGTCACCATTCGCAGCGCCCTTAGCCCCGAAGCATTCCTCCGTCAATTTAACCATGTCGCCGTTCATTTCTGCAACGTTGCTACCTACGGCCGAGCTGAAGGTGTTCTTGTTGGACTCAAAGACGTAGCACATCGCATCTCGACCGTCCCCGTAGTTCTGATCGATGGAGATGTGGTCATCCGGGAAAAGGATGGGAGCGTGGTGGCGCAGCAAATCTCTTATTGCGCGCAGCTGCCCCTCGGAGCAGCGGTTGTTGTCTGCCAACGGCATGCCACTGTCCAGATAAACCTCACGGTCCAACCCAGTCATGCCCAGAGCATCGGCCACAGCCTTGCGGTGACTGGCGGAATCCGGCAGCAGGCGGTGAAGCACAACCCAGTTCATGGCGAAGATACCGGGAACATGGTGCATATTGCCATAGCTGGTGACTTCGCCATTTTCCTTCTTCACCCAGGCGTCTTGAAGCACGCGGCGCTGTAAGAAGGGGTACTTCTTCACGTGGGCGGCGAGCATATTCCAGGCGGCTTGGCGTTTGGCGGGAGTGTTTTGTGCCACAGCCCAGCGAATCCAGTCGGCCATCAGCTGGCGATAGCGTTTGAGACCTTTCTGCCCATCAGCTTCGAGCACCTTGCCAAGGTCTTTTTCATGGCCCTTGTAGAGCTCCTTTTCGATAAGAGCCAAGTTACCTGCCGATGTGTCGGGATTCACGCCCAAAGCGCTTACCAGATCACTGTTGGCATTGCCACCCAGGATCATGTCCGGCGTTCCGTCGCTGTCAAAATCTGCCACGGCCAGGTGGGCACCGTCAAGGTTGCGCAAAAACTTCTCGTGTGGAGGGTTCTCCAGCTCAAGCTCCATGAAGGTACCGTCGGAAATGGTGGCTTTGGCGAGTTCGTTCACCCACACGTGAAGCGAGCCCCAGTTAATGCCGTACAGGAGGTCGGTGCGCCCGTCGCTATTGATATCACCCACGCCGGGGGCGATGCAGTAGACGCCCAGGTGCACGAGCTGTTTCTCCGGGGCAAAGCTGATGCTTACCATCTCCTTGGTGCCGTCGGAAGTTTTGGTGTACGTTGCCTTACCCTTGAAATAATAGAGCCCATCGTTGAATCCGGCTACAATATCCGGGGTTCCGTCGTGGTCATAGTCCACCAGCACAAAGTGCCGAACAGGAAGCTTCATGACTGCGCCGGTGGTATCAGTGACGGCGTCACCAATCTCCAAAGCGAATTCGTCTTCACCAACAACTGAGGCCATAGACAAGGAACCATCAGGTTTGCGAATAATGAGTTTGTTACCATCAAGCACCGCAGCACCGTCTGTCTCAAATTCGGTCTGCGCGGTTGTACGCAGCATCTGCGGTTTGGAGAAGAGAATCTTGCCGGGCTTGGATTCGTTCACGATGTACCACAGTCGGGAATCTGCTTGAACAAGCAAATCGGATCGTTTACCACACGTTTTAATGACCATGGGGTTGCGGTGCTTCATCCGCTTGCCGTTAGCGGCGGGAATCTCCGGCAGGGCGCCGAAGTAGCGGAACGTACACACGGGTGGAGCGACCCGGTAGCGGCTGTCCTGCAGATACATAGTAGCTTTGGTGTAGCCACCGCGATCATCTGTTACAATGACATCAAAAGATGTTTTACCTTTTTTCTTGAAGGCTTTGCCGGGAGTGAAGGTGAAGGTGCCATCGTCGTTGCTTTTTACCTTGCCCCCCTTGGGCTGGGAATAGCCGGCCACGCGTAGCTTATCCTGGTCCACATCGTACGTAAATTGGTGCAGAATGCTGCCCGTTATGGAGGGCTTGGATTTCTCTACCAAATGAGTTTGGTCGAACACCTGGGGAGCGTGGTTGTCGTACAATGCGGCAACAGTTTTAGCGGATACAGGCTTGTCGAAAATATGAATTTGGTCCAATGCTGCATTGCCGGTGGCAATGTCGGTAAACTTGCCGGGGAGTTTGCCTGCGGGTGTGGTGCCGGTGGCTACTTCTTTACCATCTAAGTACAGAACAACCTTCCCCGTTTCCTCCTCGCGTGTAAAGACCACGTGGTGCCAATCCGTATCCGTGATGGCAGTGGGAGAAAAAACAATGTTTTTGCCCTTGACTCGCATGCCGATCTGCCCTTTTGCATTCATGACGCCCCACAGGGTGGAGGAGGTGGAGCCAATAACACCGCGCTTGTTCGGTTCACCGTACAGGCGGGTCCAGTAGGATAAAGTCACCGATCCATTCAGACACGGCAGCTCCTTCGTTGTGGTGAGCACACGCCCTGGGCCAACACCGGAACGCTGACGACCCGATACCCAGGCCTCATTATCGGCCTGCTGACTCTCATTCAGCAGCATATCATCAGCCTTGCCGGTTAGTTCAGAGGCTTTTGCTCCATCATACTTATACGGCATCGACATATGGTGCCAATCGCGACCTTCGTCAAAGCTCCAGTGAGCCTTCAAAGCAGCAAAATCGCCGCTCTGCGCAGCCGAAGCCGCACCGCAGAACATAACCAGCGCAGTCATGACCGAGCAAATAGATAAAGCATTTCGTGTTTTCATACTCTACCCCGCCAGTATACCACACCTGAACCTCATTGCATAGTCTGTAATGCCTCAAAATTGACGGTCACCCTGGGATAAATGCGTCCCATGATCTACGGCAAACGCATTTGAGAGTGGAGAAAATGCTCTTGTTGACTGCCACTTCGTTTATACGCATCAGGAATCATGACGACAAGCGTTCTTCGCAAAATTCGCGCGAGCGCGGGAACTTTCCCAAATTGACTCACCGCCGCCCCATCGGCGGTTCGCCCCTGTCGGGGCAACGCAGCGCGTTGTCCATCCGCACTTACCGCCCGCTGCGCGTGCGCCCTCATCGGGGCCGTCGTGCATGTTGTACATCGAAAATCGTACACTATTAACCCGAGGTGGTATAATCTGAGAAGTGAGAGGGAAAACCTCAACGGAATTCCTCGACATAA
>CANQJI010000144.1 GCA_947624205.1 uncultured Akkermansia sp. | reverse complement strand
CGCCGTGCCACGCGTTCCGAGTTGCGGGATTACATATTCAATCTTGCTTGTTATGAATGCGCCGTCATACAGGGCGAGATGGGCCGGACTTGCCGTGCTGCCCGTAAGATAGAATCCTGCACTCATTTCTGTAATCCACGTCGCCGAAACGGGCATAGACCTGTTCTGCGGGGATCACTACCGAGTCGGGCAATTCCACCTGCTTCGTCGGAACGCAGCGGTACGCGCCGCTGTTATTGCTTATTATGCCGACGACAAAAGAGTTGAGGGCGGATTGGCTGTCGCACTGGTCGTAGTCCTGCCACTGTATCATGTAAAGATTCTTTACGATGTCGGTTTCCAGCGGAGTCCAATATGTCCACCATGCACGCGGTATATCGACTGATACGATGCCGGCACAGGTCTCGGGGTTTTGCTGGTGGGCTGTCTTGAAACGGTCGATGAGTTCGCGCAGGAAGAGGTTCATCGTCGTGGAATTGGGGGGGGGCGTAAAACCAAGGCAGGTCAGGAACTTTTGTTCCTGACCTGCCTTGGTTTTACGGCTGTGCGGGCAGCCGGTTGCAAAGGGTCGTTTATGCTCCGGCTTCGCTGTTGACGGTGAATGCGAAACCGGTAACGTCCAAGTTGTAGGTGATCGGCACGGTACGCGATTCGCCTATCTCCGATACGGATTCCGAACCGTTGGCGTTGAACGTGCCCTGGAAGCCTACCGTAACCGTATTGCCTTCGCGGTTGAAACCCGGCGTCTTGAATTCAGTACCGCCATTGAAATAGACGTTCGAGCCTCCATAGTAGAGCGAGGTCGTTCCGTAGCCCATGATATTGATGGTGCCTTTGGCGCAGAAGCCGTTGTTAAGCGGATAGGTGTCGGCGAGTTTGTCGGTCTCCTCCGTCCATACCACGATCTGGACGTAGTGCGAACTTGCCTCTTTCTCCATCAGACGGAAACGCCAGCCGTTGTTGTAACCGCCGTAGAAGAGCGTGCCGTTGTGGTCGATGGCGACCGTCCCGCTTCCGAAACTGTCGTTGGTAAAGTCGTACGTCAGCGAGTCGTAGGGATAGGCGTGAGACGTTTCGCTGATCGTTCCCGAGTAGGTGAATGACCATGCGTTGTTGTCGGCGGTGATGAGTTTGGCAGAGACGCCGCTCTCGGTAATCTCGACATCACCGTTATTGATATTGTAGTGCGTACCCGACTCCGCATCGACTATGTACGACCTGCCGCCGGTGTAGTAGTTGAAATCGCCGGTGCCCGACGTATAGGTGCCTGCGGGTATCGTCTCATACTTGACGTCGGTGTAGAGTTTCAGGAAGAGCCCCGTACCCGAACCGCTCCACGTGCCGCCGTCGGCATAGGTCGCACCACCGGCCTGCAGGGCGAGCACGTTGATATTGTACGCCGAGTGTCCGAGCGGTCCGCCATCATAGGAGAAGGCGTCGGCGGCGGAGCCCGTCAAAGTATGTGCATCGTCGATTACGCCGACCGTAACATCGCTGCTCTGGTTGTCCTCCGTCTCGATGTGGAGTTGCGAGATGCCTGCCCCCGCAGCCGTAATCCGGTTGTCGGCGCCGACGGTTACCGCACTCTCGTTGGAGGAGGTTACGGTGTACGCCGTCCCTTCGGGCAACACCTGCACGTCGGGGATGGCGGACGTAGCGCCCTCGTCCATGAAAGTGTAGGCGGGGCCCACGATTGAGGAGTGTATCGTCGCCGTGATCTTGTCGGACAACTCGCCCGCATGGGCAGTAAGTTCCACCTTGCCGGTGCTGACGGGGATGATCCTGTTGTTTTCATCGACGTAGGCGATCTCCGGATTGCTCGATTCCCACTCGATAACGGTACTTACCGGGCGTATGGCGACTAACAGTTCGACGTCGTCGGCATAGCCCATCGTAACGCTTCGGGGCGAGATATTCAGGCGGGTAACTCCCGGATCGGGCTCCTGGTAGATGGTGTCGCCGTCATTGCAGGCCGCGAAAGCGAGTGTCGCGGCACTGCACAGGACGATCAATAATCTATTTGTTCTTTTCATCGTTTCTCAGTTTTAGTAGGTTATTTCTTTACGTAGAAGTAGATATCGGCGGCACCGTAGTAGTAGTAACTGCCTTCGTAGTTGATCTGCGTGTAGACGGTCTTCACTTTCCTTCCATTGTGCTGATCCGATACGTCGAGCCTTACATAATCCTGCGAAGTGTCCGGCTCGTACCACTCTGTCCAATCCGAGTAGGAATCGTCGTCGTATTGGAAACTGAACGAAACATAGTAGGGGAAATAGTAGGAGTAGGAGGAGCTGTAAAACCTCGTGTTGACCAAAACCACCTCCGCCACATCGATCGCCTCGTCGAACGAAGCGGCGATGACGGTGGCTTCGTTGAAGCCGGAGAGGAAGATGGTCGTCCGGTTGGAGTCGAATGCTTTTTCGATACCCATACTGGAGATATATGCCGTACCTTCTTCGAGCCAGTAATCCGACGGGGTCTTCTGCTCTAACGAGGAACCGGAGGCAGCGATATCGACCTGAATGTAGATGGTCGTCGACGCTTCGTTCACGGTAACATCCGCCCCGCCTGCATCCGCCGTACACGTCAGCGGCAGGAGCCAGTGCTGCGTCGAGCCGAGATTGTCCAACTTCTCCCTGTCGAGCGTTACGTGAACCGACGATGCCGACTGGCGCTGTCCGGCTGCGATATTCAGTTCCCGTCCCGTAATCTGATAGTAGGTCTCTGGCAGCAGTTCATACGACGTGCTGTGCGCCGAGTTGTAAGCCTGCACCTCGGCATCCGAGGCGACGCTGCACGAAGCGGTCAGCGGGCTGTTGATGGCGTAGTCCAGTTTCGCACGGATATCCAACTCGGTTTCGCCGGTGCGGCTCTCGCCGAATGTGAGGGCATTGCCGTTAAATGAGAACTGCTGTGCAACGGAGTACTGCGCCGTAGTCGCATTGCCGTTGATACCGAACGACGCCTGCGGATGAATCGTCGATTCGTCGACTTTGAGGAAGTAGACATCGTCGAGACTGTGTCCCGTGCCCTCGGCGAACTGGAGACGGACTTTCTTCACCCGCACATAGGGATCCATCGGCGCGCCCGAGTTCGAGCGTGGGTTGTAGGCGTAGATATGCGTGTTGTAGGATGTGCCGAAATTGGTCTCTGCCAACGGGAAGTCCTCATCCTCGACCGTCTGCAAATAGACGTACATCGGGCTGTCGACGCCGACCAGGCAGACGCGCGAAAGGTAGATGCCGCCGCCGAAATCCACTTCGATGCATTCGTCCTCATTGGCGTTGGTCCACGCCGTCTCGTTGTTCTCGTCGACGGCGTTGCTGCCCGTGGCCGCGCTGCCCGTGGCCGCGCTGTACTCGCTCTTCCCGACCAACAGCACATCGGTGTAGGTGGTCTTTTCGCCCGTTACGCTAACCTTCAGATAGACGATATTGGCACTCTCGGACATCGGAACGGTCGTACCGCTGTCGAGCGTGCAGCTCAAAGGCAGGATGAAACTGTTTCCGCCGAGCCAGTCGTTGTTGCCTTTGAGGACTACGTTGAACGGTGTCGTACACTCTTTCTGACCGGCCTCGACAGTCGCGCGGTCGGGCAGAATGGTGTAGTAGGAGGGATCGAGCAGCTTGTAATCGCTCTGATGAGAGCTGTTGTAACTGCGAACCAGTTCCTCGGCATCGGCGGCTACCGCCAAGGTGCCGGAGACAGGGGTCTCGGCCTTGTAGGTCGTGCGCAGGAAGATGTCGAAGTTCTGATCCAAATAGCCGTTGCTGGCTGTAACGTCGGCACCCAGTTCGAGTTTCTTGTCCGCAATATAGAGGTTGGACGCATCCAGCGTCCCCTTATAGTTGATTTCGGAGTTGGGGCTGAATCGCGAAGCGATGTAAGCCCTCTGGTTCTGATCGGAGACATCAACTATCTCGTCGTCTTTCGAGCAGCCGGCGAGGAGTGCCGCGACAGCGGCTGCGCCTGCCCATGCAAGATATTTCATATTC
>CANQJI010000143.1 GCA_947624205.1 uncultured Akkermansia sp. | reverse complement strand
GCTTCGATTAGAAGCTGATCTTGTAACCCGCGCTTGCTCCGAAGTTCGTGTAGTTCTCACGGAACTCGGCAGAGCAATCGATGAAGAGCGTGCCGCCCTTGCTGCCCACAGGCACCGTCAACCCCGCGCCGATCTCCACGCCGAAGGTTCCCACCTTCGCGCTTTCAACCTCCTGCGAGATATCCCCGTAGAGCAGTCGGCTATTCGCCTTGCCAGCTCCGTTGCCCGCATCGGCCTTCGCCTGCACGCGTGCCTCCACCACCGAGGAGCGCCCGAACACGTTCTCATGCACCGCCGCCTGCAGCCTCGTGCCCAGCCCGAACGTCACCACATCCGATGTCGCTTCGTCCACGTGCAAGCCTGCGTCGCTGCCCTTTTCGTCGTAGCCGCTCACCTTCGCGTGGCGGTACTGCACGTTGAACATCGGCTGCAGTGCCAGCGTCCCCTTCTCGTTGAGCATCTTCGTGTAGCTCACTTCGTACATCACGCCCATCGAGTCGCCGTCCGTCTCTCCGTGCGTCTGGTAGCTGCCTGCTCCGTAGCTGACCGTGCGATCCAGCTTCACATCCGCCGCGCCGTAGGTCGCCACGAACGTATGCGTCCACGATCCACGTTGCGTGCGTACGAAGCCGCTCAGGTACGTCAGATCCAGGTCGCCCTTGCCGTAGTCTGCCGCGTCCGTCTTCAGGTCGTTGTACATGGCAGTGAGCGCCAATCCCACTGTCGTGCGGGCGGTGACTCCCAGGCTGCCGCCGATCGTTCCGCCCCAGCCGTTGAGCGTGTAGCCCGGCGCCCAGCCGTCCGCGTCCACCTTGTGGTAGCCGCTCTCCGCGTTCACCCACGTGCTGATCTTCTTCGCTCCCGGATCCGCGTTCGCCGTCGCCTCGCCCGCCATGTTCGCGCGGTTGCGGATGGCTTCCAGCTGCCGGCTCACGTCCTGCATGCTCGCAGATCCCAGTGTCGCCACAGAGCTGCCCGCCATAGCCGCGTACGTCTTCTGCACGCTGCCTTCGTTCATGAACATCACGCTCGGGTCAGCGAGTCCGAATGCCGCGAGCATCTTGTAGGTGTCAGGATCACTCTTGTACGATTCGTACGCATCCAGGGTGTTGAGCACCTTCGCCAGGTCGCCGCTTGCTCCGGCTCCCTTCGTGTAGGCATACGCTCTGCTGTTCGGGTCCGTCGCCTCCCACACCATGTTCGCTCCGGCGCGCACATTCTTGTGCATGCCTCGCTCGATGTACGGATTCTCCGTCACCTTCGTGGTGCCCACGTACCAGGACCCATCAGCGGCCTGCTGCAGCGTGCCCGTGTAGTGCGCCGCCCCGAATCCGGTGAAGCCCACATCCAGCGCATTGTTGAGCGCCTCCTCGCTGAGCCCGCCGAAGGTCAACCCGCCGAGGCTGACGCCCTCATCCGGGTTCGAGTCAGTGACATCGACAAGCAGGCGTCCCTTCTTGTTCCCCTGGGCCTTGCCCACATTCACGTCGCCGCTCACCTTGTCGCCCGTGAGCGAAAGCGTACCGCCGGCATTCAGATCAATGTCGCCGAAGCCCATCGTGTTGTCACCCTCCATCTTGTCCGACTTGAGCCCGAGCACGCCGCCGTCCGTGACACCGAGGTCCCACTTGGCTGCCGCGTCCGTCTCCACATTGTCCAGAGTCAGCTTGCCGTCCTTGCCCACGGTGAGTTTCGCGCCGCCTTCGAGTGTGCCTTCAGCATTCGGCTTGCCGGCCAGCGTGCCGCTGAAGGTGCTGCCGTCCTTGTCGGTGACGGTGAGCTTGTCGCCCTCGCCGCCTGCCAGCGTGCCCTTGCCGGAGAGTCCGCCGACCTGGTTGTCGCTCTTGTTCAGCGTCAGGGTGCCGCCTTCCTTCACGTTCAGGTCGCCGTCGATGCTCAACTTCGCGCCCTCGGTACCCTCCGGGAATTCCTCGAGAGTCAGCTCGCCGCCCTTCTCCAGGGTGATGTTGCCGTCGCCGGTGATGGACGAGCCGTCGCCCACGGTCAGCTTGCTGCCGGTCGTCGTCGGGTTACCTTCCTCATCCTGGGTCGCCAGTTCACCGCTTACCGTGATGTCGCTGTCATTCACAGTAGCGCCATTCTCCACGGTAACGTCCGCACCCTCCTTCACCGTCAGATCCACTCCATCCACGCCGGCGTTCGAGCCGCTCAGCGTCAGGCTGGATCCGGTAGTGCCCTTATTGCCCTCTTCGTCCTCCACATCCTTCGTTCCCTTCACCACGAGCTTGCCGCCCGCCGTCTTGCCCTCGCTGTCGACGCCTGCCTTGAAGGTGGTGTCGCTCAGAGTGGTGCTGTCTCCCTTGGCGGAGTTGTCGAAGGTGAATTCGCTGCCCTTGCCCAGGGTGATGTCGCCGCCGGTTCCGTCTGCCTCCACGATGTCGTTCACCGTGATGTCGGCGTCGTTCGTGAGCGTCAATCCGGTGTCGTCCTCCGTCTCATCCTCGTAGCCGAAGGTGAGCGAGCCGAGCTTGTTGCCCTTGCCGGTAGCATTGCCCTGCAGCGTGATGCCTCCGTCCGTCAGCTTCAGATCGCCCTTCGCGTCGATGCCGCCATTCCTGGTGGCTGCGCTGCCGAGCGTCAGCTGCCCTGCGCCGCTCTTCGTGAAGTCCACGGTATCACCGCCCGTGATCTTCCCTTCGAAGGTGGTGTCCTGCCCCTTCACGCCGAAGCCGTCCTTTCCATCGGTCGTCACGGTGTGATCCTGCTCATCCTTCACTTGCCCACCTCTGTAGCCGTCTTCGTCCACATTCCCCTCGACCAGCTCGTTGTTCAGGTCAACGGTGACATGCCCAAGTTCGCTTCCTTCCTCTGCCTCGCCGCGTCCATCCGTCACTTCCAGCTCTGAGTTCTCCAACCCAATGAGGTTGTTCAGCGTCACATCGGTGTCGGTGGTGTCCTTGCCGAAGCGCAGCGTCAGTGTGGTGTCCTCATCCACGACCACAGCCTTGGAGCCCTCCAGAGTCTCACTGTTCTCATCGCCAACGGTGATGTCGTGAGCGCGTCCGGCCTTCCCGCCGTCGAGCACGAGATACACGTCCTTAGACGTTCCCGTCAGGCCGATGTTGCCGTCCGTGCCGTCTCCCGTGAGCATGTAGCCGAGGCTGGCCAGCAGCCGGGCGTTTCCGCCATCCACCACCAGACTCAGGTCGCCGTTCAGCTCCTTAAGTCCCTCGATCGTTCCGTTATCCACCACATGCAGCCAGTAGGTGCCCTTCTCCGTCTCGGTGCTGATCAGCACCTCCGCCAACGCGGTGTTCGTGACATCCAGGGTGAGTCCATTCTCCCCGCCCTGCGTGACCGTCAGGCTGTGCTCCTGTCCGTCCTCCGCGAAGCTGATGAGCGCCTCTCCTTCATTCGGATCCGAAGTCACACTACCGTTATTGAAGACGAGCGTGACCGCCTGCTTCGCCGTGTCAATGTTGCCGCCCACGCCCACGAGTCGTCCCTGACGCGTCTCCGGGTCACCGCCGGTGATCTCGATGCTGCTCAGCAATCCGCCGTCCATGCCGTTCACGTCCACCTTGCCCAGGGCATCCACCACCACGCTGGCGTCGTTACCGATGGTGACGCCGCCCTCGTGGGTCAGCGCGCCCTCCGTCAGGGTCAGCTTGCCGCTCTTCAGCTCGCTGCCCGCCCAGGTCGCTCCCGTGCCGTCCAGCGTGAAGTTGCCCGCCAGGCTCCCCGTCGCAGTGTTCGCACCGGCCAGGATGATGTCCTTCTCGCCGCCATTGATCAGCGAGAGCGTTCCCTGAACCGCTCCGGTGAGCTTCAATCCCACCTCGGTCTCAGTCTCGCCCGTCGTCTTCCCGCTGAGCGTCACCTCGCCGGTTCCATCCAGATTGAACCCGAGTGCAACAGGTCCTTCTGCCGCTTCATCAGCCTTGTGGGTCAGCGTCCAGCCGGAGACCGCCGTCTCGTCGGCTCCCTCCGTCGTCGCCATGCCCGCCACAATCGTGCCCGTGAATCCGCTCAGGTCGCCCGTCA
>CANQJI010000142.1 GCA_947624205.1 uncultured Akkermansia sp. | reverse complement strand
AGGCATCAAACTTTCGGAGAATCCTTTTTCCCCGTTTTTTACGTCCCTTCGGTGACTTTATTTTTGAGGCAATGCGTTGAAAAGAGATTTGCCCCTCGTGCCCACAAATCGTCATTGACGAGAGCAAAAGGGGAGCGTATGCTGGTGGTGTGATGAATACTTCACTCTTCAAAAAGCTGTGTGAGGCATCCGGCGCCTCGGGGTTTGAGTACGCAATTCGCGAGCTTATCATCAAGGAAATGACGCCGCTGGCAGACGATGTTAGTGTCGATAATATCGGGAACGTGACATGTCTTGTACGGGGCAAAAGTTCAGAGAAAAGAATCATGTGCGCGGCACATATGGACGAGATCGGGTTCATCGTGCGTCACATTGACGATCAGGGTTTCATACGCATCCTTCCTCTGGGGGGATTCGATCCGAAGACGCTCACGGCGCAGCGTGTGGTTGTGCATGGTCGCAAAGACCTTCCGGGCTGCATGGGGGTGAAACCGATTCACGTGATGACGCCGGAAGAACGCACAAAATTGCCGGCACTGACGGACTATGTAGTGGATGTGGGTATGAGCAAAAACGAGGTGGAAAAATATGTTTCCGTGGGCGATGCTATCACGCGCATCGGAGACATGCTGGAGATGGGAGATTGTCTTAATGTGAAAAGTATTGACAACCGCGGTGGTTGTTACGTATTGATTGAAGCAGTGCGAGCATTGCGCGCTGCAAAATTGAAACCGGATTTTGATCTCTATGCCGTATTCTCTGTGCAGGAAGAGGTTGGATTGCGCGGGGCACAAGCCGCTACAATTCGCTTGCAACCGGATTTCGCTTTTGCTTTGGACACAACAATTGCATTCGATACTCCTGGATCATCGCCGCACGAACACTGCACGGTTCTGGGAGGGGGTGCCGGGCTGAAAGTCTACGACGGCACCTTGATCACCGATACGCGGATGGTACAGTACATGCGAGCTCTGGCAGAGGAAAAGAAGATACCGTGGCAAGCCGAACTTCTTGCCGCTGGCGGCACGGATGCAGGGGTCCTGCAAAAATTCACGGCCGGGGGCTCAGTGACAGGTGCCATTTCCATCCCGGTACGCAATGTGCATCAGAGCATCGAAATGGCGAGTAAAAAGGATATCCAGGCATGTGTGGATTTGTTGACCGCCTGTTGCAGCAACCTCTGCCGTTGGGACTGGTCTTGGAAACGCGTCGATCGCTCCCTTGCAAAGGACAAGAAAACCGCTGCAACAAAAAAATCACCGAGAAAAAAGAGCTGATGAGCTGGCGCCATGCCTGCTCATTGAACCGGCTTGTGTGCGGGATTTGACGTCTTCGCCATTTCCCGCCTTTCTTTTCGAATTTATTCAGCGCATCCGCTTTGCAGATGAGTCTGTGGGGTGTTTAGTTTGTTTTACTCACACACCTTGCATCTCGTACATTTTTTCCCGGGGCTTCATCTCGAAAAAAAACGCAGCTCGCCCACTATGTTCAGCTCTCAAATCATATATCGCAACACACACCCACCTCACCGCGTTGACTTCGTATCTTGACACCTGGCGGCAAAGCCTGCGAGGACGTTGTCCAGAACTCGGTTCGTTCGAATTATTTCACAACTCAACCCACGGAAGCATCGCGTCACAGTATGTGAGATGCAACTGCGGACGGCAATTTTCCGGCAAACCATCAATAATGCCCTGCATAGACGCTACCGCCCTGTCCGGCGTGTTGCATTCCTGGCTCATGTGAGCCAGGAAAATGTGGCGCAAGTTTTCGTGCGCCACGGCTTGCACGAGCTCCCCTGCCTGCGCATTGGAAAGATGTCCGAATAATCCGCTGATACGGTCAATCAAATAAGGAGGGCGGCCGGATTCCTCCAGCATGGTCTCATCGTAATTCGATTCCACCAGCAGTGCGTGCAGCTCGCGCAGGGCAAAGATCATTCGATCCGTCGTCGAACCGGTGTCGGTGATGTACCCCAGTCGAACACCATCTCCCTCAATAACGAACCCCATCGGATCCTGGGCATCGTGATTCACAGCAACCGGGGTGATATCCAACTCGCCGATGCTGAACGTACAGCCGGGTTCGATATAGGAGAAAGCCGCTGTCGGTGCTCTCAAGCGAAGATCTTTCCGCAGGTGGCGTGAGCAGTAGATTCTAAGTCCTTCCCCAAGTTTCTTTGCCAGAGTTCCCAGACCGCAGACATGATCCACATGCTCATGGGTGATAAGTACGCCGCTGATGTCACCCAGCGTGAGTCCACACTCCCCGAGGCAAGCGCAAATACGGCGCGCACTGATGCCGGCATCCACCAGCACGTAGGTACTACCAACAGAAACGACAGAAGAATTGCCGCTACTGCTGCTGGCTAACACGGACAAACGCATGGACGACTTAAGTTGGCGCGGGCAATTCGGGGTACAGCCCGCATGTTGGAATCAGTTGTTAACGCGCCCAAGATAGGTACCATCCTCCGTCTTCACCGATATCTTCTGACCGGCGCTAATAAAGAGGGGTACCTGCACCACAAGTCCGGTGGTCATAGTAGCACTCTTGTAGACGTTGTTGGCCGAATTGCCTTTCACACCTTCCGGCGCCTCAGCTACCTCCATGGTGATGGCCGCCGGCAGCTCAATCGAGCATGCGGTCTCATCCGTGAACAAAAGCACATAGCTGTTTCCCTCAATGAGGTAATCCTTTACCGGCTCTACGATATCCTCGCTCACACAAACATCCTCATACGTCTCCGTGTTGAGGAAATGATAACCCATGCCATCAACGTACGAAAATTCCATCTCTTGCCGCGTCAGCATAACCCCTTCCAGAAAATCATTAGAGGTAAGTCGCAGGTTGTAGTCTTTCTTGGATGAAATGCTGCGGATGGTCATTTGCACGTAAGAAGCCATCCGCGGCGGAGTCTTGAGCAGACTCTCGCGCACGATGCAGATATCGCCGTTGTAATTCACGGCATGTCCTTTGCGAAGTTGAATCACGGGTACTTTTGCCATAACGCGCGCAGAGTACCACCTCCCCAACCGCTTGTCAAGAAAAACAGAGCCGTTTCCCAAGCACGCATTTGAACAAAACGGGGAAACAAAGAGAAATCGTCGGACCCGGGGCAAACGCGTTAGGAAATGCGTTTGCCCATGTACGATTCACAACACGTACGACGGAGGGAAGTGCGTATGAACAGCGCGCATGCGCTGCCCCGCAGGGGCGAATCGACAGGGTGGTGCCGACGGGGCAACGCGCGATGTGCGATTTGTTGATAATGTGCACATTGCATAGTTTTGAACCATTGACGTATACAGGAGAGTTCTCTAAAGCCATCATCATGATAACCGCTTGTTTCATAATTTTTGATGCATATAAGCGATAGTATAAGTCCACAAAGCATTTTTCTCTGTTGTTTGACTTCGCTCAAATGTGTTTGCCCTGCGTCAACTCTGCCGTGTTGACACGACTCTGAAGACTACGTAAGGGATCAGGGGCAAAAACATACAACTGACGAACATAGACGCGAGATGACAGAGTGCGAAAAGAGCGCTCTACAACTGCGTTTGTGAAGCATTTTAACCGTCATATTAATTCGATTTGACGAAAAGAAATGGAACTAGTAGAAGAGACAGGAGGAGAGAAAGTATTCCATGTACTTGCGTCCAAGCTCAAAAAAATTTGCATTTTCCGCGCCGGAAGTGCAATTTTTTCTTGAAGAAGTAAATTCTTTGTGGTACTAGCTTGAAGAGCTGGATGTGATGTCCGCGCGCACCAGTAATGATGCGGAAGATGAACAGCTTGTCCAGTGTTGCATTTCGTGCAATCAAACTAAACCAAGTATAATCGCCATGGCGACAAAGAAGTCAACGACACCAGCGAAGAAGGCTGCTCCTGCGAAGAAAGCCGCTCCTGCGAAGAAAGCCGCTCCTGCGAAGAAAGCCGCTCCTGCGAAGAAAGCTGCTCCTGCGAAGAAAGCTGCTCCTGCGAAGAAAGCTGCTCCTGCGAAGAAAGCTGCTCC
>CANQJI010000141.1 GCA_947624205.1 uncultured Akkermansia sp. | reverse complement strand
CGGGCGGTAAGTGCGGATGGACAAAGGCGCAGCCTTTGCCCGCAGGGCGAACTGGCAGGGCGGTGCCAGTGAGTCAATTTGGGGAGTTCGCGCGCATGCGCGCGGGTTTTGGGATAACCATTATTCGCCTCCTTCCCGTTTATTCATGGGAGTTTGCGGGCTTGCGTGCGGATTTGGGGGTGGGTGGTTGGGGAGGGGTGTGCAAGGAGCATAATATCAAGGGGTTGAGTGATTTTTGTTGAGGATGATGAAGGAGGGATGGAATTTTTAATGCAATTGCTTTGAGATTTTGGGCTTGTAAAAGGCGCGAAAAGGTGTAAAATGCTGCGCGGTTCAGAGCTACGAGCTGTAGCGCAGTCTGGTAGCGCGCTTCGTTCGGGACGAAGAGGCCGCAGGTTCGAATCCTGTCAGCTCGACTTTGAAAACCGGTCTGAACCCCGTTTTTCCTCTCTTCTTTTTTTCTGCAGTCGCGGTGTGAGGGATGCGTGATCCGAAGGACGGACAGAGCCTTTCCCCCGGATGATATTCCAGCGGCTGCGGTACCAGCAAGCTGAAGCCCAAACTTCTTCCTGCAACAAACAACTCAAATCCACATCCAACTCAAACTATGTCCGGTCATAACAAATGGTCCAAAATTAAGTTCACGAAGGCGGCAGCAGACGCGAAGAAGGGTAAAATTTTTGCCCGGTACTCGCACGAAATAACGTTGGCGGCGAAGAGCGGAGGAGGGGATGTGGACACGAATCCGCGGCTGCGAGCGGCCATAGAGGGAGCGAAGGCGGCTTCCATGCCCAAGGAAAACATAGACCGGGCAGTGAAGAAGGGGACCGGAGAGCTGCAGGGGGCGACCATACAGGAAGTCACTTACGAGGGATACGGACCGGGGGGCACGGCGATCATCGTGGAAGTTGCGACGGACAACACCAACCGCTGTTCCTCGGAGATACGCACGATCTTTTCGCGGAACGGGGGCAACATGGGGACGCCGGGATCGGTCGCGTATCAATTTGACCGCAAGGGCGAGCTGCGCATTGTGGACGAGGTGCTGGACGAGGATGCCGCGATGGAACTGGCGATGGATTGCGGGGCGGAGGAATTTGAGACCGGGGAGAACGAAGGCGAGTGGGTGTTCACCTGTGCTCCTGCGGATATGCAGGCGGTATCTGAGGCGCTTACTGCGGCCGGCAAGAATGTGACGGGCATCAAGCTCATCTCGGTGCCGCAGACGCCGACGGAGATCAGCGATGAGGAGACGGCTCGGAAGGTCATGAAGTTGTACGAGCTGCTGGATGACTACGATGACACGATGAACGTGTTTACCAATTTTGAGATTCGCGATGACATCATGGAGCAACTTTCCTGATCATTCGTGCGTTTTTTGTTCTGTGAAACAAGCTATATGCGGGTATGATGAACGACGATGATCCAGCACCGCTCAGGGGCGACGCGGCGCGACCTGCTCGTATTCGGATCATGGATGAGGGGGAGATTCGCAAGCCGTTCCGCGGAGATCGACCCTACCGTGGCAATGGTCAGTTCCGCGATTCCCGGATTCAGAAACCAGGGAACAACACGCAGCGGTATCCGCGCCCCTATCCTCGTCGCACCAATCCTTCCGCCCCCGGCGGCGCAAAGTTTACGCGCCCCAATCCCCGCGAGGAGAACTTTCCTTCCCGGGCTTACGTTCCCGTCGGAGAGCCTGCGGAGCTCACCGGACTGCTGGAGATCACCAGCAAGGGGTTTGGCTTCGTCCGTGTTCCCGACAACAATTGGGCGCCCTCCACGGAGGCGGTCTATGTGTCGGCGGATCTCATCGCGCGCTACCACCTGCGCCCCTTTGTGCAGGTGCGCGGCATGGCCCAAAAGTACGAACGGGGGCATCAACTTATCTCCATCATGGAAGTGAACGGGCAGCGCCCGGAGGAAGCGGCACGCAACCCTCACTTTGACGACCTCAAGGCCGTGAATCCCTCGGAGCGCATCAGCTTTGAAACCACGCCGGAGCGCTACACGACCCGCACGCTTGACATGGTGGCGCCGGTGGCGCGCGGGCAGCGGGGGCTTATCGTGGCGCCGCCGCGCACGGGCAAGACGACGCTGCTGATGCACATTTCCGAGGCTGTTTTGGAGAAGTACAAGGACGAGATCAAGCTGCTGGTGCTGCTGGTGGATGAACGCCCGGAGGAGGTGACGGAATTCCGCCGCGCTCTGCCCGGGGCTGAGATATACGCCTCCAGCAACGACAGCGGCATACGGGAACATTGCCGCATGGCGGAGATGTGCATTACCCGCGCCAAGCGACTCGTGGAGGCCGGGCGCCACGTGCTTGTCGTCATGGACTCGATCACCCGCCTTGCGCGCGCCTACAACAACGTGGACAGGGGCAGCGGGCGGACGATGTCCGGCGGCATTGACGCGCGGGCGCTGGAGATGCCGCGGAGGCTTTTCGCTGCTGCGCGCAACACGCGCCAGGCCGGATCGCTCACGATTCTCGCTACGGCGCTCATTGAGACCAACAGCCGGATGGACGAGCTCATCTTCCAGGAGTTCAAGGGGACGGGCAACATGGAGCTTGTGCTCAACCGACGGATTGCGGAGATGTACATCTACCCCGCTGTGGACATCCTGAAAAGCGGGACGAGGCGGGAGGAGCTGATATTGCCGGACTGGATGCTCGAGAAGATACGCCTGATACGCCGCGCGCTGGCCGGACACAAGCCCACGGAAGCGATGGAGAGATTGCTATCGCTGATGAAGCGTTGTCCGAGCAATTCGCAGATGCTCATTAACCTCAAGACGCGCTGAATTGTCCCTGCGCGTTGCTCTTCGTCTCTTCTACTCCGGAACACATGGGTAATCAGGAAAAACGGGGGGAGGACGCCATGGCGGCGAGATTCATCCGCTACATGCTGGCGGAGCGGAATGCTTCCCGGCTCACCCTGGCGGCGTACGAGCGGGCGCTGCGCCAGTTTCGCACGTGGATGGGCAAACGTTTCACCGGGTGGACGGAATGCACTGCGGATGACTTTCGGAAGTGGCTCTACGAAGCCATGGAGGAGCAGCTGAAAGCCGCCACTATCCGCCTACGTTTCGCTGCGTTGCGGTCGTTTTACAATTATCTTGTGCGTTACGGGGATGTGGCCGTGAGTCCGCTGGCTGATGTTTGTCTGCCGAAAGCGCGGCACTCGCTCCCGGTGCATTTGAATATACACCAGATGGAGGAGCTGCTTACCATGCCGCTGCGCGTGCCGCCGGACAAGAAATGCCCGCCCTGGCTGCCGTACCGAGATATCGCTATCCTGGAGCTTTTCTATTCCTGCGGGATACGTCTCAGCGAGCTGGTGAGCCTGAATGCCAATGTGCTGCAGGATAAGGAAGAATGTCTGCGAGTGGTCGGCAAGGGGCACAAGGTGCGGCTCGTGCCTGTGGGGGATTACGCCCGCGCGGCCATTCAGCGGTACCGGGAAATGTCCGGTGTGAGTGGTACGTCTCCGCTTTTCATCAGCCGGCTTGGTCGCCGCATGACCGGGCGGGCGATCCAGTTGATGCTGGAAAAATACCTGCGATACTCGGATATACCCGTTCATATTTCCCCGCACAAACTGCGCCACACTTTCGCCACGCATCTGCTGGACGCCGGGGCAGATCTGCGCGCTGTGCAGGAGCTGCTGGGGCACGCTTCCCTCTCGACCACGCAGATCTACACGCACGTGACGAAATCGCGCATGAAGGAGGTCTATCGCAATGCCCATCCACGCGCGAAAGGAACAGGGCAAACGCATTAGAAAATGCGTTTGCCTATGTACGATTTACGAGGTACGATGTACGATTTGGGGAGTTCCCGCGCTTGCGCGCGAATTTGGCGGAGCAGGTGCGGAGGAGGAATTTTGGAGCGACGGGCGGACTCAAAGGGAAAGCGGCGGCGGTGGCAGGCGGGGCCTGCCTAAGTCAACTATGATAATTAAGTTGGGCGAATTTTTGTTTTATTCCCAAAAAAGTCGTCATAGCTCCGCTTA
>CANQJI010000140.1 GCA_947624205.1 uncultured Akkermansia sp. | reverse complement strand
TACACTATTTTTGTCCAGACGATAAATCTCTTGTCCCCTTTTTCCTCGTTCGGTACACTCATTTTTGTCCGATTGCGCATACAGATGGACATGCAGAAAAAGCGTGACAAATAGTCTATGGCGTGGTAGGGTCTATCGGGTCGGCTTAGACATGCAAATCGCGAGAAAAAGTGCAACAAAGGAAGATATGGCTTTTAACTATGTACAGGGAGATGATGAAACATAAGGTGTCAGCAAAGGGGGTAACAATGGCGTACTTGGTCTTACTTCTGTGGCCTGTCGTTTATTTTCTCATCGTGAATTGCTTTGCTGTGCTCATGGCATGTACGGAAATAATAAAAATTGAAGAAATGAATCCCTTTTTCGCCTGGACGTTTGGACCGTGGGCCGTTCTCTTCCTTACTTTTCCTATTCCTCTGCTGTTCTCATTAGCTGTGAGCACATGCGTTTTGATACCTTTGATGGGAATGGTGTCAAAATTTGTGCCAGGCAGAAGTTTTTTAATTGGGGCAATTCTGATAGCTGCAATTTTGGCCTTGCCTTTATTTTTTTGGAGAAGCTTCATTGATTGCTTTGGAATTTGTTACATACCGGCTATCTCAGCAGCAGAAACAATTGGATGGATTGTCTCGGCTACGTGTTTGTTTTGCGCGAATTGCAAGAGCAAATGCAACGGAGGACCAAAGGAGCCATGACACTTCGGAGCAACAAGCGATGGAAAGGTTGAAAGCCGCGTTCTCCATCAGTCAGTCGGAGATAGTTTTTGCATCATAACATAGACGGCATCGATGTGGCTCATTTCATACGCACATTAGAGGGATATACCAGGCGTAAGTGAATCATCAGTGGATTTTCGGTACTGATAGCGATGAAATGGGGATCATACTTGCAGCAATAAAGACAGACAATGAATATGGTATCATAGCAATGTAAAAGATTTCACTATGATAAAGGAAATAAGGTTAATCATCATTCATTATGTCCCGCAACTGCTTGGGTTTCTTTGCCTCCTTATACCTATGGCAGTGACGGGAAACATAGGGGTCGAATTTATTGCACTGAGTTTTTTCTTTTCTGGTTTTGGGAGTATGAACACTTTGTTGAATCGCATGACTGGTTTTCCCAAAACACCATCTAATGAAGAAAGCGATCTGCTCCGTCGATGTCATTGCGGAGCAATTTGCTCTGTTTCCTTATTCACCGTACTATCATTTATCTATTATATGGTGGCGCTTGAGAGTACGGCTACTCACGTCGTCATGCCATGGTATTTCAGATTTGTGTTCGTCGCCTTCTGTTTATGCTATCTCTACATATTTCTCCTGTTGTACTTTTCCCTCTTGATACCTGCGACATTGATGGCTTATTTTCTGGTAGGTCAGAATACGCAGAAGGTGGTTAATGTAAGTTTTTATCTGGGCATGGCACTGGTTGCGGTTGCAATATCTTATCTTCATCCCTATGCAGATTTTCCCGGTCTTTCAAAAAAGATTTCAGCAGGTTCATATGTGGAAGGTGTACAATTTCTTATTTGGCTTCTGTTCGGGGTATACAGTATTTACTTGACGCACATAATAGACGGCATAAGGATTTTTTTCAGAGAAAGAAGAAAAAATTCGCAGGGAGAAGGAATCAAACTTTACAAACGAAAAGATATCGTTTTAACGGTCATATTTACGGTCCTGCTGACGTCTCTTGTTGCAGCAGCTTTTTATTGGCATATCGGTAATTATGAATGGCAAGGACAAAAGCAAAGTAATAATGTGGATTGTGAGAACAAAGGCAACAGATAACAAAATACTTGACTAATAAATCTCCTTTAGATATTGTACCTCAGGAGGAGAAGAGGAGGTAAGTCAGGGTAACAACGTGTCATGCGAAGTGGTTTATTAAAATATGGAAATCAAACAACTCTAATCCTATTGATCATTCTTATGTTCAGTAGTTTGGCGGAGGTATACGGGGGTCAGAACACTATGTACACTCCAATAAGAAAAACAGAGCTCTCTTCTGGGTTTAAGATCGGAGGAGAGATTGATCCGGATACGAGGATTGCTTTTTTATATGCAGGGAGCGGCGTATGTGTTGAATCGCTCGTAGTTTTGATCCGCACCAATGATAAATGGGAGGTGCAACATTTTTTCGAAAATGTTTATTCGCATCCCGGAGGATGGGAGACTAATTTATGTTTATTTCGATATGAGGCGGGTTGTTTTATTTTCTTTAATATGGACAAGTGTGAGAAATTGCGGGTTGAATGTCCTTCGTTGAGAGCTACTCCCCGAGAAGCAGCCTTGGCGAAAGCGAGATTAGGATGGAGGTGTATCAGTGATTTTTCTGTGACTCTTCCACGCCGAAAAGAGATAGGACTTCTTCTTTTGCAGAAGTCTGCGGATGCGGGATGCGCTGAAGGGATGAGGTGCCTTGGATTAACTTTGCTCCGGGAGGATGGAGGGGCAAGAGACGAAAAGAAAGCTCTCGAATGGTTAGGAAAGGCAGCTGAAGCAGGCGACAGTCAAGCTAATGAAATAATGTTGAAAATAAAGCAAGAGTATGAAAAAGTTGACCATGATTAACTGGTTGGAAGTCTGGCCTGTAGTTGCTGAAGGTGCTTTTATGTTATTGCTTGTGAGCGTATTTTTCATAGAATAATATATAACCCATCACCCATGCCTATTTGGTCACGAGGTGCGGATTGGGTGCTTTGGTACTGGATAATCCGCTTCTTAACTAAAAAGATGTCGACGTTACCGAAAAATATAGCAATGACCATAGCTACAGTATGGGTGGTGGTGGTCTCATTCCTATTCTATTTTAACATAGATTTCCATGTCTTTGGAATATACTTTCAAGTTTGCACACTGCTCATAGCAGGGATACTTTTCCTTGTGAATCGCAAGAATTGGTGTAATAAGGAAGATCAGCGTGATGTTTAACCCCGGCTGCAAGGCATAGTAAGACAAGCTCATGAGCAATTAATCCCAGTGAGCATGGTAACAGTGTAGGTTATTATTTCGAATGATGAGAGCGTTAATTCATGTGGTTATTGTTCTGCTGATGGTTGCCTATGTGGCGAGCATCAGCAGGTACCATGCGCGGATGACGAAAACAATGGACGGAGCTGTGGGATATTATCCTGTGTCTGCGCATGTAGAATTGAGCCAGAGCGACGCCGGGGAAACAATCGACATACGCTGTGTTCTTACGTACACTGATTCGAGATACACTTTTACGCCGGTAGGAGGACTCACACAGAAATTAGAATTGAAACGATGGGCGCGAACTCGAATGGGGCAGGAAGTCAGGATCGTGATTCAAGGGACGGACGGGACGTTCGTGGAAGGGAAAGCAGTTATAGGAGGCGAACTGGACGGACAATTCATAACCTACGAGTGCACTGCGGAAGATGGCGGGAGAGGAGATCAGGCAGTCGGCACCCTAACGTCCTCTGATCATTTGCAACTTAACGAAGAATAAATCGACTTGAGAAAGGTTTACCTTATCCCCCTGATTATCTACCCGGTCCTCTTTGCCGTCATTCGGGGCATAGAGAGAGAAACGTGGGGGCTGAAAACCATTTTGGGTGGGCTCCTTGTCGCTCTTTTATGTTCCGGGGTGAGTTTGTTGCCAGCCATCAAGCTGTTGCAGAGCATAAAGAAGTCGCGATCTCTCACCGGAGAAATCTTGCTTTCGGTTGGCATGATCGCATTATTTGCGCTTGTCCTCTATGTATTGTTGAGCCTGTTGTTCTCCCTCAACGGGGTTGGTTGGCCGTCGTGGTGGATGATCTTGTATTCTCCCGCCCTTGAAGCGTACATTCTCAGCGGGATGATCTATCTGATGTGGGTGAACGAAGTGTATCATGCGCAAGGGAATGCGGATTGCAAAAACGAATGTAGGGGCGAGCAAGAGAAAATTAACAATTGATTTTCGATGGTCCGGAGAGGGATTTGGCAGTGCGCGAGTATTGCCCGGAAGTCGATAGGTTTACGGCACAGTTGGGATTCGACGTAAAATCATTGATCTCCCGTAATGCCTCAAAAGAAAAAGTCACCGAAGTCCGATGCCTCAAAATAAACGGTCACCCAAGAGCATAGCATTT
>CANQJI010000139.1 GCA_947624205.1 uncultured Akkermansia sp. | reverse complement strand
AAAATGCTATGCTCTTGGGTGACCGTTTATTTTGAGGCATCGGACTTCGGTGACTTTTTCTTTTGAGGCATTACGTAACACTTCGCCGATCCATGCTATCATGGGGGCATGCCCCTCTTTCCTGCCCCTGCCTATGCGCCCAGCGCAGCCTCTGCTCTCTTCATCTCCACTCAGGAAGCCGCCGAGCTTTTGCATGTTTCGCCCTGGACCATCCGCACACTCGTCAAACGCGGGGACCTGCACGCCTTCCGACCCGTCATCGGCGGCAAAAAATTCCTCCTCTACGCCGCGGAGGTGCAGCAATATGCCCGCCTCGCTCAAAATCTCTCCCCTGCCGCCCAAGACGCCGAGTGGGAGACTTTCCGCCGCCGTTGCCTCCAAGGCTGACCCCCCCCCATCCCCGAATTGAAACAACTGTTTCAAAACGTTTCGCGGAACGATATTTCCTTCTGAGCCGCGCCACGCTTTGAAACAACTGTTTCAAATCATTGCCCGCAACGATAACGCCCAAAAACACGCGTTTTTCCTCGATCTCTCCGCCCGCATGCGGTACAATGCGGGCATGCACTACCTACGACGCCTCAGCCTGATTTCTTTCGCCGCAGCCATCTTGCTCATGATCGCCATGTGCCATCCACCCATGGCGTTTTTCCGGCCGATGAAGATGCCGAGTGGGAGACTTTCCGCCGCCAATGCCTCCAAGCCTGAACCTACATTATCTCTTTGTAATTATCCTAGATAACTCAAGACTTAAGTCTCTCTCCCAGACGTCCATGTTAGTAGCGGTAGTAGACTCGTATAGAACAGACGAACAAAAAGGAGCCCAAGCCATGAGTTTGAGCCTACGGACGGGTAACACGGCGCTCGTGCCCAGTTTACTCGCTACGGATCTTCGCTGCAACCGCAGAAAGGTGCCGCCCGGATCCCCAAGGTAACCCGTCCACTCATAAAGTCAACCACGAAAAAAGCCCCGGTCAGGAACCAGGGCTCTACGATCAGATATCACAGCCTTCACCGACTCAGATTACATACGCGAGCTGATAGCCGTGCTCAACGCGGGTGCTGACCGGACTTTCCAGAATATCCCATCTACGCCACAGGGTCAACCATAAAAGATAAAGATCCAAGGCAAACGCATTAAAAAATGCGTTTGTTTATGTACGATTTACAACACGTATGTGTTGCTCTGCAGGGGCGAACCGGCAGGGGTGTGCCGGTGAGTCAATTTTCGATGTACGATTTTGATAACGTGCGCATTGCACAATTTTTTTGAATCATTAACGTATGCAGAGAGTGCTTTAGAACCATCAACATGATGACCGCTTGTTATCATGATTTTAATGCGTATAGACAATAATGTCAGTCAATAAGGGCATTTTCTCTGTTGATTAATCCTTCCCAAATGTGTTTGCCGTGGATGAAGATCGATTCTCGCAGATTCGAGGGAGCTCCTTCAACCAGGGCATCGCCGCGGACGTCAGCCGGTGGGAAAAAGACATCCGCGAGGAAATAGCCCGGCAGCTGCAGGGGCTCGTCGAGCTGCGCGGCGGAGTGCTGCGCATGACGGATCCCAACGGCACCACGCCGTACCCGCCGGAAAAACTCGCAGAAGTGATCACCGCCCCTCTCCCCAACGGCTTCGAGCAGCGCCAGGCTACCGCCGCGCGCGATTGGTATGAAGATAGCTCCCGTTTTGACGGCAACAGACCCCGGGTCGGTCTCGATGAAAAGGAGGACATGACTCGCCTGATCGAACGCTGCGAAAGCTCCCCTTCCTCTCAAACCATCCGCCGCGGCATGAGCATGTCAAATCAGAAAAAAATTCGAGCAGCTTGTCAACGAGATCCAGAGCAAAGGCTTCTACCAGGCGAAAGATGGAAAAGTGGCGGACTCCTGGAGCATGAGCGACAGCACGGCAGAAATGTTCACCACCGGCGACAACTGGCAGATCAAACTCATCTGCACCCGCCACAAAAGCGCAAAAGACCTGCGCCCTTTCTACCGCACCGTGCAGCCGCAATCAAAAACACCCACCAGCCCCGTCTCGACCGAAGCGGAATTGCTCATTCCGGGCAACGTACGGCTCAAAGTCACCAAAATCACCAGACAGCCGCTCCCGCACGGCCAACGCGTAACCATCATCTGCAAAGAGGAGGATTAGCCTATGTCAGTAGTAGCGATATTTACCGGAAGCCCCATCTTTTTTTTGCCTTTCCTCGGCCGTCATAGGAGGCCTCTTTGCCGGCATCACGCGCGCATGATCCCGCTCCGCCGCGCGCTCGCAGCGCGTCTGCCAGCGTTGATAACCGTAGCCTTGCTGTGCTTTCTGCGCCGCGGCAAACTCCGCCGGCGTCTCATGCAGGCGACGAAGAGCGACTTTGGAAGGCTTCCCCTTCATGCCCCTTTCTTAACAACTCACAGCGCCGCAAGTCAAGCATGATCTCGCTCTCCATCCAATTTTCTGAAAGCTTCGAAGCCCGTGCCCGCTGGTGCGATGACGCCATCCTCCAGCTCACGCTGGGCGGCAAACTCACCATGGCCACGGAGGCAGGCTCCGGCACCCTCGCCGGCAATGCGCACCAGGAATCCTTCGAGCGCCTCTGCGCCGCCTCCGCTCGCTCCATCTCCGAGTGCATCAACCGCCAATTCTGCCGCCGCATCCTCCGCGAATCCTTCCCGGATCAGCCCCAGCTCGTCTCCTTCTCCCTCTCCCCCGAAAAAGAGGACGACCGCGCCGCCCAGGCTCAAATCATCGCCACCCTCTCCTCCGCCGGCTTCCGCCCCTCCGCAGAAACCGTCTCCGAGATGATGGGCTTCGAGGTCGAGGCCGTCGCCCCCTCTCAGCCCGCAAACCCCTTCTCCCCCGGCCTCCCTCCCATCACCAACCGCGAGACCGACACCCCCACCCCAGACGCCTCCGCACCGCTCACAGAGCAGGAGCTCGCCGCCCTGCAAAGCCTCAGCAAAGGCTTTGCCGCCGACCAACTGGAGGCAGACGCCGACACCATCTACAACGCCCTCGCCGACGCCATCTCCCCTGCGGAGGAACAAGAAGAAGAGCTGCCCGTGGAAAACAGCGAGTGCAAAAGCAAATACGGCGAATCGGGCTGTCGGATTCATGGCCGAGGTCTGCGAGCCGCCCACAAAGGCTCCCGCGCCTCAAAAGGCAACCCTCGCTCCAAAACCACCCGGAGCAACACCCCTCTCAAATCCTCCCCCGCCGCCAAACCCCAAGCCAAAGTAAACGCCATCGACCACGCCCTGAAATCCACCCAAAAAGGCGGCAAAAACGTGATGGGAGCAGCGACCATCGACAAAAAGCCATTGGATATTTTGGGCGGGCATCCCAGCACCGAAGGCTCCTCTCATGCGGCCAGGCATTTTGGACCTGGGGAAACAGACAGGCGATCTCTCGCAAAAAGCATCGTTCTCGGTGATAAAAAGCAGGACCGAACAGAGACAGCCTCAGTAGGGAAAGACTACAAAGCTATTCTGGCAACACACGGCAAAGGAGAGCAAGCAAGAACAAAGCTCATAACCACCCGCCCGAAGTTGGACTCAGACTAAAAAAAGCCCCGGTCAGGAACCGGGGTGGTACAAGACAGGTAACACGGCGTTCGTGCCCAGTTTACTTGCTCAAGCTTCTTGGCCCCACTTGTGCAAGTTGCCGTCAGGATCTTCAAGTTACCATCTCCCCTCCCCGGAGTCAACACAAAAAAATTCAACTCGCTCATTGGAGGCATTCCCTCCGGTATCTCTCCCACTCCGCCTCCGCGCTCTCTGCGCTCATCTCCCGCGCCAGCCGCGCGTACTGCTGCACCTCCGCCGCATACAGCAACATCTTCTTCCCCCCTATCACCGGCCGAAACGCGTGCAAATCCCCCCGCTTCACCATCCCCCGCACCGTCCACGGGCTCACGTGCAGCATCTCCGCCGCTTCCAGCGTGTTCACAAATAGCGCACTCGCCGCGCTCGGCTCATAGGCAGGACAAGAGAAAAGAGGCATGCCTATTTTATACCACGCTTTTCTTTTTCGTCAAGGGTCGAAAAAAACGCGCCATCGGCGCGCTCTCTTCCCAATTCGTAATTCGAAACTCGTAATTCGTA
>CANQJI010000138.1 GCA_947624205.1 uncultured Akkermansia sp. | reverse complement strand
AAACACGGAGAAATTTCCCCTGGGGAGAGGGGGCAGGGCAAACGCATTTGGGAGAAGTCAATCAGCAGAGAAAATTCTCTTATTGGCTGATATTATCGTTTATACGTATCAAAAATCATGACAACAAGAGGTCATCATGATGATGGCTCTAGAGGGATCTCAGCTTGCGTTAATGATCCGAAAAAATCTGCGCAACGCGCACATTATTAATAAATCGTACATCGTACCTCGTAAATCGTACATAGGCAAACGCATTTGAGGGAAGTCAATCAACAGAGGAAATGCCTTTATTGACTGATATCATCGCTTATACACATCAAAAATCATGACAACCAGCGCTCATCATGATGATGGCTCTAGAGGGATCTCAGCATGCATTAATGATCCGAAAAAATCTGCGCAACGCGCACATTATTAATAAATCGTACATCGTACCTCGTAAATCGTACATAGGCAAACGCATTTCCTAATGCGTTTGCCCTGTCGTTTTGCTTGGCTTGCCACATGGACGGAGGTGTGGTATATTGACGTTGCCATGATACAAGATGCCTTGCTCAAGTTACTCGAAGAGGACGCCCGATTGAATGACCAACAACTTGCGGAGCGATTGGGATCAACTCCGGAGGAAGTTGCGAAAGCCCGAGACTTGCTGGAGAAGGAGGGACGTATCGTCGGATACCAAACGATCGTCAACGACGACACCGAAGGGGTAGCCGCATTCATTGAAGTACGTTGCACGCCGGAGCGCGGAGGAGGTTTCAACCGGCTGGCAGAACGTATCGCACGTTTTAGCGAAGTGAAAAGCTGCTACTTGATGTCCGGCGGTTATGACCTCTTGGTGATGCTGGAAGCAAAGGATCTGATGGCAGTGGCGCGTTTTGTGAGTGACAAACTTTCCAGCATGGAAGGCGTTCTTTCTACTTCCACTCACTTCCGATTGAAGACCTACAAACTCAACGGGCTTCTGTTTGAGGAAACGGAAAGTCCGGATCGCATCAGTGTGGCCCCTTGATTCGAACACTCTCTTATGAACTGGAATCATTTACTCTCTCGTCAAGTTGCACAACTCCCGCGCTCGGGTATCCGTGAGTTCTTCGACCTCGTTACCGGTAGTCGAGATATCATATCTCTGGGTGTCGGAGAACCGGATTTTGTGACCCCATGGAATGTGCGTGAAGCCGCCATTTTTTCCCTCGAAAAGGGACACACAACTTACACGAGCAACTACGGACTGGAATCCTTGCGCCGCGCTATCGCGGATTACGTCCAAGACTTCTTCCACGTAGGTTATGATCCTACCTGCGAAATTCTGCCGACGGTGGGGGTAAGTCAGGCGATCGACCTAGCACTTCGCTGTCTTCTCAACCCCGGAGATGAAGTGCTCTACCATGAGCCGGCATACGTGAGCTACGCCCCAACCGTGAAATTGGCATTCGGCAAAGCCTCTCCGGTGGAGACGAGCATTGATGATCTCTTTGCCCTCTCACCGGAAAAGCTGGAAGCTGCCATCACGCCTCAAACGAAGGTGCTCATGCTCAACTTTCCAACGAATCCGACGGGCTCAATCGCACCGCCGGAGACTCTGCGACGCATCGCAGAAATCTGTATTGAGCACGACCTCTTCGTTCTCACGGACGAAATTTATTCTGAACTGCGTTACGATGATCAGGAGCACCTGAGCATTGCAGCACTCCCGGGCATGAAAGATCGTACCCTCCTGCTGCACGGATTCTCCAAGGCTTTCGCCATGACTGGTCTGCGTCTCGGCTATGCCTGCGGTCCACGCGAACTCATTGACATGATGGTGAAGATTCACTCCTACACAATGATCTGCCCCACCATCACCAGCCAGGAAGCCGGCATCGAGGCCCTCAAGAACGGCAAGGAATCCATGCTGGAGATGCGCGATAGCTACCACCTGAGACGTGACTACATTGTGAAGCGTTTCAACGAGATGGGGATGGATTGCCATCTGCCGGGAGGAGCATTTTACACCTTCCCCAGCGTAAAACGCTTTGGTCTTTCCTCCCGTGATTTTTCGCTGTCTTTGTTGAAGGAACAAAAAGTTGCGGCCGTCCCAGGCACAGCTTTTGGAGCCTGCGGCGAGGGGTATCTCCGCTGCTGCTACGCCACAAGCTTTGCTCTGCTGGAACAAGCCTGCGACAAGATGGCTCACTTCTGCGATTCTTTGCTCAAGAAATAGTTTTTCCTCCCTTTCCCCATGGATTGGCTGCACATCGGTCTCTCCCTCTGCACTGGCATTGCACTAGCTGCCGCATGCGGTTTCCGCGTCTTTGTGCCTTTGCTCGCACTGAGTATCGCTGTGCGCTTCTTTTCCTTCCCTGTGAATCATGTCCTCAGTTGGGTAGGATCGGATGCCGCCTTCATCGCATTGCTATCTGCCGCAGTCGTAGAAATTCTGGCGTACTACATCCCGCTGGTGGACAATGCACTGGATACTCTCTACGGTCCTCTCGCTCTCATCGCAGGAACTCTCATTGCCGCCGGTCTCCTGCCTGAGATGCCCGATCTCTTACGATGGAGTCTAGGTATTATCGCCGGCGCAGGTGCAGCGGGAGCCGTACAAACCGGAACCTCCACCCTCCGCGCCGGATCAGCACTCACCACCGCCGGTATCGCCAATCCCCTTGTTTCCACGACGGAGTTAGGATTGAGCATTGCCGGGGCAGTGATGGCGCTCGTGTTGCCTGTAATCGCAACGATTCTCTTTTTCATCATGCTCTGGCTGATCATCCGCGCCGCCAGGCGCCGCGCTCACCGCACGCGGAGAGCAAGCTGATTTCTCTTCCTCATCATGCACCAAGCCTTCATTTTGGGAGCCGGACTCGGTACGCGTCTCGCGCCTCTCACTTCCATCCTGCCAAAACCCCTGATGCCGGTGCTGGATAAACCGCTCATCCAGCATATGATGGATCACTTCCTGCATGCAGGCATTGGCGAATTCATCGTCAACACCTCCGTGCTGGAATTTGCCTGGGATCGCTATTTCCCAAGCCCCGGCGCACAGTACGGGGGCGCTCCTGTCATTTTCAGTCATGAGCCTTCCCCCCTCGATTCCGGTGGCGGTCTCAAAAAAATCCTCCCTCTCATTGATTCCTCTCAACCGCTTCTGGTGCACAACGGCGACATCCTGACCGATTTTCCCGTCCACGATTTGCTCGCCGAGCACACAAAGCGCGGTAATCTGATCACTCTTTCCCTCCGCAGTGTGGATGGCAAGCGCAACGTGGGGTTTGACCCCGACTCCGGGCGTGTCACTGATATGCGACATGCCCTCGGCATTGATCCGGGACACTACCAATTCGCCGGCACCTACATCATGCAACCTGAGGTTGCCAAGCTCTTTCCGGAGGATGAAAATTGCTTCTCTGTTGTTCCCTTCTGGCTGGAACTTATCCGACAGGGCAAGGTTGGCGGAGTGGTCGCAGACTGGGCAGATTGGCACGAGCTGGGCACCCCCTCCTCCTACCTCGATACGATCCTTTCTCGCCCCTCCACAAAACGTATTCACCCCACGGCCTCCATATCTCCTCTCGCTGAGCTTAGCGAAGACTGCGCCGTAGGGTACGAATCTGTCGTACCAGCCGGTACAGTACTGGATGACTGCGTGGTTTGGCCGCGAACCCACGTAGCCCCGGGGAAATACTGCCGTTGCGTCCTCACCCCTCGCATCACAGTTCCGTGCTGAGTCCTGCAGTACGTTATCTCCCTCACATCCCTGGGCTCTTCCACCATCCGGAATAAATCTACGCAACACACCCATTGTCAATAAATTGCAAGTCGTGACACCTCCCTGCCAGGGCAACCGCATTTGAGGGAAGTCAATCAACAGAGGGAATGCCCTTATTGACCGATATCCATGTTTATACGCATCAAAAATCATGACAACCAGCGGTCATCATGATGATGGCACTAGGGGGATCTCAGCATACATTAATGATCCGAGAAATTTGCGCAACGCGCACATTATTAATAAATCGCACATCGTACGTCGTACATCCAACATCGTACATAGGCGGCGTTCTCGCCTCCACCGGGCGCCGTCAGGCGCCAAATTCGCGGCGTAGCCGCCGAATTCCCCAAATCGTACATCGAAAATCGTACACGGTTAATTAGGGGTGTTAAAATACGCGGGACTGAGGTAGAATAACCGCAGTTGCGGAAGGAGGGAT
>CANQJI010000137.1 GCA_947624205.1 uncultured Akkermansia sp. | reverse complement strand
CGCCGAGAAACCGCCGTATGCCACAAAAGGCACGTACGGTGGTGTGAGAGGGGGGCGAAAGCCCCCCTACTCGATCGGTGCGGTTGGAAGTTGACAAGTGAGGGATGACGTGGTACCTTGCGGCAAGATTTATGCTGATTGATACACATTGCCATTTAGTCTCACCTCGGTATGGGGATATGGAGGACGTGCGGAAACAATCCCGCGCGCTGGGAGTGGAGAGGTGTGTTTCGCAGGGGACGGGTCCGGAGGATTGGGAGGGGACGCTGAAGCTGTCGCGCGAGATGCCGGATTTTGTGGTGCCGTGTCTTGCAGTGCATCCTTCGGATTGTACGGAGGTAGATGACGCGCAGTGGAGCCAGATGCAGCGATTGTGTCGGGAGAATGCCATTGCAGCCGTGGGAGAGACGGGGCTGGACTACTATTGGGATGCACCGGACGGTTGGAGCGAAGCGGACTATCACGCACGGCAAAAGGACTTCCTGGTGCGGCACTTTGAGCTTGCACGGGAGTTGGGAGTGAACATCTCTCTGCATACGCGGGATAAAGCCGGGGCAGGGTGGCTCTGCTTTGAAGATGCCTTTTCCATTGCAAAGGAATTTTCCGGTGTGCGTCCTGTGTTTCACTGCTTCATCGGCACGCAAGAGCAGGCACAGCGCATCTTTGATGAGTTGGATGGCATGATCTCCTTCACCGGGCTCATCACCTTCAAAAAAACCGAGCAGGTGCAAGCTGTGGCGGCGTGGTGTCCGGAAGATCGATTTATGGTGGAGACGGATTCTCCTTTCCTGTCCCCTGAACCGCACCGCGGCGAATGCAACATTCCCGGTCGCACACGCTATGTGGCGGAGAAGATCGCAGCGCTGCGAGGGGTGACTTTGGAGCGAATAGCAGAGATCACCACGGCGAATGCTCGCCGCTTTTTCCGCATCCCTGAGTGACGGGAAATCAGCGTCGGCGCAGAAAGCCACCAAAGCCGCCCATGGAGCTCATGCCGGGACCTTTGGGGCGGCGTGATCCCATGCCAGGAATGCCGGGGAAGTTCCCTCCGACGAGCGAACTGAGGTCGGGCATTTCGCCATCTGTAGGCAGGTTGCCCGGCATTTTCATCCCCTTCATGGCTTTCATGAGCGCTCCGGCCTTGCCCCGCCCGCTCATCATATCCTTCATTTCGCGGAAATTTTTGATGAATCTGTTTACCTCGATTTCCGTTACACCGGCGCCTTTCGCGATTCTGCGACGCCGGGAAGGGATAAGCAGCTTGTCGTTTTTACGCTCGGCCTTCGTCATAGAGAGCACGATTGCCTCCGTGCGCTTCATTTTCTTGGGGTCGAGTGCATCTTGAGGCAGTTGCTTGCGCATCTTGTTGAAGCCGGGCAGCAGCCCGAGCAACCCTTCCAGCGGTCCCATGCTCTGCATCATGCGCATCTGGGAGAGGAAGTCGTCGAAGTTGAACTCTCCGCTCATCATGCGCGTCACGCTGTTCATGGCGGATTCCTGGTCGATCTTTTCCGCCGCTTTTTCAACGAGTCCCACGATGTCTCCCATCCCGAGGATGCGATCTGCCATACGCTGCGGCACAAAAGCGGAGAACTGATCGATCTTTTCTCCCTCACCGATGAATTTGATGGGGCACCCCGTCACTGCGCGCATGGAGAGGGCAGCGCCCCCTCGCGCATCGCCGTCCAGTTTAGTGAGGATGATGCCGGTAAGACTCACTGCTTCATGGAAGGTTTGTGCCACGCGCACTGCCTGCTGTCCCGTAGCAGCATCCGCCACCAGCAGGCATTCTTTGGGTTTCAGGATGCGGTGCAGATCTCGCAGCTCATCAATGAGAGAGCGGTCAACCTCCTGCCTCCCGGCCGTGTCCACAATGAGAACGTCATGCTCTACCTCCTTCGCGTGCTTTAATGCATCTTTCAAAGCTCGTCGAGCATCCTTCTCGCCGGGGGGAGGAGTAATCACCTGCACGTCGATCTGCGCCCCGAGCGTTGCCAGCTGATCCACGGCAGCAGGACGTACGAGGTCACACGCCACAAGAAGTGGTTTGCATCCGCCCTTGAGAAGTTTTGCTGCGAGCTTGGCACAGGTGGTCGTTTTCCCGGCGCCGTTGAGACCCACTACCAGGATGGTAGCAGGGCTCTCAAGATTCAGCGTTGCCTCCTCACTGCCGAGTAGTTCGGCGAGTTCATCGCGAAAGATTTTAACAATCTGCTCCCCGGGTCGTACCGTTTTGAGCACTTCCGCACCCATAGCTCGCTGCTTGACATGGTCGATAAAGGCGCGAGCTACGGCGTAGTCAACATCTGCTTCCAACAGGGCAAGTCGAATCTCACGCAAGGCATCTGCTATGTTGCTTTCACTAATTTTCGCCTGGCCGCGAAGGCGCCGGAAAGCTTCATCCAGCTTGTCAGAAAGGAGGGAAAACATGCCCGCAAGCTACCAGAAAATTCGTCTATTGTCAAGAGGCCCAAGCAAACGCCAGGGCATACGCATTAGAAAATGCGTATGCCTATGTACGATTTACGACGTACGATGTACGATGTACGATTTGGATTATAGCGCGCGTTGCGCGGAGAGGGGTATGGACAGCGCGGATGCGCTGCCCGCAGGGCGAACCGGCAGAGTGGTGCCGGTGAGTCAGCGTACGATGTACAATTTATTAATAATGTGCGCGTTGAAAAGATTTGCTCTAGAAACTCATGCATGTGGAGGTGAGAAAGCCCCCCTTCGTGGGAGATATGGTCAACGTTGCGGTGGGGAAAAGTTATGGCCGTTTTCAGGGATACTATCCCTGCTGAGCTGATCTTGTGACGGATGCTGTTGTTAAATATGGGGAGAAAAGATTATTCCCAATACCGGGCGATCCAAGGTGCCGGCAGTGTGCGATGATGCAGGATGCCATCATCAAATCCCGCGATGGCTTGATCCGGATCCGGCAAACCGTGGAAGACAAGTACCTTTGTATCCGGTTCCTTGGGAGCTTTCACCATATTGAACGGGAAACAGGGACGACAATGGCGCTTGTAGCTGCGCACCCACTCTTCCGGCCACCAGTACACCTCTCCCATGGCGTGCGTCATAAAAGCCTGTTCAGTGGGGTAGAGGGATTGATCATTGGCTTGCTCAAACTCGCGTAAGAAAGTTTCATAAATATAATTGGATTTTCCTGCTTCAAAGCGGAAGAAAGAGGAATTGCCAATGTGCGGGCGTTTGCGGAAAATTGTCTTGTATGCAGGTAACCAATTGTGAATGATACAATTCTTCCCCGGTTTATAGTCGAAGAAGCAATCGATATTTTGCATGATGATCAGATCTACATCGCAGAACAATGTCGGACCCTGCAAGTCGGCAAAGCCGTCCTTGAAGAGGCAGAGCTTGAGAAAAAGATTCGGCCATTTAGAATCCGGATACCCCGGATTGGGGGCAATGCTCACAGCTTCAACTCCATCTGCCAAACCGGTCGGATCATCTGTCACACATAAAAAACGAAAAGGACGTGAAAGATTTTTTTTGATGGCTCGGTACAGCCGGTTGGTATATTCCGCCGGGTAACGAGTTCCCCACTTCAGACAAATAACATTGCAAACAGGTTTTGTGTCAGACATAGCGCATTCTGTGAGTTCAATCAAAGCTCAATCTCCGTAACATTATTAAGGCTATTGATTGGGAGTGTCAAGAAATACTTTGCCTCTCCATGCAAAAAGACGAAGCGTGGCAGCACCGGAGCAACGACGAGCGTTTCCATAGGGAGAGACCATAATTCATTAGTCACACGAAAATTCCGTCCGCCGCTACACGTGGTAACGGCGGACGATATTTCTTGTTTTCTGTGAATTCCAAATAAGTGTTGTCGTGTTCTCGGGTGGAGCTCAGAAGCCCATTCGGACGCCCAGGGCGGCGTTCCATGCGTTCGCGTGCTCTCGCAACTCGCCGCCCGCGTTCACGTAGATCTGCGAGTTCGGCGTCATCGGCACATTCACTCCCGCCCCGAATTGAAACGCCGTGCTGCCTGCCTTCGAACCGTACACGTTCTGCGTGTAGCTCGGATCTGCCAGCAATGCCACGTTTGCTACACTCCGGCGGTCGCCCAGGTCTTGCGCCACATTCGCATGCACCTCCGTGCTCACCGTGCGGTTGACTGCCTTCGCAGAGTTGATCGCCGCCAGCCACCGCAGACCAAGACCCAGTGTTACCGTGTCGCGCGTCTGCTTCTCCGTCGTGAGTCCTACGTTCCCCGCATTCTTCTCGCTGAAGCCATCCATGCTCGTGCGCGTCAGCGCCACGTTGAACAGCGGCTGGAG
>CANQJI010000136.1 GCA_947624205.1 uncultured Akkermansia sp. | reverse complement strand
CCGCAACGTTCACGGTGCCGCTCTCGCTGGCCACGATCTCAATCGTGCCGTCAAAGCCGCCGTTTTCGCCCGTCATCGCGTAGGTCACGCCGTCATTCTCATCGCCGATCACCACGCGTGCCTCACCGAACTGCTCCGCGATCGCGGGAAGCTTCTTGCTCGCCAACTTGCCGATCTCCACCGTGCCCGCCGTAGCATGCACGCGGAAGGTGCCGCCGTCCGTGACGGTGATGGTTTCGCCGAAGGTGTAGGTCGCGTCCGCCTCGCCGTTGATGGCGTACTCGAGCTCGCCCTCCACCACGTCAATCGTGCCGCCGTAGGTCTGGTTGCCGGCGTCCTCCGTCCACTCCATCAGCATGCTGTAGCGGCCGCTCTTCTCGATGCCGTTGTTGAGGGCTTGGAAGACGATGTGGTTGGCCTGCTCCGTATTACCCGAACGCTTGACCTCGGCGCTGCCCAGCGTGAAGTGCTGATTCGGCGTCACGTACGTGGGTTCCGTCACCGGTTCATCCGGCGCTTCCTCCAGGTCAACCGTCATGACCATGGCAGGCTCCGCCGCCATGTACTCTTCGTAGGTCTGTCCAACCTGGATCCTCAGCTTCGTGTCGTCGCCATCCAGCGTGACGTTGTCGCCGTTCCCCATGTAGAGATCGCCGTCTTCCTTCTCGCCGATGGTCAGCTTGCCATTGCCGCTCAGCTCAACGGTCGAACCGTTGCTCACCGCGCTGTCATGCGATACGGTCAGCTCGCCTTCCACGATGTACTTATCGACGTTCTCCGTCGCCACGTGCAGGTCGAGCGAGGCGCCTTCCTTCACCGTGATGTTGTGGTCGGTACCTTCGGGTTCATCCTCCTTCTCCTTGAGTACGATCTTGTCATTCTCATCATCGCCGACGAAGCTGTAGTCGCCGCTCTCCACCTCGATGGCTCCCGGGGTCACCGTGCCGTTCACGGTCACATCACCCGCACCATCCGCCGTGAAGTGTACGACAGGCGCTTCGTTTGGCGTTTGTTCGCCGATCTCGCCTTCCCCGATACCTTTCTCCCAGTTGGCGTTCTCGTCACCCTCATCGACTCCGTTCCAGGTCATGCCGCCCTCTTCATTCTCCTCGCCGTCCCAGTACAGAACTGTCCGGTCACGATACTGCAGATCCAGGATCAGGTTGCCGTCCTCGAAGTACAGCTTGCCGCCAAACTCCATATTGGAACCATCTTCGAGGGTCTTTCCGAGTGCGTCAACCAGCTTCGTCAGGTCGTCCGTGTTGAAGTATCCTTTGGCGTCCTTTGCGTTCTGCTCCACGACCAGTCCGCTCGCCAGGTAGTACCTGCCCGCATAGGCTTCAGCATCTTCCAGTCTCGTGACGTCCCCGATGCTCACAGTCAATCCCAGCGTGCCCGTCGGGCTCAGCTTGATGCTGCCACCGTCCGTGGCCTGCAACAGAGCGTCCGCCGCTGTACTGAGGCTGCCGGCTCCCAGCGTGCCGAGGTTCAGCCCGGTCGTCAGGGTCAGCTCTCCGCTCGTGACGAGTTTGCCGCCATCGCTCACGTCCAGCGTGCCGATGCTGCCGTCGCCAATGGTATGCGTACCCTTATTGACGACGTTCAGGGTGTCCAGCGTGACCTTGCCCGCGAAGTTGCTCGACTCACCGGTCAGGTTCAGGGTGTTGCCCTCGGCGCCGATGGTGACGTTTGCAACATCTCCCTTCAGGCTTCCGACGCTCAAGGTTCCCTCCCAAGTGAGCGTGCCGTCCACGGTCAGATCTTCCGTCACGGTGGTGCCGCCCGCCAGGTTCAGCGTGCCGCCCTCGCCCACGTTAGCGGATGCCAGGGTTTGACCCGCCTTGCTGAGTGTCTGCGTGCCGCCGGTCACGGTGAGGTGCAGATTATCCGCCGTGCCGTTGAAGCTGCCGTCGCCAGTCACCGTCACCGTACCACCCAGCGTACCCGTGCCGCTCACGCCCGCCACGCTCAGTCCGTCGCCGGTGGTCGTCACGGTGGCGCCATTCATGGTCAGCGCGCCCGCCTTACCGCTCAGGTTCAGCGTGCCCTCCGCGGTCAGGGCGCCCTCGCCCGTCAGCTTAGCCTCCAAGCTCTTGCCCTCGCTGCTGGCTAGCGTGTTGCCCTCGCCCGTCACCGTCAGATCGTTCTTCAGCTTGTCGTTCGCCGTCAGGCTGCCGCCGTCCAGGGTGATGGCGCCTTTGTAGCTGTTGATCGCGCTGCCCACGCTCATCGCGCCCTTCAGCGTCAGGTTGCCCGCGCCGCTCAGCGTTCCCTCCACGTTGGTGTTCACGCCGAAGGTGGTGGTCGTGTCGCTGTTCAGGGTCAGGCTCTTCACGGTCAAGCTGTCACCCTCATCGCCGGTGAAGCTGTAGCCCGAGGCCTCAACGCTCATCGTGCCTGCCGTGATCTGACCATCGATCTCCACATCCATGTGCTCCGCAGCCTCGCCCTCAAGCTCAACGAACTTCACGTTGCTTCCTTCTGCGAAGCCGGTCGTGTGTTCTTGCTCGCCGCCGATCCAGTCGTCGTGGTCGTTCATATCCCAGACGCTATCCTGTCCCCTCCAAGTCAGGGCATCCATGAGTTCGTAGTGGAGCATGCCGTCCCCGCTCAGCCACAGGTCGTAGCCGTCGGGCACCAGCTCGGGCTTGGTTTCGAATCCGATGCTGTCGATCCAATCCGCCTCGAACCCTTCGCCGAAGAGCTGCCTGCCATTCAGCGTGGTCATGTCAAATCCGGTCAGGTCGATGGTGAGCTTGCCGTTCTCGGCACTCAGCCCGTTCAGCGTGAGCTTCGTGAGTCCGCTTTCCGCAGTACCCACCTTGATGGTGGCATCGCCGTCCAGACGCACCGCGCCCAAGCTCGCGCTATCCAGTGCGCTCAGGTCGAGCTTCGCTTGGTCAGCCAAGGTCAGGCTTGTCAGACCGCCGCTCATCTTGCCGATGCTCGTCTCGCCGCCCAGCGAGAGATATCCGCGATCCCCGACGTTCAGCGTGCCGATCGTGCCGCCCTTCTTCAGAGTCACCAGACCCGTGCCGAGGCTCAGATCCGCGCCCTCGCCACCAAAGGCCTTGTTCAGCGTGACATTGCCGGTTCCGGTGGTCAGGTTGCTGTTGATCGTCACGTCGCTCGTCACCGCCGCATCCGTGCCGTTGTTCAGCGTCAGCGTACCCGCACCGCTCACCGTGCCTTCACCCGCCAAATCGCTGGCGCTCATGGTGCCGTTCTCACCCAAGGTCAGAGTCGTACCCTCCTTCACGGTCAGTGTGCCAACGTTCGCGGCCGTGCCGTTGTAGGTGAATTCACCGCCCACGGTCAGTCCGGTCGTCGCGCTCAGCGCGCCGCTGTAGGCGCCACCGTTCACGGTCAGGCTATCTGCCGTCACACTTGTGCCAGCTTTGGTGCCATTCAAGCTCTTCAGCGTAGCCGTTCCAAGGCTCAACGTGCCGGAAGTCATTGTGACAACCGTCTGATCGCCCGTCAGCTCGTTCACCGTCAGGGCGCCCGTGCCGTTCACGTTCAGGGCGCTGCCGTTGAACGCTCCGTTCAGCGTGACATTCGCCTCTCCCGTCCAGGTCAGGTTACTGCTGATGGCCGTCTCCACAGCCTGCTCACCCGTCAGCTCGGTCTCGCCGTTCGCCAGCGTCAGCGTACCCGCGCCGCTCACAGTGCCGTTTCCGGTCAGGGTCGTCACGTTCAGGCTGTCAGCCACGGTCAGCGTGCCGCCCTGCACATCCAGTGTGCCGATGGTGCCGTTCGCGCTCACCGCGCCCGTCGTTGCCAGCGTTCCGTCGCCGCTCAAACCGGTCACCGTGCCGCTATTCAGCGTCAGCTCGCCAACCACCTCCGCGCTCGCGATGGTCACCTCGCTTCCCGTGAAGCTCTGACTCGCGCCGCCGCTCACGGTGATGTCCAGGCCGTCCACCGTGCCGCCGAAGGTGTTAGCATCGCCCTCGCCTTTCACGATCACCTTGCCGCTCAGCGTTCCGGCGCTGCCCTTCACGCCCTGCACGGTCAAATCGCTCTCAGCGCCGCTGGTCTCGCCGGTCACATTCAGCATGCCAGTCAGCGTGCCGCTCAGCGTAACCTTACCGTCCGTCGTCAGCTCGCCCGTGCTTTCCTTTGCCAGCGAAACCGTCAAGCCGTCGCCCGTGCCGGTCAACGTGCCGCCGCCGCTCACGAGGATAGCCTGCTGCAGCTCGCCCGCCGCCGTCAAGCCACCGCCGCTCAGCGTAATCTCGCCGCCGTAGCTGTCCACCGACCCCCTCACGGTCATGTCGCCCGTCAGGATCATGTCGCCCTCGCCGGTCAGGTTGCCCTTCACGGTCGTGGTCACGCCGAAGGTCGTGGCGCCGCCAGCCGGCTCGCCCGCGCCCAGC
>CANQJI010000135.1 GCA_947624205.1 uncultured Akkermansia sp. | reverse complement strand
TGTAACATTAACTATCTATTCTTAAAAACTCGCCAAATCTTTTTCCTGCGCCTTCAGCGAAATTGACCGAGACCCGCCAGGAAGCACGTGACATGCTCACGTATCAAGGCAGAAAAATGGGAGCGGTCGAGGTGAATGATTTTTCCAAAGGTGGCGAAGCGACAGACGTGATTCTTTTTCTGCGAACGAAGCCGATTACTAAGGAGCCATGGGCAAAGGATATCAACCAGTTGTTGAAAGAAGAAGAGGAAGAGGGATGGAAGATGGAGTATTTTCATGGAGGTCCGATGAAACTTGCCCTGCTTTATCGCCTTGGTGCGAGGAAGTTCTCTTTCCCGGAGGATCTCTCCAAAGTGGACGCGGAACCGCTGCAACTCCTCCGCGCGCTCGGGGTGAAGACGGATATTGTCGATCCCGTGCTTCAGATGAAGATCGTGCTTCGACTGAAGCAAAAAGAAACCGTGCTCGCGCTCCTGAAAAAGGATCCGGCTCTGCTCCATAATCCAGATATATTTTCTTCCATCTCCGATCAGGAAACGCTGCAAGCTCTCCTGGAAGCCGGACTGGACGCCAAGGACGAAAAGCTCATGGAGGCGGTCATCAACAAGGGCGACGGGGCCATGCTGCGAACACTCCTCACGGCGGGCGCAACGCTCCAGAATCCGAACAAAACGCTGGAAAAGGTAATGAAGCGGGGTGACCACAAAGGCGCCGACTTTATCCTCGCTCTCATTGACGCCGGAGCCAATGCCGATGCTCTGAACACATTGTCCGTGGAAATAATACCCTACGGCTATAAATCTTTGACGTACGAAAACTCTGCAACGCTTCTTCACCGAGCAGCGGACGAGGTTAACCTCACGGATGTACAGCTCCTGCTTGCCCACGGAGCGAACCCCAACGCACCGGGCAAAAAGACAAAGGATGATCAAAAAGAGCCTTACGGCATGACCCCGTTGATGGCAGCTGCCAACTCTGCAATGTCGACGAAAGACGCTGTGAACCGCACCGAAATTGTGAAACGGCTGCTGGAAGCCGGGGCAGACGTGCATGCCAAAGATTCTGCGGGGAATGGCGTCATCTATTATGCCGTTTGTGGTGGAACAAGAGAAATTACTTATGATGAATGCTCTTACCGCGTGAGCAAGAAGGCGGAAGCGGACATCCTGAGCATGGTGGAGCTGCTGATCAAAGCAGGGGCGGACGTACCCAAGGACATCCTTCTTCGGCGACTGCGTCCGGAAATATCCCCCGCCGGACGGGAGAAGCTGGCCCTCATGTTGCTTGATGCCGGCGCCGCCCCGCTGGTAAAAAGTGAAAATAAGTGGACCAACGGATGGACCACCCTCATGGTCAACGGCATTTGGGGCGGCAAGATTGCCAAGCGGCTGCTGGATGCCGGAGTAGACCCGACCGTGAAATGCGGAGAAACCTCCGCGATGACTCTCGCTATGAAGGAAGGTGCGGTAGAGGTTGTGAAGCTGCTCAAGGAAAGGGGAATCGACCCCGGTGAACTTCAGGTCGTGGAACCGGAGAAACTTGAGCCCCTGCTCAAGCTCGGCGCGCGCATTCCCAAGGACATGACCAACAGCCTCCTGGGTAATATTCTCGGCTTCAGCGGGGTATACCATCCTTGCCATCCCTATGAGGACTACGTTGACATCATCCAAATCCTCAAACGCCATGGCTACACCCCCAATCTCATTGCCTGGACGCAGGAGAAAAGCGTCCTCCACAAAAGTGATTTTAACGAATACGTCCTCCGAGCATTTTTCAAAACGGGCGAAAATCCGAATGAAGTCGACGAAAACGGTGACTCTCTCCTTTTCCACTTCTTATCCACAAAAAAATTCGACCTGCCCGCCCGGGAAATGGCCCGCGCGCTCCCTATTTTCCGTGAAGCCGGGGCAGACTTTAACCACAAAAACAAGGCCGGTAACTCCCTCCTCACCAACCTTGCTTCTTCTAATGCATGGATTGTTAATGGGGTGTTACCCGCCTTTATTGAAGCAGGAGGTGACGTGAACAAGCCGATCAACCAAGATGGGCAAACCCCGCTTTTCTACGCAGAGGATGCGGAAACGATTGCCCAGCTCCTTCGTGCCGGCGCCGATGCACACGTGCGAGACACCAGCGGAAGAACGCCTCTCTTCCCTTGCCACATTAGACGAAACACTGAAGCAGTGCGTCTTCTCATGCAACGAGGCGTCCGCATCAATGCACAGGACAACGATGGCAACACCGCCCTCATGATAGCCGTGACAAGGAATGAAAGTAGTAGCGTTCAAGCTCTCCTGGATGCCGGAGCAGATCCGAACATCAAGAATAAAGCGGGTAAGACCACCTTGCAGATCGCTCAGGAGAATAAAAGCTACTACCGAAAAGAAATTGTGAAACTTCTCAAGGAGCACGGCGCGAAGGAGGAAACAGTCGCTCTCCCCAGCGAAAAAAAGAGTGCTCCCTCCAACGAGAAGAAAAATGACCCCAACGAGAAAGATGCAAGGGGCCGCACCAGGCTCATGCTGGCCGTTCTCAAAAAAGGGAGTGAAGGAGAAATCCAATCGCTCCTCCGACAGGGCGCTGACGTGAACGCACGCGACAACAAAGGCAACACGGCCCTGCACTACCTGCTCACTGTGGTGGGAAATATAGATGCCCGCCTGAATGCCCTCCTGGCTGCTCATCCCGATGTGAATCTCGCGACCCACAAGGGAACAACGCCTCTTATGATCCTGGATGTGTGCCGGAATCACGGAGAACGCGTCTCCCGCGTCAAAAAACTCCTCGAGCTCCACGCCAAAGTCGACTTGAAGGATGCTGTCGGCAAAACTGCTGCCATGCGTTACGTGGAAAAGGACGACAATGCAGAAGCCCTGAAACTGCTGCTCGATGCCGGCGCGGATCCCAAACTCAGAAATAAGGATGGCAAGACCCTGCTGCAGCTCTCTCAGGAATACAAGCGCACCGCATGCGTCCGTCTGCTTCAGGATCGACTCACTCCTCCCTCCCCTGCAAAGCCTCTTCCCGCTTCCTCCTCCGGTCACCTGTGGTGGTACATTATCGGAGGCGTATTGCTCGTTCTCCTCGTCGGCTGCGTTGGTCGCCGCCTACGCCGCAAAAAATAAGAGACGCAAATCTTCTTTTGTCTTGCTTTTCCTTCTGTAACAGATAATACGGGAAGGAAGTATGTGTGGTCTTCCAACTGCCCGCTCTCACGCCGCTCCAAGATCTCTCCGATGCAACAAATAGGGACAAAGCAGGACCGCTGTAGGTTTCCTCGAGCTCGCGATCAACGGCCACGAAGCAACCCTGCGGCCTTAGTAAACCCCTGAGATTCAGCATACTCAACAGCTGTCTGTCCTTTGTCATTTTTCGTATCAGGATTTGCCCCGGCCTTGAGAAGAATTTTCAGCACTTCCAGCCTGTTGGGGGTGTCCCCACAAGCAGCATGCAGATACGGCTTAGAATACATCGCACTCGGCGTGTTGACTGTAAACTTGGCATCTGCACCATACTTGATGAGCATCTGTACGGCTCCGGGCGACCCCAATTTGCAAGCATACCATAAGGCAAGCGGTATGTTGGAATGTACAAACCTCCCTTCGGGCGAAACGCCCCATTTCAGTAACAGCTCCATCAGGGGGAGTTGTTTCTCAAATTCCTCGGCTGTCTTCGCTCGAAGAAGCATATGCTGCACCGGATTGGCGAACGAATCTTCCATGGGAGGTTTAGCTCCATGCTGAAAGAGTAGATTGATAAGGTCCAATCGCTCCGGATGGACTTTAAATAAGAAATCAATAGGCGTAGTAGAGGGATAATGGACGCTACCTCTACGTTTTTCCTCCTCCTCCTTCGGAGGGACTGGGAAGGGACATGTAGCATTCACGTCCACCCCCTTCCCTAGTTGCTTGCGGATTTCTTTTTCATCAGCTAGTAAACAGGCCATGTGCAACGAAGTCCCCACACTCGCAGTCGGGTCTCCAAGTTCTAACAGCCCGCGGATAAGCTCATCCGTCACGCGTTCATAATCCCCGCCATCTAAAAGATACCGCACGATGGGCCTCAAATAATCATAATCCGATATCTTCTCCCTCCCTTCTTGCACGTCGTTCAGATGACTGCATACCTCCGCGTCCCAAGAATTACGGTACTTGTCCGGCTTTGATGTGACGAAAGTGAGCATCTGTCCCCGCACTTCATCCGCTTTCTTCTGCCAACCTGTTTCTCGCTCATGTCGCACCTTGGTATGCTTCGCCTTCTTCTTCTTGACTACCCCCTCAACCGGCGCAGCCTCTCTTTGTTGCTTAGCCTGTCCCCACGCATCCATCGGCATGAATAGAACATAGGTAATGCCGGCAATGCCTGCTACGATCATCTTTATAACACAGGACATG
>CANQJI010000134.1 GCA_947624205.1 uncultured Akkermansia sp. | reverse complement strand
TCAACGACCGTTTGTTGAACGGCGGTGTGAGTCAGCCCCAGCCCTGCGACGCCACGAACCGTCTTGGGCGGCGGATGCGAGGCGCAGGCCTGCCCATCACGCCGAGTCCCGTCGGACATGGGCACATAGCCCCGCGCCCGCCAGGCCGAGTGCCGGTACGAGAAGCGCGACGGCAGGAGGCCACACGGACATGCCTGCAGGGGCCTCTCCAAGTGCCTGGGCGAGGAGCATGTGGCTGGCGTTGAACGGCAGCCACGGCGTGATCGCCTCGAGCATCGGGACCATGGACGCGAGCTGTTCGATCAGGAGCATCCACGTGATCGGCGCGGCGACGGACACCGCGACGGAGCGCGTGAGGACGGCAAGCGCCGTCGCCATCGTCACCCACAGGAGAACGACGAGGAGATAGGCCGCGAGATAGGCCCACCCCCGCGGCGACATGGCCAGCCCGTCGGGATAGAACCTCGCCGCGACGAGTGCGAGGCCGATGCCGACGACGTACGCGAATGCGAGGAACGCCCACTGGACCGCTGCCTGTGCCGCCAACGAGGCCCATCGACTCTTCTGCGTGAGGAAGGACAGCGCCGTCGACCCCGCATTGATCTCGGTCGCGGTGTGTGTGCCGGCGAACACGATGGCCAGCACATGGAAGATGCTCACGCACTTGCCCAGATCACCGGCGTCGATCGGCCCTCGATAGGCCGGGTCGTAGACGATGCCCATCAGGACGATGGGGCCGACGCAGCAGCCGATCAGCAGCGCAGCGAAGATGCCTGTGGAGCGCACGGTGAGCAGTCGGCGCACCTCAGCTGTCAATGCTCGTGTCATCGCTCGGGCCTTTCTGTGCCATGTTCGGCTTCGGATGATCGGTCGGTGAGGCGGAGGAATTCCTCTTCCAGCCGGATCGGCTTGTCCGTCAGGGCAGTGATGAGCACGTCGAGGTCTCGGCAGGTCCGCGAGAGCGTGAGCGCGTCGGGGACCGTCTCGTCGAATGTCACGCAGAGTCCCTCGGGCAGTGCGGTTACGGGGACCCGCAGTCCGCGCAGAGCCTGCTCGACGCGTTCGTCGTCGTCGGTGCGGAGGAGCGCTTGGCGGCTGCGCGCGTGCAGAAGATCGGCGACGTCCCACTGGCCGAGCAAGCGGCCGTTGTCGATGACGACGAGGCGGTCGGCGAGGGTCTCCATCTCGCCGAGCAGGTGGGAGGAGACAAGGACGGCGTGGCCGCTCGCGGCGGCATCGCGCAGGAAGGCGCGCATCCACTCCATCCCCTGCGGGTCGAGGCCATTCATCGGCTCGTCGAGGACGATGTTGCGCGGTCTGCCCAGCAGGGCGGCCGCGAGCCCCAGGCGCTGCTTCATCCCGAGCGAGTAGCCGCCGATCCTGCGATGAGCTGCCTGGGTCAACGCGACGGCCTCGAGTACCTCCCAGGCGCGGCGGTCGGGTAGGCCGGAAGAAGCAGCGATGGTCGTCAGGTGCGCCAGTCCGGTCCGGCCGGGGTGGAACCAGGAGGCGTCGAGGACGGCTCCGACGACCTCGGCCGGCCTCGTCTGGGCGGTCAGCGGGAGCCCGTCGATGAGCACGGTTCCGGTGGTGGGCTTGTGGAGCCCGAGGAGGCATCGCATGGTCGTGGACTTGCCGGCTCCGTTCGGGCCGAGGAACCCGGTGATGGATCCGTCGGGGACCGTGAAGCTCAATCCTTCAACAACGGTCACCTGGCCGTAGCGCTTCGAGAGACGGTCGACCTCGATCATGCGCGCCCGCCCTGGGACCGGCTGGCCGAATCCGGATGGCCGTCCCGTCCGCCAGTCAGACGCCGGTCCAGCACCGGCGATGCCGCGGCGACGACGGCCGCGACGACGAGGGCACCGAGCGCGAGGCCGGAGAGCACGTCGTGGACGTAGTGGACTCCGGCGGCCACTCGAGAGGCGGCGATCGCCAGCGCGAGAGGCAACGCGAACCAGGCGAGGCGGGGGACGACGAGGATGCAGGCGGTGGCGAAGGCAGCGGCCAGGACGGCGTGATTCGACGGCCACGACCAGTCCCCGCTCCCGGGGCAGCTGAGCACAGTGGCAGTGTCGACGACGCTGCAGGGCCGCGGCTGCTCGACCAGCAGCTTGACGGCCTCGCTCAATCCGTAGGCCGTGATCACGCCGAGTCCAGCCAGCGCCAGGAGCCAGAACCGCCGGCGCTCGCGCAGCCAGCACCAGAGAGCGAGGACGCCGGCGGTCGCCACGAGGGCAAGCAGACCGAATTCGGCCACGGATCCCACCGCCGAGGCCAGTGCCGAGCCCTCGGCGAGACCGGCGACAGCGGTGAAGAGGCGCTCACGCACCGGATACGTCGCGAGAGCGAGGGCAGCAAGAGCTGCGACGGCAATCAACAGCGCGGGCCACGGCACGGGGCGGGACGAGGATCTGCGCGACGTCGAAAGCGTGCGCGTCGAAGTTTCGTGAGTCATGAAATCCACGCTATAGACGCGGTTCGGCCTCAGAATCTGCCATGCGGGGCGACTCGTCTATGCCCACGGTCATACCGGCGAGGTGCTGCGCACGCCCGATCGGGGGAGGCGGCGAGCCCACGGTCCCCGGTAGAATGGAGCGCATGACCCTAATTGATCGCCCGTCTGCGCGCCGGAGCGTCGACGCGCTAACGGCGATCGGTTTCGGGGTGCTGGCCTCCGCGCCGGAGCCGGGCCTCTTCATGGCCCTGCTCACCGGCATCGCCGCGATCGCAATCGGGCTCTGGTCCAGGGGTCCGCGCGCGGGCCTGGGAGGACTGGCAGTGCTGGTCGTCGTGAGCATGGCCCGGGCCACGTGGCTCGACGGGCACTGGCTCTACGTCGCGGAGGAGTTGCCCCCGGCGCTCATGCGCGCTGGTGTGCCCTGGCTGATCGGTCTCGCCGTGCGCCAGTACATCGTCCTCGGGCGGAGGGCAGACCGCGAGCGAGAGCTGCGGCAGGTCCAGCGCCTGGCCGAGCTCAAGGAGCGCGCCACCGCCGACCGGCTCGCCCTCGCGCAGTCGCTGCACGACGACCTCGGCCACTCGTTGAGCCTCGTCGCGCTCAATCTCGGACGGCTCGAGATCGACCCGGCACTGCCCGAGAGCGCCCGCACCTCGCTCTTACACGCCCGCAACGACCTCGCCCACGCGGTCGAACGCCTGGGGGACTCCGTCTCCGACCTCAGATCCGGCGCTCCCGTGCTGCCAATGGGCGCAGCATCTGTCGATGCACTGCTGGCCCGGGCCCGCGCAGCCGGTGCGCGCATCACCGTGCAAGGACTGCCGGAACCCAGGCGGCTGCAGGACTTCGGAGGCGAGCAGGTCACGAGGGTCCTACAAGAAGCGATCACGAACGCAAGCAGGCACGCTCCCGGCACCCCGATCGACATCACCGCTGCCGACGCCGGTGCCGAGCTGCGTCTGAAGATCGAGAACGCCCTCGGCGAGACTCCTGCCGACGCGCACACAGCGGGCACGGGCCTGAGCACTTTGGAAAGTGAGCTCCGCGCCCACGGCGGAGAACTCGCCGCGGAGAAGACGGACAGTGCGTTCGTCCTCTCAGCGGCCCTCCCGGCTCGCCGTCAGGAGCAGAGCACGCACGATGATCGCGCTGTGGAGGCGACGAGAGACGTCGATGAGAGCTCGACCGGCAGAACGAAGCTCCGCCAGCGACTGATTCTCGCCTCGACCGCGGCGATCGTCGTCGTCGGGCTCGCAGCGGTCGAGGCGCTGACGGTGGTGCAGAACCACCGCGCGCTGCTGTCGGCAGGGGCCTTCTCAAGCATCAGCGTCGGAGACGCGCGGGCGGAGACCGAGCGGATCCTGCCCGGCCACGAGCTGCCGGCCAGGCGGGGCGAGAACCGACCGGACGACTGCCACGACTACGCCGTGACCGCGAACACCTTTGACGACGCTGCCGGGGACGTGTACCGGATCTGCTTCGCGCAGGACGAGGTCTCCAGCACCGAGTACATCGCAGGAGGACAACGATGACAGCGACCGAGGCCCCGGTCAGAGTCCTGGTCGCCGACGACGACCCCCTCGTGAGGACCGGCATCGTCGGGATCCTCGACACCGATCCCGCCATCGAGGTCGTAGCCCAGGCCGCCGACGGAGCAGAGGCCCTGCGCAAGATCGACGCGCACCGTCTCGACGTCGCCCTCTTCGACATCCAGATGCCCGGGATGAGCGGACTCGACGCGCTGCAACGGCTCCGCTCCGACGGGAGCGCGCTCCCCTGCCTGTTCGTCACCACGTTCGGGGAGGACGACTACATCGCCGAGGCCATCCGGCTCGACGCAGACGGGTTTGTCCTCAAGTCCGGCGATCCGCGCCAGCTGATCGCCGGTGTGCACGCCGTCGCCGGTCGCGGAGCGTTCTTCTCGCCCTCGGTCGCCCGGCGTCTGCTCGACTCCGGCGTCTCGACGACGTACACCCAGTACGCGAGCGCCGTCGAACGCTTCGAACGCCTCACGGCTCGCGAGCGAGAGATCCTGATCCGGCTCAGCCAAGGAGAGACGAACGCTGAGATCGCGA
>CANQJI010000133.1 GCA_947624205.1 uncultured Akkermansia sp. | reverse complement strand
TCAAAAGGAAACAGCGGTGGCCCGCTTGTGAATACACACACAGGAGAAGTGATAGGGGTGAACGTAGCGGGTATTGTGGATTCAATGTCCACATTCTATCTCGCCGTCCCCGTTAAGCAAGTGCACAACCTATTGGCACGCCAAGATAAAATCATAGATTCAATCGAATGGAAAGCACTAGCATGGATGGAGGAAAGAAAAAACGTGGATTTAATGACGAAGTGGGTGATGGGGCAATGGAGAACTGATGCAGCTCTGGGAAATGAACCAGTAGCAGCTTTAACAGAAGCTCAAATTAAAGCGATCAAAAAGGAATTGCTAGCTCAACCGGGGGATGCATTATACGTGCATATCCAGAAGGGAAATAAACGCTTTTCTTTCCCTGTTAAGAAAGTCAATCTTAACACAAAAGAGAAGTCTCACGTTATCTTGTCTCCGGGAGCTGCCTTGCAAATGAAGGGCGCGCGAGCGAAGAAGGCGGAGACGGAGGGGAATGATAATATAAGGTTTTACGTTGAAAGGGCAAAACGATGATTGAATTAGAGACAGAGGCACTGACGTTGCCGACATCAAAAACGTACTCAAACACGTCAGCGACACAAACGCCCTCCTCTCCAACCTCATTTCAAAATAACCGTTTGCAAACGCATTAACTATGCCTCCCAACCTCACAGCAATTAAGCTCAAATACACAGCCTACCTCCTTGCGCTCCTTCTCCTTTACGCGGCAGGCTTGCGCCTCGCCCTCTTCCTTGCCTCCCTCTCCCCTGAATGGCTTGCCGGGCTTATAGCCTTCATATACTTTCCCGTCGGCATCCTCGGCGGCTTTTTCTACTTCTGTTACCTCGCCGCAAAAAAATACGAAACAACCCTGACCTCCCTTACCAACTCCGAACCAGCTCGGCTGAAACTAACCCACGCTCTGGAAAACTGGTACCTTGTAACCGGCCTCCTCTTCATCTTTTCCTTCGTCGCCATCGTTTTCCTCTTCGGCGGTGCAGACCTCCTCAAACTCCTTCCTGAAAATATTTAACCACACTACACCCATGAAACTCCCACACCCATACACCATCATCGCCTGCGCCATCCTCGCGCTCGCTTTCGCCCACATGCCCTACGGCTACTACAATTTCCTACATATCGCTGTCTGCCTCTACTCTGTTTACCTTGCCACAACCCTCTGGCGTCCACAACAGGTCAGCTATCGCGCGCTGCTTGCCATCGCTATCGCCATCCTCTACAACCCTATTTGGCGTATCACCCTCACCCGTGACTCCTGGCTTGTCGCCAACGCCATTACCGTTATCCTATTCCTCACCGTCCTTCGCTACCCTTTTCCTCCGACAAAACCGTCATAACTTTCATACTAAACCATCCACATACCTCTCTGTCCACTCTCGTCACAGGAGTAGTTGTACACAAGCTTCAATACATTGACATCAGCAAGTTTTATTCACAATACCCACATCACCAACGTTGATAGATGGCACATTTTGTGCTACCTTGCCCCAAGTGATGCTTGAAGATGAGGCGTGCTTGCCTTTTTGTTTCATCACAAGATATGGGTTCATAAATCTTCATACTTCTTTTACGACCTTCCACCCTGTCAGCGGCTCATTGGGGACTTTCACCCCAGTTACCTGTCATGCCCGACGTACTACCAAAAACCGGCAGCTCCACTCAGAGCTGCCGGCCGTGATCAGTGTGCGCGAGGTGCGACGTTGTATCACGATTTGCTGTGAATGTTGAGCATCTGAGCATAAGTCGGCACCGGCCAGAGGTCGGCATCAACGATAGCTTCGAGGGCATCAACGGTAACGCGGGCAGAATCCATCGCCTCCTTCATGGAAGCGGGACAGCCCTTATCAATGGCCGCCTGCAGCGCCTTTACTCTGGCGGGTAACTCATCGTAGAGAGCCCCTACGGCGTTGGCTTTTTCCAAAGCGGCTTTGAGACCGACCTTGAGCCCGGCAGCCTTGATGGCTGCAACAGTGTTGCAGATTTCGGTCATCTGCTGGGCGATAGCCGGCAGGTAAATGGTTTGGAGCATATTCAAACAGGTCTTAGCCTCAATGAAAATAAGCTTCAGATAGTTTTCCTCCTGCACGTCCTTGCGGGCGAGCAGCTCGGCTTTAGAAAGAACGTTGTACTTCTCCAGCAGTTTGACCGTATCCGTCCGAGAGAGTACCTGCAGAGCCTCAGGGGTAGTCTTAAGATGCGGCAGTCCGCGACGCTCCGCCTCCTTGATCCACTCATCGGAGTAGCCATTGCCGTTGAAAATGACGCGGTCATGCTTAGTGATCATCTGTTTGACCATGTTGCTGACAACGCTATTGAAGTTTTTCTTGCCAACGACAGGTTCAAGCTTGTTCGCCACCTCATCGAGGGCCTCAGCAACGATGGTGTTGAGGATGGCCATGGGCCAGGCACAAGTCTGGGAGGAGCCGACGGCACGGAACTCGAACTTATTGCCGGTGAAAGCAAAGGGAGATGTTCGGTTGCGATCCGTGGTATCTTTCGGGAGTGTCGGCAGCACATCCACCCCGAGTTCCATCGTTGTCTTGGCCGCTGACCGTTTGGCTCCACCGGCCTTGATTTGCTCGATGATATCCGTAAGCTGCTCGCCCAGGAAAATGGAGATGATGGCAGGGGGCGCCTCGTTTGCACCAAGTCGATGGTCATTGCCGGCCTTGGAAATGGAGGCGCGCAACAAATCCGCATGTTTATCCACCGCCTGAATCACGCAGGCAAGGAAGGTGAGGAAAAGAAGATTGCTGTGCGGCGTGTTGCCCGGTGAGAAGAGAGATCCGAGCTCCGGCGTGCCGAGCGACCAGTTATTGTGTTTGCCTGATCCGTTCACGCAAGCGTACGGTTTCTCATGCAGCAGGCACACGAGGTTGAACTTGAGCGCCTGCCTTTGCAGAATATCCATGATCATCACGTTGTGATCCACCGCCACATTACTCGCCTCAAACAACGGAGCGATTTCAAACTGAGCGGGAGCCACCTCATTATGCCGCGTCTTCGCCGGTACACCAAGCGCCCAGAGAGCATGATCCACAGAGTTCATGAACTCCAACACACGCTCCTTGATGGATCCGAAGTAGTGATCCTCCATCTGCTGATGCTTCGGCGGCAGACACCCGAAAAGCGTGCGCCCTGTCTCAATCAGATCCGGACGCTGCAGGTAGAGGTTACGGTCAATGAGGAAGTATTCCTGTTCGGCGCCCAGGTAGCTCTCCACACAACTCGGCTCAATACCGAAACAACGCAGCACCCGAGTCGCATGCCGACTCACCGCTACCATGGAACGCAGGAGCGGGGTCTTCTTATCCAAGGCCTCCCCGGTGTACGAGCAGAACGCCGTCGGGATGCACAGCGTCGCCGTGTGTTCTGTGCGCTTGATAAATGCCGGAGAAGTCGGATCCCACGCCGTGTAACCTCGCGCCTCAAAAGTGGCACGGATACCCCCGCTGGGGAAAGAGGAAGCATCCGGCTCCGCCTGGATCAAGTTCTTGCCGGTGAACTCACAAATCATGCCCCCCTTCCCATTCGGCTCCACGAACGAATCATGCTTTTCCGCCGTCGCATCCGAGAGGGGTTGAAACCAGTGCGTGTAATGAGTTGCCCCTTTGGAAAGCGCCCACACCTTCATTGCCTGAGCTACCTCATCGGCGATGCTCATATCCAGCTTGCCCCCGCGTTGCACAGTAGCAAGCATTTTCTTGAAGGCACTCTTGGAGAGATATTTCTCCATCGTCTTGATGCCAAACGTATCGCTCCCGTACAGAGCGGACAAAGCATCTTCTGCACTTATTGTCATGGTGGTTTCGTCTGCCATAATCGTTCTTGGGGTTCCTGGTTGAAAGAGATTCTTTCTCTTCCACTAGTCGTCTCAGCAAATAGCGTGCCAACTTTAATTTATTTTCAATAATGACTCTCTATCAAGGCAATAGAAATTCCTTCCGATTTCCCATTTCGGAGAAAATCAACAAATTTGTAAGAAAATGAGTCAATATTTACAATTTTGTTATACAATTTTGTACAATTAAACCCCAAAAAAGCCGCAGAGGAAAACCACTGCGGCGAAAAGGGAACTCCCAGCAGGGGGAAGCTGAAAACAAACGCCTCAGCGTCGGAGACCGAGGCGAGCCAAAAGACTGGCGTAGAGTTCCGGATCGGTTCTCTTCGCGTAATCCAACAGCTTGCGTCGCTTTGCTACCATCATGAGCAGACCGCGACGGGAAGCATGGTCATGCTTGTGCTCGGTGAGGTGCTCGGTAAGATGGGCAATGCGTTTGGTAAGCACAGCCACCTGGAATCCGGTAGAGCCGGTATCCTTCTCATTTATTTTGAACTCGTCGATGTTAATATCACTCATAATTACAGTTAGTTACAGGTTGTTCCAGCCGATAAGAGCCAGATAGACCCTCAGGAAACGGGGGTATTGTACACAGCTGCGTAGAGAATGCAAGAGAAATTTGAGCGTCCGTAAAAAAATCGGGTCTCCGGCAAATTCGCTGAGACAGACTATGAAGGGATAAGAGAAAAAATCGGCACTTCAGCCTTGCATTCTCT
>CANQJI010000132.1 GCA_947624205.1 uncultured Akkermansia sp. | reverse complement strand
TCGCCTCCGGCTTCCTCCCCACCCCACATTACTGTGACGCAGTTGCCTTTGGCTATTTGATTCCGCCCTGTCAGCGGCTCTTGGGGACTTTCACCCCAGCTACATGTCATGCCTGACGTACAAAAGCAAAGGAGTTGGGACTGTAGCGCAACGTCGCCAACTCCTGGACAAAGAAGGGGATGTACCATCGCGCAAACGTCAATGTGATCTATTGGGACTGTCACGCAGCAGCACCTACTACAAGAAGCGGCAGACGAAAGAAGAAGCAGGCGTAAAAAAGCCTTAGAGAAGCTCTATGAGGAAGATGCAACTCTGGGCAGGCGGCGTATGCCGATCATGTTGCAGAGGCGCTACGGAATCAAGATAGGCGAAAAGAAATGCGAAAGACTGAAGAAACAGCTTGGATTACGTACCCTGTATCCTCACCGGAATACCAGTGTACCCAACCCGCGTGCAGGGAAAGAGCCCTACCTGCTAAAAGATGTAGAAATCAGAGAAGTAGACCAAGTATGGGTCAGTGATATCACCTACATCAAAATAGAACAGCGTAACTACTATCTATGCGTGGTTATGGATTGGGATAGTCGCTTTGTACTGGGATGGAGTATGGGCCGAAAGATGGATGCGGGGCTATGTCTGCAAGCGCTGGAGATGTCGTTGAAAAGTGGACGGCGGCCAAGAATCTTCAATACTGACCAGGGGAGCCAGTATAGCTCGGAAGACTGGCAGTCAGCAATCCGAGCAGAAGGCATACAAATCAACATGGATGGGAAGGTTGATTCATAGACAACCATACGCTTCACTCCGTCTTGCGCGTCCAGCATACGCTGGATCTGATTGATCCCCTTGCTATCATTGCTGAAGCGTTTCGTACGTCCTGCATTATAGACATCCAAATGCTCCACTTAATCCCAGAAACCGAATCAGAAAACAATCTGGTCCGGTTTTTGCTTTGCATTGATTTTCAACACCTACGCCCGCTTAGGCATTGCACGCACGCAAGCCCGCGCACCGCCCTGCCGGGCGCAAAACGGCTCCAAAAGACCAAAAAGCCTAAGCATGCCTAAGCCCGTTTTCCTAAGCGTGAACGCCTTTTAGGGGCACTAAAGATGCTTCGAATCTATAATCCGCTGATTCTGTGAGCTTAGGCAACTTTGAGCAGATGGCAACTCTGCGACAAGCAAAGATGTCTCGAACTGGCAAGCTACATAGAATCAGGCGTTTAAGGCGCATTTTTCGCCGGGTGGCAACCTAAAATGAAACATCGCTTGCAAGGGGATAAAAAGACGCTTGCAAGCGATGGATGAAGGACGGGGCTCATTCTAGGCCAGCCTTGGGCGCTTCACAGGCTGGCAGGTATTGATAAGTACGAGTCGGTTGAGAGAATCTTCCGGTAAAAACAGTGCTCCATTCCTTGCCACACAGTATTTCGATGAGGTAGCGGTCATTTTCGAGTTTGCAGCGGAGGTCACGCCCGGGGTATCCGGGGCTCATGATTGTTTGGTTGAGCAATTGCCAGCTGCTATCCGGTTGTTTTTTTACCAAACTGAACAAATAAATACTTGCGCCGGAACCGACTTCAACGCAAAGCAGATAACAGTCCGTTGTGATTTCATGATACAGCATGGGAACAAAAACCCGATTACATCTCGATTCATACGCTGCTCTCAGCTCCGGAGTGTGGCGATAAATATCAATAACTCTCTGCGCTTGTTCTTGTTGCAGATACGCAAGTGAGCACTCAGCATGAAGCGGTGCTACGCTCACCGCCGCAAGGCACAGGGCTGTGGTGGCAAGGATTCTGGAGAATTGGAACTTGGTCATAACTAAGCGTGTATCTGTTACGAGGCATTATATCAATTTCCGCCCCTCTGTTCAAGCGTGGATGGCATTTTGTTGCGTGTTTCCTGCATTTTGTTGCCGATGGCGCAACTTTTTCTGACGCAGTGCCGATTTTAACTCCCTGAAAGATTTTTTTGCAAAAAAATAATTTTTTGCTGTAGATTCTGATTCGGAAGCACCGTTCCCTATAGCGAGGAGCGGTGCTTCCTGCATCTGACCCTCCTGAAAATCTAAACATAGAAAACACATCACCATGAAGAAATCCCTGCTGATTGCTCTGTTCGCCGCCATGCCCCTCATGGCCCAGGATTTCCCCCAGAAGCCCGAGTGCGCCCCCCAGCTTACCGAAGAGCAGAAGGCCGAGATGCTCGCTAAGTTCGACGCTGATAAGGATGGTCAGCTCTCTGACGAGGAGCGCAAGGCTGCCCGTGATGCCCGCAAGGCCAAATAATGCCTTGTATAATGAACATTTCTATGTTAAAATCGTTATATAAAACAGAGGAGGGTGATAAATGAAAAAACATTTTGCAATTTTTGGTTTTATAGTTTTAGTAGTATATTTACTTTGCAACACAACGGTTTTTGCTGATAATTTTGCAGGATTTATCAAGATTCCTGCAAATGGTTCTATAAAAGAATTCTATATCGGACAATATCCTGTTACAAATTCTGAGTATAAATCTTTTATAGATAGTACGGGTTCAAAAGCCCCGAATTATTGGAAAGGCGGAACTTATCCAAACGGCAAATCAAATCACCCTGTAATTTTTGTTTCATATAATGACGCATTAGCATATTGCAAGTGGTTAGAGAAGAAATATCCTAATTATTCATTCAGATTACCAACTGTTTCTGAATGGGAATATGCTGCAAGTGGTGGTAGGGGATATGCATTCCCTTGGGGAGACCAAATGAATGAAAATAATTTCAACTACAATAAACTTGTGGCTTCTGTTTACCTTAAACAAAATCCAACAGTTACACATAACAACCAAAAATCCACAAGTTACGGTCAGAGTATGCCGTTAAATAAAGTAATTTCAATAAACCCCAATGGCGGGATTAACGGTTGGATAGACCACAGGAAATACACAGGCTTTGTTTATACTGATTTGTTTAAAAAACTTATGGATAATGGCGGATATACAACTCCAGTAAATCAATACCCGTCTGGCAAAAGCCCTTTTGGAGTTTATGATATGTCAGGGAATGTATGGGAATGGACAAGTTCACAAATTACTGCAACTAACGGGGCAGAAAAAGGGCAAACGGTTTATGCGATAAAAGGCGGTTCTTGGTATGCCAATGCAAATTCTTGTAAAATTACAATGCAAGGTGAAGGCAGGCGACCAAATACAGGATATAATACTGTTGGTTTCAGAGTTGTTGCAGTTAATAAATCCAATAGCACTTCATACAATACCGAAAATAATAATACTAATATAACAAGAAAAGCACCGACAACAAATTCACAGGGTAAGCAATTTAAGCCAAATGGTCAAAATCAAAAGAAGCGACCAGACAAAAAGCCTCCGCTAAAACCTGGCGGAAACAAAACACCTGCTAATTGGAACTAATAATTATAAGAATAAGTAAGTAAGGTGCGTTTATACGCACCAAAATGTTAATACTATTATTGGAAAGTATCCGACCGGTGTGAGTAAATAATGAGTAAATATGAGTAAATCGGTTTTTTGGGTAAAGTTGTAAACACTGTTCTTATCATCGGCTGTTCCTTGAGCGCAAGGCCAAGTTCAAGAAGAACGCTCCCAAGTTCCGCAAGCACGACCGCAAGGGCCAGAAGTAAGACCCCCTTTACCGTTGAGTAACGGTAAAGCATAGAGACGCTTAGCGCCGTCCGGAGTAAGCCGGGCGGCGTTTCTGCTTGGTGGCATTCGGCAGCGGAATGAGAATCAAATGTTCTCCCGATCAGCTGCCAAAAATTCCATTCTGGTGGCGCCGTGGTCGCGGAGGAGCTGCTCTAGCTCACGGGCCTGGCACTCCACCGCCCAGTAAAGCAGGGTACAAGCTTCCCGGTCCGGGAGCTCAGGGTTGGCGCCGGCTTCGAGCAGGAGGCGGGCGCTTTCCGGCTGATTATTAAGAGCCGCCCAGTGCAAGGGGGTCGACGCATCCATATCTGCCCACACCACGGCCAGATTCTGCTGCCGGGCGGCATCCTGCGCGGCCCATTCCTGCACTTCTGCCGGTATTCCTGCGGCGCGGATGCCCAGCCGCTGGAGCCCTTGGTCTGCCGGGTTGAGGAGAGGTTCGAATCGTTAAAAAGCTTGCCGATTTTCGGGCTGGAAAAGGGGCAAAAGTATAGTCTTTTTATGGGTTAGGCTCATAACGTATTCATTATCAACACCACTTTTATTTGAGAGGGGTAAACCATATACTTTTATCCAATCAACTCATCATTAAGCCCTTGCAATAAAATAGGGGTTTATTGTATGCCGCGACCCCAGTCCTTTAGAGTCCCCGGGGAGTAAGAAAGGGCAAAATCAGGGCGTTTTGAGCCTTTTAATATACATTCTTTTTAACAATTAAGGACTCCGCAATTCGTTAAATATCAGCGCATAAACAATCGAGTAGGGGGCTTTCGCCCCCTCTCACACCACCGTACGTGCCTTTTATGGCATACGGCGGTTTCTCGGCGTGTGACTGGTCCCGGAACCCTTGTTCCTACCGCAACTCTTTTCTCTCTCCTCGTCAGATACCCTGACAACTCCTCCGCACCGTTATGTGGATTCGGA
>CANQJI010000131.1 GCA_947624205.1 uncultured Akkermansia sp. | reverse complement strand
AGGCATCAAACTTTCGGAGAATCCTTTTTCCCCGTTTTTTACGTCCCTTCGGTGACTTTATTTTTGAGGCAATGCGGTTAAGGGATTTTTTTGCCGGGCGCGATTTTTTTGTTGACAGAGGCGGAAGAGGGTGGTGGAATAGGGGCACACCGTTTCCTTGTCGGCGGGCGCTCGCTTACGGCAGGGTGAAGGTCTCGGGGTCTCAAGCGTCTGGGGCTGCCGTAGCTTGATAAATGAGTCTGCCTTTTCTTTTTGCTTGGATGTTTCCTTCGTTCGGGAAGTAAGTTCTGATTTTTGAAGAGTCTTTACTGACGGTGAAAGATAAGGGATAAATTCTCCCCGCATCAAGAGTGTTGTAAGCGGCCATGTAGACGCGGGTGCCATCTTCCTGTTCCCATATTTCGGCAGGATGCTTGATGCTTTTTTCAATGACCGGCAAATAGGAAAGGCGGCGTTCGATATCTTCTTTTGATTTGCCCTCCTGCTCCCAGTGATTGACGATGCTATCATCCAGTGTTACTGCATTGCCCAGAGGGTCGGTGGCGGTGACGCCCTTATGCAAGGCAGTGCGAGCGTCGCCCGGTGTCATACGCTTTGAGAGGGAAAGAGGCTTCCATTCCCTGGGGTAGGATGCCGGTTGATTTTTGTCGAGGATAGGGCAATTGCCTTGTTCCGCCTCGCACTCTTCCCCGTTCGGGTGTTTGCGGTTTTTGACGTCCTCCCCCTCGGAGGCGATAGCCTCGGCGAGGGCGGTGTAGATGGTGTCGGCGTCGGCCTCCAGCTGGTCGGGGTCAAAGCCTTTGCTGAGCTGTTGCAGAGCGGCGAGCTCATGCTCCGTGAGCGGAGGCTCAACGGAGCTATTTTCGATGTACGATTTACGATTTACGATTTGAGAATTCGGCTCGCTGCCGCTCGCGGCGGAGTTGGTGATAGGCTGGAGGCCGGGGGTGAAGGGTGTTGCGGGCTGAGTTGACTCGACGGCTTGGACTTCGAAGCCCATCATCTCGGAGACCGTCTCCGGTGACGGCCGGAAGCCGGCGGAGGAGAGGGTGGCGATGAGTTGCGCCTGGGCGGCGCGGTCATCCTCCTTCTCCGGGGAGAAGTCGAAGCGGGCGAGGACGGGAGCGCCGGGAAAGCGGCCGGCGAGGCGGGGGCGGCACCACTGCATGTTGACCACCTGGGCGATGGAGGCGGCGGAGCCTGCGCAAAGCTCGTTGAAGCTCTCGGCGTGGGCATTGCCTGCCAGCGTGCCGGAGCCCGCCTGAGTCTCCACGGTGAGCAGGCCGCCGGTGGCGATGGTGATGATGGCCTCGCGGCACCACTTGGCGCGCGTCTCGAAGCTGCCGGAGTTGTCCGCCGTGGTTTCGACGGTCTGGAATTTGGCGCCGTTGGGGATGGTGCCACGGCCGTCGGAGACGATCTGCTGCACGCGGCGGTCGAACGCCAGCAGCTTCCTCCACCTCGCCGTCAGCTCTCCCATCACAATATAATTATTCTGCTGCGCCAGCGCCGCCCGAAACACATTCGTTGCCCCCAGCGACTCATCAAAGTTGAGATTATGCCGCACGCGCGTTATCAGCATCCCGTACCGCGTCCCATTCCCCCCGCTCATCCCGTCCAGCGCGCTCCTCTCGTTAATCCTCCCACTCTGGTCAAACCTCCCCGGCCAATAATCCTCCACCGCCGGGAACGGTATCCCCTCCCGCGCCTCCCACACCTCCGCCAGCCCATTATTCCCCAGCCTCTCCCGCATCCAGTACCCATACGCCAGCGCCTCCTTCCCCACAAACCCCCGCAGCGCCTCAATCACCTCCGCCGTGTACCCCTGCGCATCCGCGCTCTCCGCATAATCCGCCTGCTCCGCCAGCAGGATAAGATTCAGCGCATTATCCTTGCTCAGCACCAGCTCTCCCCCCCCATCCGTCCGGTACTCCCTCTCCGTCGTGATATACCTCTTCGTCCCCACATCCCGCAGCGCCTCTGCCATCAGCTCCACATCCTCATCCTCCACAATGTTCTTCGCGTCCACCCCCCTCTCCTCCGCCTCCTTGCGGATCCTCTCATTCCTCGCCTTCCTCTCCCCCTTGCTCATCGCCGCTATCTCCCTCGCCTCCTCCACACTCACCCGCACCCTATGCACCCTCTTCTCCCCTCCCTTGCGCACACCCGTCGCCCTCTCCCTCTTCAAATCCACAAGAAAATCATTCCTCGCCGCCTCGCTCGTCAGCCCCAGCTCCTGCGCCATGAAAGCCACCTCTGCCTCCCGCAGCGCCCTCTCCCGCATCCCCAGCGCCACATTCCCCCTCGCCAGCCGCTCCAGGCTCCACTCCGCCAGCCCCCTCAGCGCCGGTACACCCTGCATCGCCATCCACATCTGCCCCAGGCTCATAAACCCCTTCTGCGTCCCCAAAATCGTCCGCAGCGGCTTCCTCGCCCGGTCCCTCTTCGCCGCCAGCTTATTCCGGTCCACCCCACCCATCGCCTCCACTGCCACCCGCGCAAAATGCCTCATCTGCTCCCTCTCCAGCTCCACTCTCCCCTCCCAGCTCATCCGCTCCCCGCGCACAAACCCAATCAACTCCGCCACACCTCTCCGCACATCCGCCAGCCTCCCGCTCCCCAGCGCGCCAAACATCGCCAGCTCCCGCATCTCCTCCTCAATCGGCTCCTGCGCCTCAGCCTCGCTCTCCTTATCCAGCTTCCCCGCCAGCTCCTCCATCCTCTCCGCCTTCGCCTCCGCGCTCATCTGCACCATCTTCATATACCTCCCAAACCTCCGGTACCCCTCCGCGCTCATCTTCCCCGGCGCCGGCTTCCCACTCTTCAGCTTCCTCGGCTTTAGCGCCTCCGCCAGCCGCCGCACCTTCTCCAGCTCACGCCGCACCAAATGCCTCTCCACAGCATCCACAGCATCCTCCACCATACTCACCGCCACCTCGCTCAACTTGCGCCCGGCAACTTCACGCACATACCCCTCCCGCAGCTCTCGCAGCGCCTCCCCCTTCACAGTACTCACCTTCTCCAGCTCACCCATCACCTCATCCAGCACCTCCAACTTCGCCCTCGCCCCCTCGCTCTTCGCATTCTCCCGGTGCCAAACTCTTCCTGTTTCAACCAGCCGCGCATACGCCTCCACCAGCCGCATCTTCCCCGCATAACTCGGCCTCTCCCCGGCCGGTAAATACGCAAACACCGCCTCCATCACACTACTCACCTCCCCAAGCGCCCTCGCCGCATCCGCCGCACTCGTCTTATCATCCATGAAAACCCTTCTCCACCGCGCCGCGCTCCTCCTCGCCCGCGTCATCAGCCGGCTCATCTTCTCCTCCTCCGCCATCTCCCGCAAATTCACCCTGTCCAGCAAACCCTCCCCACGCACAGAGAAACTCTGCCCGCTCGCCACTTTATACTTGACTAAATCCTGCCGCGTCATTATCCTACCGCTAGAAGCACTCTTGAGATTGATAATGGGAGGCAATTGGAGCCTTCGAGAAGCAATCCATGGGAGTGCTTTCGTTTTGTCAAGATACAGCATCGGGTGAGTCAGCAGATTAGCTATCCACTCCTTCCCGTACAGACTCACAATCCGGTTCACCTTCACCTGCGGCGCATGCGTCAAATTGCTATCCAGCCGCACCGCCACAAGAATATTATCATCCCCCTCCTTCAACTCCGTTATCACCTCAAGCGCATTCGCCGTATCACTCACCGCTATGCACACCGGATCCGCTATCGCCTCCGGCAACTGCTCTAGCGCCTCATACGGCACCCCGTGCTTAATTTCCGTCACCTTCTTTATCACCGCAGGCGTTATCACCAAATCCCACGGCTTCACACCCACCATCCTCATCACCGCCGGCGTCGGACACACCAATATATCCTGCATATAAGCCGCCGTCCCCTTCGCCGGAAAACTCTCCCTCAGCGCACCCAGCGTCCCCTTCCACATCCCCACACTCGCGCTGAAATCCACAATCGCCTCCCCCGGAAACTCCAGCGTCTCATTAAACGCCCGCTCCAGCCTCTCCCCCGCGCTCATATCCTTCCGCGCCTGCACATTCCGCGCCTCTATCTCCCCCGCCATCCGCAAATAATACTCATACGGCGTCAGCATCTCCTGCTGTATCTTCTCCAGCGGCACCAGCTTCCTTGCTATCTCCGTTGTCTCCCGCTCAAGCCTCGGCGCAACTCCGCGCGCCCCGCCTCTCCTCGACGGCAAATTCTTCACCATCCTTATCATATCGTCAACCGTCCCCTGCGCATCGGGTAGCATATACGGCCTCCATATCCCCTCCATCTCCGGCGGCACATTGTCCCAATCTTCCTCCACAAGCTTATCGTACTCATCCCGCAGCTTCTCAATCGCCGCCTGCGCCTTTTCCTTTATATCCATACTTGAGCTTAACTCATGGTACAGACTCATCTTCTTTATGGCGCGCGGATTCTCCTCAAGCCGTTTTATATCCTGCAAGATCCACAACGCCCTCTGCTGCCCATCAAACCATCTCCTAAACCTCCATAACATCTCACGCCTCCCCGCCAACTCCTCCCGCTGCCTCTCCGCTATCCCCTTCGCCGTCTGCTCATTCCCCCCGCGCGCAAACCCCTCAATCCCCTGAATCGCATGC
>CANQJI010000130.1 GCA_947624205.1 uncultured Akkermansia sp. | reverse complement strand
CATCAAACTTTCGGAGAATCCTTTTTCCCCGTTTTTTACGTCCCTTCGGTGACTTTATTTTTGAGGCAATGCGGGACAAATGCGTTTGCCCCGAATCTCCTTGCTCTTCACGGGAAGGTGTGGTAGTATGAGCCCATACCATGAAACCAGCCACATTCAACTGCACTGTTTTACGAGATGGTCACCAATCGCTGGCCGCCACCCGCATGTCCACTGAGCAAATGCTGCCCATCGCTCCCATTCTTGACACTATGGGCTTTTCGGCCCTTGAAACATGGGGCGGCGCCTCTATTGATGCGGGGCTGCGTTTCCTGGGTGAATTGCCTTTTGAGCGCCTCAATACCCTCAAGAAACTCGCGCCGACCACACCGCACATGATGCTGCTGCGCGGGCAGAACATGGTAGGCTACACGAACTACGCTGACGACGTCGTGGAAGCCTTCGTGAAGCTCAGCGCTAAGCACGGCATGAACATCTTCCGCATTTTTGACTGCCTGAATGATCCGGAGAATATGCGCACCTCCATCCGCGCTGCAAAAGAAGCCGGCGCCACAGCCCATGGCACCATCTGCTACACCACTTCTCCTGTCCACAATCTCGAATACTTTGCCTCCCTCGGCAAGAAAATTGCTGAAATGGGGGCAGATGGCATCGTCATCAAGGATATGGCGGGGCTGATCCCTCCCAGCGAAACGGCAGCCCTCGTGAGCGAGCTGAAAGCGAAAGTCGGTCTGCCCGTCTGGATACACACGCATGAAACAGCAGGGCTCGGCGCTGCTTCGTACGTTGCAGGCATCAACGCGGGAGCAGACGCGGTGGACTGCTCCATTGCTCCATTCGCCAATGGCACAGGGCAACCGGACTGCATGCGCATGTTGGCGCTGTTGCAGGGGTATGATCGCTGCCCGGTGGTCGCGGATAATTTCAGAGAAAAACTCACGCAAATTTCCGCGATGCTGCAACCCATCTACGAAAGCCTCAGCCGCTTCACGAGCCACAAAAATGAAATTGTGAACAGTGACACGCTGCGCTACCAAGTGCCCGGCGGCATGCTCTCCAACTTCCGCAACCAGCTCAAGGAAATGAATATGAGCGATAAGTTCGAAGAGGTCTTTGCGGAAATCCCCGTAGTACGCAAGGCGCTGGGCTGGATTCCCCTCGTCACGCCCACCTCGCAGATCGTGGGAGTTCAAGCCATGATGAACGTGAAATTCGGTCGCTGGAAGAATATCACTCCTCAATGTGCAGACGTAGCGCTGGGTTATTATGGGCACACCCCTGCTCCGGTGGATCCGGAACTTCAAGCTCTCTGCGCCAAGAAGGCAGGTAAGGATCCCATCACCTGCCGCCCGGCAGACCTCATTAAGCCGGACATGGAAAACCTGCGCTCCAAGCTCGCTGAAAAAGGCATGCCCACCACGGATGAAAACTGCGTGATTTACGCTATGTTCCCCCAGCAGCTGGAGGATTACTACGCCGGCAAACGTCCCGAGCCTCCCACTGCCAAGAAGCAGGAGAATTACGGCGCTCCCGTTGCTCTCACCACTGTGGGCGTGGCTGCCGCTATCTCCGGACGCGACATAAAACTCAACATCATGGGTAAAGAATACGACGTGCACATCGAAGAGAAGTAATCTCTCCCGTGCCATGAGTACCACCCGCCCAACTCGCCTGCTCTGTAGGCCGTGCATCCTCTGCGCGGAGTCAATCGCATTTCTCGCCGCCTCACTTTCGCCGGTCTTTGCCAATGAGCAAGAGATGCGAGAGGCACTCGCTCGCATCTCACAGCAAGAGAAAGAATATCAAGCAGCCCTCAGTCTGGCCGCGACGGATGAACAGCGTTCAGCCATTATCCCTCCGTCCGCGGACGAAGCCGCGGCTGCCCTCTGGAAGTCTGTGCGCTCCAAAACCGGCACGAAGGAGGTGCCCCTGACATCTCCCGTTACACGCCGAGGAACCCAGAATACGAAAACTCCCACTACCCGACGGGTACCCACGTATGAATTCGAAGAGGATTGGGCTGCGCCGGCTGTCGTGTGGCTGCTAAATCATCCGGACGCGCTTGCCAAGTTGTTTCCCGATGCCCCGCAGAAGCTGGCTCAGGTTGCGCACAATCTGCTGGATTCTGTACTCAACAAGCACTACACATCTCCACTCGTTGCCGACCTCTGTCCGCACTTTGCCGAGAACACCGACGAGCAGGTTTACGATGTCCTCAAAAAAATCTACGAGAAAAATACGGATCCGAGCGCCAAAGGGGCTGCGGCTCTCGCCATGAGCATCATGCTCGCCAACCCAAGTCTCGCTGCGGAAGAGGGAGGACAGGCGCAAATTCGTGCCAAACGCATCTTCCTCATTCGTCAAGCCCTCAACACGGCTCCGGGGAATGCATTTTTTGGCAATGCCTCTCTCACTGAGGTTGCGCAGGAACAAATCTACCGCATCCGCCGCCTCTCCATTGGCGCTATTCCGCCTCAGGTCGCCCTCACGACACCGAATGGCACACCTGCGGTTTTTCCCACTCCCGGAAAGCACACTCTGCTCTTTTTCTGGAGTCCGGCGGAAGACGTGGGGCTCACCGTGATGCAGAAGCAGCAGTCCCTTTTGAAGCGCTATCCGAATCTCATCGTCTGTCCCATCGTGCAACACATGCAGCCCGAGCAACTGAGCGCGATGCTCAAGGAACAGGAAATCGCCGTGAGCTACGCAGACGATGCCAAAGGTACGGCTGCCACTGCCTACCGGGTACGGCAGCTGCCACACGCCGTGCTCCTCAGCCCTTCCTGTCGCATCCTTTTCACCGGCTACCCGGATATGCAGCTGCAGACAGCGCTGGATCGCGCCTTCGCCTCGCAGCAGAAAGAAGCGAAGAAATCTTCCTCCAAAATCGGCGAATGACAGCCTCCCGCCTGCGTCTCGTACGAAACGCAGGAATTCAGCGAATTCGTTTGAGCAGCCAGTGCAGAAGATCCGGAATGGCAACACGCTCCTGCTGCATGGAATCGCGATGACGCACGGTAACCGTTCCCTTCAGCGCAGGATCCTGGTTTTCCCCCTCGCCCAGCGTCTCAAAATCGACAGTGATGCAGAAAGGAGTGCCGATCTCATCCTGTCGGCGATAGCGGCGCCCCACTGCCCCAGCTTCATCGTAAAACACATTCATGAACGGGCGTAGCGTCTCCTCAATTTCATGAGAGATACGCACTTGTTCCTCGTTTTTCTTGAGCAGGGGGAAAATAGCCGCCTTGATCGGCGCCACACGCGGATGAAAATGCATCACCACGCGAACATCGCTCTTGCCTTCCGTTCCCAGCTCCTCCTCGTCGTAAGCTTCGCAGATCACCGCCAACACCGTACGGTCACAACCCGCTGAAGGCTCCACCACGTGCGGAACAAATCTCTCTCTCGTCGTCTCATCAAAGTACTCCATAGGCTTGCCGGATCCTTCCTGATGGCGCGTAAGATCGTAATCCGTGCGGTAAGCAATTCCCTGCAACTCCTGCATGCCGAAGGGGAAGGCGTACTCCAAATCATACGTCTTCTTGGAGTAGAACGCGCGCTCGCCGTCCGGTACATCAAGGATATGAATCTTATCGCGGGGAATACCAATATTTTCGTAAAAACGCAAGCAAATTTCCAGCCACTCGTCGGTGAGGCGCAGACCTTCTTCCGCGCGGCAGAAGTATTCCACCTCCATCTGCTCAAACTCGCGGGAGCGGAAGGTGAAGTTGCGCGGATTGATTTCGTTGCGGAACGATTTGCCGATCTGCGCGATGCCGAAAGGTATCTTCATGCGAGAAGAATCCAGAATGTTTTTGTACTGGCAGAAGATGCTCTGCGCTGTCTCCGGTCGCAGCCATCCCGTACTCGCCGGATCCTTCTCATCAGACGCCGCACCGATTGTCGTGCGAAACATCAGGTTGAACGACCGAGGCTCTGTCACTAACGAACCGTTCGCGGGGTTGTAACGGGTGCTTTCCGTCACCTGCTCAGTGCGCTCTCCGATGAGCTTCAGCTCCGCGCCTTTGTCGCTTTTTCCGAGTAATTGACTGTAATACTGCAGCGCTCCCTTGCGAGCAGCCTTGGCATCCTTCTCGCTATCACTCGCCACCAGCATGGAAAATTCTTTCTTCGTGCTCCACGAGCCACCCTCCAGCTGCGCCCCGCTCCACCAATACGCCACCCCGCTCTGCGCAGGAATCTGGTCGGCGCGTAAACGTTCCTTGCTCAGCAGGCAATCGCATAGCGGATCCGTGAAGCCACTCACATGCCCGCTAGCCACCAGCACCGAATTGTGCGTGAGTATCGATCCATCCATCCCCACGATATCAGGTCTCTCGCGCACGTTTACCTGCCACCAGTAATCCTTCACGTTTTTCTTGAGCTCCACGCCCAACGGACCGTAATCCCAGCATCCATTGAGTCCACCGTATATTTCTGCGGACTGAAAGATCAAGCCTCGTCGCTTGCAGAGGCTCACGATTTTTTCCATGCGTACGGGGTCAGTTTGATTGCGGTCTGCCATAGTGCCGCCTATTGTAGCGCATCCTCGCCCTATTGCAAGCGCAAACCAGGGCAAACGCATTAGAAAATTGGATTCATTTTAAGGAAGGAGACAAGAGGTTCATTTATGCTCTAATTCGTTG
>CANQJI010000129.1 GCA_947624205.1 uncultured Akkermansia sp. | reverse complement strand
TATCGCTTTTAAAAAGAGATAATCAGCCCGTGAACGTGTCGGGCTTTGCCCCGGGCGCGTCTCTTATCGAAAAAAAGTATCTACCATCTCTCTTCTAATTCATTATATTCGACCATTATGAAACTGCATCTCCCCTCGCGTCTTCGCAAGGCTTTGTTGGCATGCCTTGCAGCGTTGGTTTCACGTCGTCGCCTGCCCCGCACGGTATCGACGGGAACTGCCTTGATCGGCATCTTCTCGATGGTTTGGGCGAGCCAGGCTAAAGGTATCGAAGGCGTTCGAAGTACCCAGTACGAGGTGGACAATTCGGCAACTCCCCCGTTGAGCGTTGCCGGGAGCACTGTCGACTCATCCGGCGCTTCGCTTACGCGCGCGGAGGCTCGCGTTGCTGTTCCGGGAGACGCCGTTGTTTCGGAAGATGGTGCTTTGCTGACCGATGAAGATTTGCAGGACGATGATGAGGAGACGGACGGCCAACTCCGTTCCTCGGGCATCTCTGCCGACGAACCCCTTGCCGATGCTGGAATCGCTCTGGCCAACTTGGATGATGAAATCATGGCGATCGATGAGCCGTCGACTAATCTGTCGTGGAGCGGTGGGGACGAAAATGCTACGCTGAACTGGGATGAAAATGTTTGGACGAGCGGAGAAACGCCCAACCAGCCATTCTCGTCCGACGCCAACATCACGCTGAGCAGCAACCTAGATAAAGTAACGGTGACCATAGGCAGCACTGGGGAGGCTGTCACAGTGGGAACGATGACCTTCAAAGAGCGATCGGATGGCAGCACCACCGCCTGGACGCTGAGTCTGGGCAGAAGCTTCACCTCCGGCGCGTGGACCATCAACAAGGGCAATAATGTCACGTTGGAGGCAGACTTGGACAATGTTGACGTTGCATTGAGTGGCCTGGCTTTGAGTGATGGAGCGACTTTCGCGATGGGGGGAAAGCGTACGAAGGATGTGGCCACGCTCACGCTTGGGGGTACAATCTCCGGAACCGGAACAGGAAACGCGCAAGTCCAGCTACAGGCTTCCAACATCACCTGGGCGCAATCGCTCACCATCACCGGTAACGTGACCGTGACGCTGACCGGCTCGAAAGTAGAAGTGGTGAATGGTCACGGGCTGACCTTGCAAAACGGCGCCCAACTTGTTGTGGACGCGAACAGAACCGCTGGCGGAGATACGAAGACCCTGGGAGAGGTGACGGTGGGCAGTGGCACTACCATCACCATCAAGACCACGGATGAATGGTCTAACGTGGCCGGAAGCAGTGCGGTGTCTGGTGAAGGTACGATGGTGTGGGAGGGTCTCGGAGCCATCGGCGAGTCAGGGAACGTGGTGACGGCTCTGCTGGGTACCGGCACATCCAAAATGCTCACGCTCCTGGAACTGAAAGAAGGCGATAAGGGGACGGGAACGCAGCTGACGGTGACAGACGCCAATAGAGGGCATCTCGGCACGGTGACCGGACTGAAGCTGGGTCACAACACCGGTCTGACTCTGAAGGCTGATTTGACGAGAGACGGTCACACGATCACCGTGACTTCCAAAGTGGGTACGGAGTCCCCGGTCATCATCTGGGAGGGCGAACAAACCCTGACTTGGGGCATCACGCTGGAGGGAGATGCGCAGGTCGCAGCCGGGAGCGGCACCTTCAGCGGTGCGTTGGCTTTGGGTGAGAATCATACCTTCACCATCGCATCCGGCAACCTGACCCTGGGGAACGGGTTCTTCGTGACGGGAACTGGCACCAGCAAGTTGGCGGTGAGTTTGGGCGCGACGCTCACTTTGGGAGGTGTTGGGGACATCGCACTTCAAGGGGCCACCATCGACTTGACCGGTGGCGGTGCACTGGACGTCGGAACTCATACAATCGGCAAGCTGGACAGCACGGACGGTGGCGCGGTGACCGGCGCCTCTCTCACGGTGAAGGGCGGCACCTATGCTGGCTCCATGAACCTGGCAACAGGTCTCACGCTCGGTGGAAGCTTCACCTATTCCGGCAGCAGCGACTCCGTCGGCGCGCTCAGCCTGGATGTTCACACATTGACCCTGAATGGTACAGGCGCCATGACCGTCACCTCCCTCAGCGGCGAGGCAGCCAGCAAGGTGGACGGAGACGGCACCCTGACATTGAACGCGCAGACTGGGGGCTCTTTCTCCGGCATGATCGAATCGAACCTCATATACTCCAACTCGAACACGAGTGCGAACTACACGCTGGGAAACGGTTTCCGCGGCAAGCAGCTGACTGTGAACAGCGGCAGCTTGACCCTGGGCGGGGGTACTGTGTCCCCGGGCGGGGATGACGGCGCCGGCGTGAAGGTGGTACAGGGCGCGACGCTCGTGCTGGGTACGAATGATACTACTAGCACCACTTTCACGACCGCCAGCGGATCCGGGATGACCCTCGAAGGCAATTTGTCCTTGAAGGGTACGACGAGCAACACCATCGCGGGAGGGGGCATCACTTTGAGTAAAGGCTCCAGTCTGACCTTCGGCAACGCGACAACCAACAAGATTGAAGGCACACTCACTCTGGGCGGCGGCACTCTCTCCTGGGGGGAGAACGGTTTGACGGTTAAGACTCTCGCCGGCACCCAGGGACTGGAGGTAAACAACAATTTCACGGTAACGGAAGCCCTAACCAGTGGCTACATGGGCGACATCACCTTGAAAAACGGCACGCTCACCATCGAAAATGCCGAAGAGAGCTCCTGGGAGGGCACGCTGACCATGGAGAGTGGTACGCTGAGCGCTGCCGGTGATATCAAAATTAGAGGTTCTGTCCAAAATTTGTCGATCAAGGATGAGGGCAAGACGCTCACACTGTCCATGACGGACGATGTGGTCGTTAGTGACAAGATTACGATCGAAGAGAACCAAAATTTGATCCTGCGGCACGCTGATGGTTTCTCCGGCGCGTTGATGGCAAATATCCTCGTTCAGGGCACCCTGACCATCACTGAGGAGGGGTTGCTGGGTTCCGACTTAACACTGGATTCCGACAGTGGGAAAGGTACGCTGGCCTTCGCGTTTACGGAAGACAAAGAGCATAACTTGTCGGCGGTATTGGGTAAGGGTACGAATTGGAATGGCTCCATCAACCTGGCCAAGGGAACGTACGTCTACGATAGCGAAAACCTGCGCGCCGGCTTTGTCCTGGGTGGCGCTACTCTGAAAGTAGCAGACGGTTTGAATGTGACCGGTGGCATTGTGCTGAAGGGGGATTCCACGGTGGATGTTGAGGGCGACAGCGCTCTCATTAAAGGCGTGAGCTCTGCCGACGACTCCGACTACACCCTCACCCTCGGCAGCGCCGGCACGATGAACCTGGTAGACACCTTGGAAGGACTCAAAGGTCTGACGGTCTCCAATGCAGGTGGCTCTTTCGTCCTGGGTGGCAAAGGCGGAGAGGGGACGCCCACAAAGCTGACCTTGGTGAACGGGTTCGAGTTCGACGTCGCTGAGAGCGGCACAATCGCGCTGTCAAGTGATGTCGAGGTCACAGTTGCTGACGAGGACAAGGAAAAAGTCATCACGGTGACGAAGAGCGGCGACGGTACGCTCGAATTGAATAATAAGCTGCCGATACAGACAAGCGGTAAGCTCACGGGGGGAAGCATTTTGCTGCAGATTGACAGCGGCAAGGTTACTCTTGGAGATCTGGGCGACGGAGAGGAGCACATCCTCGCCGGGTTGCAGGGTAGCGATGGCATGTTGTCGGCTACTGCAGACGTCACGCTCGAATTGGATAACGTCATAGAGCAAGAGCCGGCATCTTACACATGGAACGGCTCCATCGGTGAGCATGTGAGCCTGGAGGTCGATTACATCCGGCAGACGATTAACGCCTTCGGGAAGTCCGGAGGAACGAACGGCAGCATCACTGTTGCTGAAGAGGGCGCCCTGACGATTGGGGGAGACATGTACGCTTCGAGCCTCAGCATTGATCTCGACGAAACTGGATGCACGCTCACGTTGAACGGTACGGACAACAAGGTGGGAGGAGACGTGAGCGTGGGGAGAAACGGAATTATCACCCTGGGCAGTGGTGCGACCCTTGAGCTGCAGGGAAACCTGACCGGACTCGGCTCTATCATGGCTGCCACCGGCGCAGAAGCGACCTTGAAATTCGCGGAAAGTACGGACGGAGAGGTACAAAAGATTATCTCGACCCAGCTGAGTGGCAAGCTCACGCTGGAGGTGGGAGGCAACCAGGACATCACATTTACCGGGACGACGGATAAGGATGTCACTTTCAAGGTGAATACGAACGGCACCCTGAGCGTGACCGCCACGAAGGAAACCACCGATCTTTCTCTCAAAACAGGCATCCCGCAGCAGAAGACCTTCGAGATGGGGCGCGTTGTTCTCGAAGGCGGCACGATTAATTTGGGAGTAGAGAGCGATAAAGTTGAAAACATCTACCTCTCCAATTTCGAATTTGGGGAACAGGGCGGCACGGTGAGTGTCACCAGCGGCAACCTCTACATTGGCCGTTTGGACGGTGGTGCGGGCGTCAGTCTTCAACCAAGCACAAGCGGTACACTTACCCTGGTCGGCGACGCGACCGGCGGTAATTTCGCAGGCACTATCGGGGACGTTACTTTCTACGGAGCCACGAAAGATCACAAGCAGACGCTCTCCGGTCAGGTGGGCAGCAAGATCAAAGTTGAGAATGGCACGCTGACGCTCGCCGCGG
>CANQJI010000128.1 GCA_947624205.1 uncultured Akkermansia sp. | reverse complement strand
CCGCGGCGAGCGTCAGCGTGCCATTCTCAACTTTGATCTTGCTGCCCACCTGACCGGAGAGCGTCTGCTTGTGATCTCTCGTGGCTCCGTTGAAAGTAACGTCCCCGATATTGCCTTTGAAATCCCAGGCATCCCCTTCGCCGCCGACCAGAACGAGCTTAGCGTCCTGTCCGCTTACCCCGAGAGTGGTTTCAGAATTGCCGCCGGACAAGCCGCCAACGTAGAGGTTGCCGCTGCTGACACTCACCGTGCCGCCCAGTGTCTCGTCGAATTCGAAATTGGAGAGGTAGATGTTTTTAACTTCGCCACCTTCTCCCACGCTCAAATTAATCGTGCCGCCTTCGAGAACAACGCGCCCCATCTCGAAGGTCTTCTCCGGCGGAACGCCACCCTGGGCAGAAATGGTGGTAGTTGCCTTCGTGGCGGTCACTCTCAGGGTACCGTTATTATCCACCTTGAAAGTGACATTTTTATCCGTCGCCCCGGTAAATGCGATGTTCTGGTTGCCTCCCACCTCCAACGTGATCTTTCCCTGCAGCTCGGTTGAGATAGTCTTTTCTTCCGTTCCGCCCGTACTCTCCGCGAATTTCATGGTCGCTTCCGCGCCGGTGGCGGCCATGATAGAGCCGGATCCTGTCAAGGCTCCATGCAGCGTGAGGGTCGAACCATCGCCCAGGGTAATAGATCCTGCCTCAATGTTCACCTCCCCTTTCACCTCGTTGGTATCACCGTTCAACGTCAAGCTGCTGGAGATCCCTTCGGCGCCAATGGAGAGCGCCGAAGCGTACATGTCTCCCGTAATCGTCAGGGCGCCTCCATCATCAACGATGATGCTGCCGTTCGTTCCTTCGGACTTCCCGAAGTCGCCAATCGTCTGCCGGATGTAATCGACCTCCAGGCTCACATGCTCACCGATGGAGCCTTTCCACGTGTAAGATGCCCGCTCTGAGACGTTATCCAATTCGAGCGTGACGTTTTCAGTAGCCGACAACGTGCCACCGCTACCCTGCAACCCGGCGAGGATGTGCTTCGCTTCGGCGCCGTCCAACTTTCCAAGAGTAACCCCGCCGCCGTCAATCTGCAGCAAAACGCTTCCCCCCGTGTACCTACCGTCCGTCTGTGTCGGCAGCTGCGTATTCAACTTGAGCGCACCGCCGCCGCTCTTCGTCACCGTGATGACTTTTCCATTGTCCTCTTCAGCAACTGTGACCTCGACATCACTTGACAGCGCGATTGTGCCGCTCTCAGCGACGTTGAACTCAAACCCGTCCACCAAGGTCAGGCTCGTTACCTTCTCCTTTTTGCCACCCAGGACAAAAGAGCCACCGGCTTCGGAGACCGTCAGACCTTTGAGTCCTGTCAAGGTCTTCACCAGGTTCATCGTGCCGGGGCTGCCGAGGATGAGGGTGTATTGTTTCCCTTCGTCGGCAGAGCTCACGCCTTCAATGTCAGCGCTGCTGCCCTCAACATCCACCGTGGAATCCCCCTTCAGCACAATGCCACCGGTCACATTCAAACCGTTTGCTACTTTCAGAGTAGCGCCACCCAGGACAAAGCCAGCGCTCAGGCTGTCGCTATCGTAAACGTACGTTCCCTTGGCCAGGTTGATGGAGCCATCCCAATTCGTACCCTTACCCAATACCGCCGACAAGCTATGCTTTTCGTCTCCCGTAAACGCGAAGGCCAGCGTACCTTTCCCGTCGTCAGAATCCAGTGTTAAGTTGGAACCCAGCAACCCCTCCTCAGTGATGGTCAGGGTGCCCTTAACGAGGATATTTGCCAACAACGCGCCGGAGGAGGAACCCTTAGCGTGCCGCAGGATCAAATTTTGGTTCTCTCCGATCGTAATCCGCTCATTATCGGTCACGGTCACATCGCCCGTCATGGACAGTGTGAGCGTCGCGTCCGCTCCATTGATCGACAAACTTTGGACAGAACCGCTAATTTTGATATCACCGGCGGCGCTCAGTGTACCTCCCTCCATGACCAGCGTGCCCGTCCAGGAGCTCTTTTCGGCATTCTCGATGGTGAGCTTGCCGCTCTTCAAGGTGATGTCGCCCGTGTAATCACTGGTCAAGGCTTCCTCTATCGTGAAATTGTTGATTACCTCCAGTCCCTCGGTGCCGGCGAGAGTCCCAACCGTCAAACCGCTCTTCCCCCAGGAGAGAGTGCCGCCGCCCAGAGTGAGCTTACCCTCAATCTTGTTGGTTGTCGCGTTGCCGAAGGTCAGACTGGAGTCTTCACTCAAAGTGATGCCCCCTCCCGCGATGGTGTTGCTCGTCGTACCCTTCAAGGACAAATTGCCTTCGAGGGTCATCCCAGATCCGCTGGCGGTCGTGAAAGTGGTGCTAGTAGTACCACTCGTACCCAGCACGAGCGTCGCGCCCTGTACCACCGTCACGCCGGCGCCGCTATCCCCGCCCAGGGTCACAGTTGCCCCGCCCAGGGTCAGGCTGCCGCTGTTCACAGTCAGCTGCTTGCCGCCGAAACCGTTTCCCAGCGTGTAGTTCGCACTCGTGTTCGAGTTGGAGTATGTGAGGTTCGATTCGATCGTGCCGGAGAAGGTACCCCCCTGCCGCGCATTCAATGTCAGGGTGCCACTTCCGTCCACCTTGCTGGTTGCCCCGCCGCTGAGGGAGGTGACGGTCATGGCGCCTGTATTATTCAGGGTCAATGTGTGAGTATCTAGGCTGAGCGCGCCGACGGAGGCGCTGCTGCCGGAATAGGTGAAGTCTCCACCGAGCGTGAGACCTGTTGTCAGCTCCATGGAGCCGGCGTAGCTGCCGCCGCCCTTCACCGTGAGAGAGGCGCCGGCCACCGCACTACTACTGTCTCCGCCGTTCAATGTGCCGATTGTATGACCCGTCCCAACATTCAGCTTACCGGTTCCGGTCAGCTGAATGATAGCGCTATCAAGTCCGTCGCCTTTACGCGCAGTTCCCAAAGTGAGCGTCGCGCCGTCGGACACCGCCAACTTGCTAGTGCCGTTTCCCGTCACGGAGAACTCGTTCCCTAGGGTCAGGGTGCCGGATGCGATGGTGAAGGTATGACTGTCTCCCAAATTCAACGCTCCGCTGAAGGTGCCGCTCCCGGCTGCGACCTGCGCATCTCCTTCCAGCTTGATGCCCCAGGTCAGGGTTTGTGCGCCCTCCCAGGTGATGACAGGGGACTCCGCATCCACTCCGGAAGCTACGGTGATCGAGTGATCGCTTCCCTCCAAATCAGCCTTCAGAGTCAGACCGGTGTTGTGACCCAGCTCCAGTGTGGTCACCGTGCCGAGATGCGCGCTATTGGCGTCTGTCACCGTCAGCTGCGTTCCTGTCTTATCCTTGTCTCCTCCCTCTTTCAGTTCCAGGAGCGTGAGCACTTTGGATGCGGCGGTACCCAGCAGAGCCGTCACCAAACTGTCCACGGATCCGAGACCTTTCCACACCATGGTACCCTCACCGTGCACCGTACTTCCATCCGATTTCCAATCATCCGCTGTTTCGATCGTGAGGGTGCTGCCTAATTGTACGTCCACATCTCCCAAGGATTTCGTATCTGTGAGTGAGCTGGTGTTGCTCGCACTCACAACGAGATTGGCATTACTTTGCAAAGTCAGTCCGTTGCCTGCGACCTTGTTTACGGACGTACCAGTCAAGCTCACGGTCACGTCACCGCTGATGGTGAGCGTATTTTCCCAAGTGATGCTGGAAGCCTGTAGCTGGACTTGTGCGTTTCCGGAACCGGTGATTGAACTGCCTAGCGTGAGGTTGGCTACATCCTTCGTACGCGGTGCCCCCATCGCGAAAGTCGCTCCATTCTCCAAAGTCAAGCTACCCAATGTAAGGTTAACATTGCTCGAGTCTGCATACAACGTGACACTGTTGCCCTTTTTAATGGTCCACGCGCCAGAATTGAAGCTTCTGCCCAGCTCAAACGTCCAAGTGGTAGTGTCACTCTCTCGCTCACTGAAGGTCATCGTTCCCACGCTGACAGGAGAATCCCCAGTGCTGCCTATGGTCACATCCACCGTGTCCGCAGAGCTGCTCAGCATAATGTTGGCGTCGAGCAAGAATGACTGGTTGGGCAGCCCTCCATTCGTCCAAACATCTCCATCCCAATTCAGCGTAGCACTCTCCCCACCGTTCCACGTCAGAGTGTCTCCTGAGGCGATCGTCGCAATTCCAGGCTCGCCGTAGGCAAGGGGTTCGAAAGCCTCGCTACCCAAGGTGGTCACGATGGCTCCAGCATCGGCAAGGGGTTCGCCGGCAGAGATGCTCAAGGAACGGAGTTGGCCGTCCGAGTCCTCATCATCGTCCTGCAAATCTTCATCGGTCAGCAAAGCACCATCTTCCGAAACAACGGCGTCTCCCGGAACAGCAACGCGAGCCTCCGCGCGCGTAAGCGAAGCGCCGGATGAGTCGACAGTGCTCCCGGCAACGCTCAACGGGGGAGTTGCCGAATTGTCCACCTCGTACTGGGTACTTCGAACGCCTTCGATACCTTTAGCCTGGCTCGCCCAAACCATCGAGAAGATGCCGATCAAGGCAGTTCCCGTCGATACCGTGCGGGGCAGGCGACGACGTGAAACCAACGCTGCAAGGCATGCCAACAAAGCCTTGCGAAGACGCGAGGGGAGATGCAGTTTCATAATGGTCGAATATAATGAATTAGAAGAGAGATGGTAGATACTTTTTTTCGATAAGAAACACGCCCGGGGCAAAGCCCGACACGTTTACAAGCTGATTATCTCTTTTTAAAAGCGATA
>CANQJI010000127.1 GCA_947624205.1 uncultured Akkermansia sp. | reverse complement strand
CTATCCCTCCTTCCGCAACTGCGGTTATTCTACCTCAGTCCCGCGTATTTTAACACCCCTAATTAACCGAGTACGATGTACGATGTACGATTTGGGGAGTTCCCGCGCTTGCGCGCGAGTGTGGCGGAGCAGATGCGATGGAGGAATGGAGGAGCAACCATCGGACGTAGTTAGAAAGGGGAGGGAAGGCGGTGGCGGCGGAGCGCCGCCTATGTACGATGTACGATGTACGATGTACGATGTACGATGTACGATGTACGATTTGGGGAGTTCCCGCGCCGTGCGGTGCGGGACGCTTGCTGCCATGATTTATGATGCGTACAGATGACGACATCAGTCAACAAGGGCATTTCCTCTGTTGATTGACTTCCCTCAAATGCGTTTGCCGCGAGGAAAGAGCCTTACAAGTCTTCGTTGAGGTCAAGATCACCGCTATCCTCGTCAGAGGAGGAATCATCCCCGGAATCATCGGAACTATCACTGTCTCCAGAGTCCTCGGTGGAGGCATCATCTCCCGAATCGTCGGAGGAAGAATCATCCTCTGAAACCTCACTATCCGAGGCTGTCTCTCTCAAAGCATTTTCGGCGGCTTGAGCCTTTCTCTCGGCAGCCTCCTTAGCGGCTTTGTCCCGTGCTTCTTTCTCAGCCTTCAACAAGGCTTCCTCTGCTTCGTTGAGAGGCTTTGAGACGAGATAGCGTTTGTCGGTGATACCGGCAGCCTTGCGTGTATCAATGCGTACTTTGTCGTAACCGGCATCGGCGATGGATTCCATGATGGCATCGCCCAAAGCTTTTTTCTCCGGAGTGTCGCAGACCAGCACACGGTAGCTACCGATAGTAGGCAGATCCCACGCCGGGACACGCTTGTTGTCCGGTACCAATACACCCACCAGATTGCCCTGACCATCTGAGCAGAGAGCCCACGCCACTTCATTGCCTCCACGGGCATTCAGTGTGGTGATGAAATACTGCGGATACACGTAGGACATCTCCTTCACGGTAGAATTGCGCAGCCATTCCGTCAGAGCACGCTGAGCACGCTCGGGCAGGGGACCTGCCTCATAGCAGTCACGGAAACGCGGTGAATTCATGTCATTGTGGCTGAAGACGGTTACGGTTGGACTCTGTGTGAGGCGCTTGACCGCTCGCTGAGGTGCGAGGTCGCCGCTTTGGCAGGCACTGAGAAGAGCTGCTGCACAACCGAGAGCAAAAAAACGAGAAAGAGAGAGAGATTTCATACTGACGCTACTTTCTCATTCTACCCGTTCGCGGGGGTCAATGACAAGCAAAAACTTTGGGAAGATTCGTTTTTTTTGAAAAAGAAATGTCTAACACATTCCCGGAGTCATTGCATCAGGTAATGCTATCGCTATTTGCGATTTGCTGTGTAGTGTTTTCAATTTGTTGATTTTGAATGACTTGAAAAGGCTGTTATGAGTAAGACGCGTACGGAGATGGAAGAGTCGGACTCGCGCGACGAGATGCTTCAGGAGGCGGTGGCAGACAGGGTCTGCCTATGTACGATTTACGATGTACGATGTACGATTTGGGGAATTCCCGCGCTTGCGCGCGAGTGTGGCGGAGCGGGAGCGGTGGCGGAATTGTGGAGCGGCGTGCGGGCGTGGTTAGAAAGGGGCGGAGGCGGTGGCGCCTGGCGGCGCCTATGTACGATTTACGATGTACGATGTACGATTTGGGGAGTTCCCGCGCTTGCGCGCGAATTTGGGTGGAGGAACTCTTATTCGGAGGGTGACGTTGGCTAGGGACTATTTCTTCTTTTTCGTGCCTTTCTTGGTGTAGTAGCGCACGTAATCAATCACGAAGGTTACCGGGTAATCAGCATCATTTGGTCTTTCCGGCCAGGTTCCGGGGCCACCAATGGCGGTATTCATGATGATAAAACATGGCGTGCGTAACGGATTGTCGCCGTTCGCGTAGGTTGCCTCCTTAATTTTGACGGCGCCAACCTCCTTATCGTCGATGAGAATTCTCATGTTTTCATCGTCCCACTCCAGCACATAGGTGTGAAAGCCTTTGCTGTAGTCAGGTATAGTGGTTGTGCGGACGACTTTGTGCTCATGGATCATATCCGGCTTTGCCCAACGGAAAATACTGTAGACGCGGTTGGGCTCCTGGGAGATGTGTTCCAAGATGTCGATCTCGCCGTTGGCGGGCCATCCATATTTGTTCACGTGCATAGTCCAGATGGCAGGCCAGACTCCCTTTGCTTTGGGGATTTTGGCCCGGAACTCAAGGCGTCCCGGTGCTGAGAATTCTTTGACTCCCCTGGTGGTAACAGAACCACTGGCGTACGGTTGGTCCTTGATTTTGGCAATCCATTGCTGACTGTTGGGGTTGTAATTAGCGTTAGGAGTTTTTTCGGCTTTGGAGATGAGGTGAAGCTTGCCGTTTTTTACCTTCACGCAGCTTTCGGTGTAGGACTGGGAAGCACCGCGGTTGCGGATAACGCCCAGCTCATACGCCCATTTTTTCTTGTCGAGCTTGGACCCATTGAATTCATCGTTCCAATCCAGCACCCAGCCGCCGGGAAGTTTTTCCGGAGCCTTATTCGGAGCGGCCTGGGTTTGGAGGAAGCAGGAACCCGAGACGAACGTGGCGATAAGCAGGCGAGGGAGCGTTCTCATGATTATCGACTGGCTTTATCGTGAGTAATTGCCGGGATCCTGGGTGATGGTGACATCATGCGGATGGCTTTCCTGAAGACCGCCGGCTGTAATTTGCACGAAGCGAGCGTGCTCACGCAACTCAGCCAGGTTTTTCGCACCAAGGTATCCCATGCCGGAGCGCAATCCACCCACGAGTTGGAAAATCACATCTGCCAACATACCTTTGTAGGGCACACGTGCCTCCACTCCTTCCGCTACCAATTTGCCGCTGGAGTTTTGACCATAGCGATCGCCGCTGCCGGCACGCATTGCACCCAGTGAGCCCATACCGCGATACGTCTTAAAGTTCCTTCCCTGGTAATGCACCACGGCTCCGGGGCTCTCCTCGCAGCCAGCCAGCATGCCGCCGAGCATTACGAGATCCGCACCTCCCGCCAGAGCTTTTACTGCGTCCCCGGAATATCGAATGCCGCCATCGGCTATGACCGTTACTCCGGCAGGTCTCGCCACCTTCGCCACCTCCTGGATTGCTGTGAACTGAGGCATGCCTACGCCGGAGATGATGCGAGTAGTACAGATGCTTCCCGGACCGACGCCTACCTTGACGGCGCTGGCACCGGCAGAGATGAGATCACGCGCACCGTCCTGGGTGACCACATTACCCGCGACCACCGGTTTACCGAATTCGCGCAGTTTCTCCACCACATGCAGCACACGCGAGGTGTGTCCTGTGGCGGCGTCGATGAAGAGAGCATCCGCCCCGGCTTCCAAGACGGCCTGAGCCCGCTCCAGAAACTCCGGTCCAGGTCCTACGGCAGCTCCGCAGCGCAAGCGACCCAGCTCATCTTTTGTGGATTCCTGGAAGGCCTCGCGCTTGCGGATGTCGGTATCAGTGATAAGTCCCACCAAATGCCCGGATTCATCGATGAGCGGGAGTTTTTCAATGCGGTTTCTGTAGAGAATTTTTCTCGCTTCATCCTGCGTGGTGCTGGGAGCACCGGTGATAAGGCGCTCACGCGGCGTCATCACGTCTGCTACAGTGAGCGACGCCAAATTGTGACCGTCGAACACGCGCATGTCGCGTCCCGTGATAATGCCTTCCAACACCCCCTCAGCGTTCACCACCGGGAAACCGGAAAAGCCATGCTCGTGCATGATGTCGCGCACACGGCTGAGAGTCATCGTGCGTTCCACAGTGATGGGTTTGGTGATTACGGCATTTTCGAAACGTTTCACGCGTGCGACCATCGACGCCTGGTCCTCAATACGGTTGTTGCGGTGAATAACGCCCATGCCGCCCTCACGGGCCATAGCGATGGCCATATCGACTTCCGTCACGGTATCCATCGGGGCTGAAAGGATAGGCAATCGAAGGGATATTCCTTCGCACAATCGGGAGCTGGGATCAGCCTCCGCAGGGAGAATGCTGCTTAAGCAAGGCAGCAGCAACACATCATCAAAAGTGAGTCCAAGTTGTATCTCTGCCATGGCAGAGTCTAACCCGTATCTATTTGTCATGCAAGTCTAATCCATCTCACTTCCTTAGTTTTTTCCGCCTTTATTCCATTTTCCCGCAGAAAGTCGAGAAAAAGACTTGCCAAGTCATTTTTTCTCGTGTATAGTCCGCTCTGCGCTGTGGGAGTGTTCAACTTCTCTCGAGGCGTGAAAGGGTAGGTTCCCGAGCGGTCAAAGGGGGCAGACTGTAAATCTGCTAGCGTTTGCTTTCGATGGTTCGAATCCATCCCTGCCCATTTCTACAGTTCTGTGAAATCTTACAAGGCGGAGGTAGCTCAGTTGGTAGAGCAACACCTTGACATGGTGGAGGTCGTAGGTTCGAGTCCTATCCCCCGTAGCAAATTTGATAGTTTGATTGAGTTTGATTAGCCCGCGAGTCCTAGAGATAGCGGGTTTTTGCTTGTCTTGGTTTGGTGGGGTATGATAGGGAGGGGGTACGCTTTTGGGGTACGGTGAGGGTACGCGGTGTACCTCCGCCCCGGAAGTTGGGGTCAACCCAACCGAAATTGAGTTGACCCCGAAGTTCGACAATCACAAAGAGATCCACTCCGGCCGCGGCTCGAACGCGGGACCCCAAGCTTAGAAGGCTCGTGCTCTATCCAACTGAGCTACCGGAGCAGAACGGGGGAATACTAGCAGGAAGAAGAACGGATGGCAAGCGCTTTTTGGAAGGGTAGAAAAATCCGCCACATCTGATTCGAGGGAAATTCACCCATTGAGACGAGCCCAAACCTGCGCGCTCTTCGTATATTTTTGTGGAATGACCTCACAAAGCAATTCCTCAAAGTTGGCAAAATATCCGCTGTCTCACAA
>CANQJI010000126.1 GCA_947624205.1 uncultured Akkermansia sp. | reverse complement strand
CCCGTCAAGGAATAGTAGAAGAGACGAGAATCAGAAAAATCCGGAATGCACCACTCCGGATGAATACTATGCATATGATTGGCCCACGGCTTCAAGCTCTTGTAGCTCATAGCACAGATGGGGCAACGATAAGATTTTACGGTTCGCATATTCAACAAACCTCATTTCTCGCTGAAAATCGTTACCAGGGTGTTTTTGGAGCTAGGTATATCCAGCCAAAAGTTCATTTTTAATACTATTTCAACCAGTCGGTTACCGACTGGTTGAAATAGTACTCGTAAGGAAGAAGGTACTCGATATGCCTTATATCCGAAAACTGAAAGATCCCAATGGACAAACGATTTATCCGGTAACCAATGCCGACGCTGTTATCATGAAAGATAATCAGTCCGTTGGCAATGCTATTACTTCTCTGGATACTGGACTGAATAACTTTAAATCTGAAACTTCTGAGAATTTTACCAAGGTCAATACCAGCGTCCAAGATGTATCCAAGAAGCATGATACACTACAATCCGATTACAATGCTTTCAAGACTTCGGCCAATGGTTCCATTAGTACGCTGACGTCGGGTCTGGATACTTTCAAGACTGAAACGAATAAGAGTCTATCTACCCTGACGACGAACGTAACGAGTGTCACGAATAATCACAACACCCTGCAGAAGGATTACGATACGTTCAAATCGTCTACCAATGGTTCTATCACCAGTATGACCGGCGACATCTCTGATCTTGATACCCAGGTTGATGCTCTGAATAAATCGGTGAAAATCAATTCCTGGACCGTGGCGATTCCAGCAACTGCCTGGAAGCAGGTTGCCAATCATCCCATCGTCTGTGGTAAAACCACACTCAATTGCACATGGCAAGCCGATATTACGGTTGCCGGTGTTACTGTCGACACAGACTTCAGTGTCATTAAATATGCCAGTGGAGATCTGGATTCGGCGTGCACTTGGGCGATGATTGAATCCGGTGCCGGTAAGGTAACCATCTGGTCCGAGGATCAAATCACTGCCGATTTCACACTTCAGCTCTTCTCCATCCCCACTTCTAAATAAAAAATATAGGTATCTGTCGATTGTGACGGATACCTATATTTATTTTTACGGCATCATCGAAGCGATCTCTTGCATCGTCTCCTTATCTTGCTCTCGACGCATCTTGAGATACTTGGCAACGGCGGGGATCGCCACAACGGCCTTCCAGATCTCCCGGAAATTCTCGCACGACATCCATATGTTGCAGGTACCAAGATGCCCATCCTCAGCACAGAAGCTCATGAAGATGTTGACCCCGTCGGGCTCTCCCTCACAGGTGTCTGGTGGATCGGGGGCAATGGACACGACAACAGATGCATCCTCACTAAGCCGGAACGGGGTTACCACAGGAACAGAGCCCAGCGTCTTACTGGTTTTGACGATGTTTCCGTATACTTCCTCCATGGCATAGAAGAAGCGGCCATCCACTTTCACCTTGAACGAACTTGGGATATCCACATGAGGGAATTTTTCAATTCCCACAGTGAGATTGTCACCATCTTCATACGCCGTCATCGTTGCGCATGACGTATTCAGGTTGTCGATGGCCCAGTATACATAGAGACCGACTTGCCGATCCGAAAGCGGAAATTCGGTTTTTGGGATTGTGGTATATTTCGTGTGCCTATCCATGATTTTGCTCCTTTTCATTAACCCCATTCGCCATAGGCTCCATCTTTGCGCCATTCTTCCTCAATCAACGGAAGAGTCCCAATCGCTCTCCAGAGTGCCATAAAGATAACATCGGACAGAGTATGCGTCGAGATCATCATCTGACCATTGTCCTGCATCACACTCACGATCACGTAGTAGTAACGTCCGTGCTTGGTGATAACGACCGAAGCTTTGCCTCCCATTGTATGCGCAATGGGGTGATATCCACTTCCACGGGTATGATGTCGAATCGGCACCACCAAGTCAAAGAGATCGTGGATCGGGATTGTGATATGGTAGGGACTCGGCACACCCACGTCATCGCCAGAGTGCTGAAGTTTTCGGACATCCAGCACTACACCGTCTGAGGTCTGAAGTGCCCGAATATCCGCACATGGTTCCGAGAGCTCATAGCCATTTCGGGTGAAGAGGGTCTTCATAATGATCCAGTTTTCTAAATCGCAGGTGTTAAAGCAATACCGACTCATCGCTCCACCTTCTCCCGATAATGGTGCGCCTTGTAATTGTGCACGAGGACCTGCAGCTTCCGGACAATGTAGGTCCACACCCGCGGATCCATTCGATACTGCACCGCACAGAGATGACTATCGTGAACGTAATAGAATACGATCACGGAATCTGCATTGGAAATATGCTCGACTAGGATATTCACGTCATTGGATCGGAAGGTTTCGCGGCCAAAGATGGAGAGGCCATCCACCTTGAGATCCTCGATCAAGGACGAGGATTCCATTGAGAAGAGCTTGTCATAGACTGGAAACTGAATTTCATAGCGGGCGAGACGAGTCTGCAATTCGTTGTCAATACACATATCGATGATTAGGTTGCCCGTCGGGATATCGATAGAGCAATTCCAGACATACCCTGGATACCGAAATTCACAATGCAGAAGATCCTTGATTTTAAAGTACGGGCCAAAGATCACATCGCCGTCGGTGAATTCATCAAATGCGTCGACATCAAACGTGGGAGCATCCGAAGATTCCGGCGCGACAAAGAACACCGAGCGGAGGGGATAGAGTTCATCCCCAAGACGAATGTGCATTGTCACGACATGGGGATACTCTCCAAAGGCTCTGGGAAGTTGATCGCGATTCTTGATGGAGTCCACATTCCGGCATTGCGACATCTTAACAGGAGGATCCCGCAGTGAGAGAACGGGCTTCTGGGTTTCCTCATCGTAGATGTAGAAGAAATCCTTGTCCGTGACATGATAGAAGGTATAGTTGTCGAAGCGATAGACAAGCGTATCCCATTCATACTTCCCCTCCGAATTGATCGTTGGTGGCTGCAGAAAGAGCTGACCAGCCGGGCGGTTGTAGAGGATAAACTTAGTCTCCTTGGGAGGGACGTTCTTTTTCGCATGGCCCATCGTTCTCACCTCGAAACGAAGCTTTCATTTGATCGTTGATTTCCGCTATGTGATCGGCATAGAGATCATCAACGAAATGGTTGTGATATGCTTTCTCGACAAGATCCAGACACTCGACAACAACATCATGCACCAACTTGGGATCCACCGCTTCAAAATGGAACCCGCGATTCTTAACCGGGGTATACTTCTCGAAGCATTCTGCCATGCCCCAAATGGAATCGTTGGTGTTGGTCAACATCGCCCGAGCGTCATAGTAAGCCCGAACCGGCCATCCAAGTTCCATGAAGACGCCAGACCCAGAATGGGTAGTGACTTCCAGAACCTGGTGAAGCTTCTCGATCATATCCTGGTAGGTGGCGCTGAATGTGATGCCATTAACCCAGATCATTCCCCAATCCAAGGGAGAGGACACTGAAGTCAGTGGTCGAACCGCCAGATTGACGATGACCCGCTCCTCATCTTCCTCGATGGGAAGCATGGAAGCGGCCACCTGGATATCCTGGCCTAGACAGCAGCAGACAGAGCGCAGTAGATTGCCAACTCCATGAGTGATGCTGGGAGTGGTAAGGCGCTTATCGTAGAGACCGTATTCTGACCGGAATTCCGAGATTGCGCTATCTGTCATGCCGGTGTAGTCGAACACGACACCTGTAATGGGATAGGAAGAATACCGATCAGCAGGTGACGTCCAACTCGGCGGCATCCAGTGACTGCCGCGAAGCTGACGATTTGGCTCGGTGTCTACGAACCCTTCGTCAAAACCAACGATCTTCAGACGCTCATGGGTATCCGGGGTCCAGCAATATTCCGGAGCATCCTGGCCACGCACTACATCATTCATGTCTGGTATCCTCCTTCCCTATAGCTTCTTCAATGGCCATGAGCACCCGATAGAAATTAGACGTCTCACGGGCGATAAAGTGTAGAGACATGTCGTCCTTATTGGACGGATAGATCGATAGGTTCATGATCCCATTGAAATGGGAGACCTCATACTCCATCTCACTGCACGCACCGCCACGCAGACAGCCATTCGTGAGAGCCGTCTTCTCCAAGGTTTCCAACGTGGTACGAAGATAATCCTCTCCGAAGTGGAAGACATTGGTAAATTCGACATCCTCACCGGAGGATCCTCGATGCTCATAATGATGGAAAGTCACCGTATAGGGAGTTAAGACATACGGCATCCGATCATCATGGCTGCGGTCGATATGCATGGTTGCCTGCATGTCGTACATTCCGAGAAATCGCATAAAGAAGATGGCTGTGGGGTACTTGGTCGTGTCGGGTTTCTTGATGACGACACGATTGTACTTCGCAGAGTCGGGTTGGGTCGGAAACGGGATCTTATACCAGGTACGGAATTGGACGATCCCTTCCAGACTCATATCGCCATAGTCAAAAATGATGTCGTCGTACGGAACGTCCCATGTTTCAGTGTCATCGGCCGCGACATCCTTCACTGTCACCGTTCTCTCATGGGTATTGACACGAACCACAATCTTGGGGATCGCGAACCCAGTGACGTAACAGTACTTCGGAATCTCGTAATCCTTGAAAACCATAAGAAAATCCTCCCATGCAATATTGAAAGCTCCCAGGAAGATCATTCAAATCTTCCTGGGAGCTTTGCTTACTTTGAGATGATGCGAGCGTTGATGATATTCTCCCCTCCGAGAGAGATCAATCGTTTTCCTTTCGCCTTCCGAGATTGCACCGGAACGTCCTCGAACTTCAAAACTGTATCCTTGGATTTCGTACCGATATGAATCTCATCGCCCGATTTGACGGGACGAACGGCAAACAGATGCCCACCATCTTCCAAATTGATAATATATGTGCTGGCCTTCTTCCTCAGTGCAAGGCCATCGTCAATCTCGACGATTTTCATGAACCCACGGTCGGTCAACACGAAGAGATACTGACAGGTCGGCGGCACAAGTGCAAACCCAATGCAGGCGTCATCCTCTTCCATATTGATACAGCGAGA
>CANQJI010000125.1 GCA_947624205.1 uncultured Akkermansia sp. | reverse complement strand
AAAATGCTATGCTCTTGGGTGACCGTTTATTTTGAGGCATCGGACTTCGGTGACTTTTTCTTTTGAGGCATTACGGACTGCTTAAGAGCCATCGGCATGATGACCTCCTGTTGTCATGATTTTTGATACGTATAAACATGGATATCAGTCAATAAGGGAATTTTTTCTCTATTGGCTGACTTCCCTCAAATGCGTTTGCCCTGCAAGGTGATATCGTGAGCAAGATTTGATTGAACAGGTAGAGTCTCCCGTGTGTCCCACCTGCCGATATGAGAATACATCCTTTTTTCTACACTATTCTTACCCTGCCTTCGGTTTCCCCACTCCTTTTGGCAGATATCTCTATGGGGGTTCCTGCTGTGGCAAATCTGCCGCGTCAGGGGGTCTATCACAGCGACTTGCTTGCCTCGAATGCCGTGTATGCCGTATTCAAGGGTATTCGCTCCATCCCTGTGGTGGATCTCGCCGTCGCTTCTCCCGCTTCGGAGGAAGTGGCGGTTTTTGAAGTGAAGCAAAATCTTGCGCATCGTCGCTACGATCGCATGGGCGACGGCGCGTTGAACGTCGGTAAGCTATTTTCTGTTTCCCTGGCGGCGGATGTCCCCGGGCAGGCTGCCGATGTGGGACGGCAGATCCGCGAGATGAAGCCGGGGGAAGAAGCATTGCTGCATATTGACCATATTTACCTCTTCCGCGAGGAGGGAAATGAGAATGTGCGCGCTTGCACTCGTTTCGCCAAAGTAGAACCGCGGAGGGGTGCGGCGGCGTCTGCAAGCGGTGCTCCGGAAGCGACTTCAGGAGAAGACAACGCGGGCGTGACTTCTGTTCCGGGTCGTCCCGCGAGCGCCGGACCTTCCCAACAGGCTGCGTCCGATGCTCCTAGAGAGGATACCCAAACTATTGCGCCGCTCTCCTCTGTTACCGGGGGAACAACTTCAAGCTATGCTTCCAGTGTGGAATCTCGCATCTCGATTGTTCCGGACGGTAAAGGAGGCGTGCGTCAGATGAAGGTTGAGATCCGTCGTGAGTGGGTCAATGGAGAGGATAAACCGCGGGTGCGCAAATTCATCAACGATGTAGAGGTTGATCCTGACACAGATCGCCCTCTCTCTCAAGATAAGCCTGCGGCAGCCCCTGACAAGGCGAAAACAGAGACTGATAAACCGGCTGACAAAGCCCCTGACGAGGCAGATAAAGACTCCGAACCGGCGCCGATAGCGCCAGAATTCGGTTTCTGAGCGCCTTCGTTTTTCCTTCCGCCTCCTGCGCCATTCCATTTGCCCTGATGGAGCAAACGCATTAGGGAGTGCGTTTGCTATGTACGATTTGGGGAGTTCGGCGGGTAGGGCGCGAATTTCGGGACGCCGACGAGCTGCCGGATTTTTTCAGATGTCAGACCTCAAAGAGGTGCGTGACGGAGTCGTTGTTATGGATGTTGGCAATTGCCTGGGCGAAAAGCGGGGCAATGCTGACGGTATCCACCCGTTCTCCGTAGGCCATGGGGACGGAGTCTGAGGTGAGGAGACGTTCGATGGGGCTATCCAGCAGGCGAGCGCGAGCCGTCTCGTTGAGCACTGCATGAGAAACACCGGCAAAGATGCGCGCCGCACCGTGTTTCTTGAGGATCGCGGCAGCTGCGCAAAGAGTGCCGCCGGATTCTGTCATGTCATCCACGAGTAGCACATCCTTGCCTTCTACATTACCGATGAGCGCGTGGGCATCTACCTCGGTTGCGGAAATGCGCTGTTTGGCCACGATGGCGAGTTCAGTGCCGAGGATATTGGCATAGTTTTTCGCAGTCTTGACGCCGCCGATGTCGGGGGAAACCACGACAAGGTTGTTGATATTCTCGACATAGTGCTCCTTGAGGTGCTTGATGAGCACGGGGAGGGAGTAGAGATGATCCACCGGGATTTCAAAGAAGCCCTGGATTTGGGCTGCGTGCAGATCCATGGTGAGCACGCGGTTCACGCCGGCAGCAGTGAGAAGATTCGCTACCAACTTGGAGGTAATGGGCACCCTGGGTTTGTCCTTGCGATCCTGTCGCGCGTAGCCGTAGAAAGGCATGACAGCTGTAATACGACTGGCGCTTGCGCGACGTACGGCATCCACCATCACCAGCAGCTCCATCATGTTGTGGTTGGTAGGTGGACAAGTCGGCTGCACGATGAAAACATCTGCGCCGCGAATGCTCTCCTTGATCTGTACAAAACTCTCGCCGTCCGGGAAGGAGGTAACTTTTGTATCACAGAGGGGGAGTCCCATGACGTTGGCAATATCCTGAGCAAGGCTTGGATGAGCAGTTCCACTGATAATTTTCATAGGAGAAATTGTACCCCACCCATCCTAGCATGCCGCCGGAAAATAACAAGTCCCATTTCGCACGTCAGACGCATTTGAGAGAAGTCGTGTCATGGGGGAAATATTCTAACATGCTGATAATGATTGCCTTTTGTGTGCCAAAAGATTGTGACAATAAACGTTTCCACGACGAGGGCCATGCTAACTTTTTCCCCATCAACGCACGAATAAACGAATAGTGAATTGAAATTCGCAAACAAAAAGGCAGCCGTGAGAGCGGCTGCCTCTTGTCCTTGCGCCAAGCGCGTGGATCCCTCAGGTGCAATTCTAAAGTGGCGTCTGCCGTCGGGAATCACTCGGCCGGGATTGCCTCCAGGACGAGTACCTGGAAGGGAGCCAGTGTGATTTTGACGGGCTTGCCGGCGTGTACCTCATCAGCGGGGAGACTATCGCCCTTCGGGGAGCTGAGCTTGTAGGAAAGCGGAGCGCCGACGGGAAGCTCGAAGACCGAAGCGGGATCGAAGATGAACTCCCTGGGCTGTGAAGACGGGTTACGCAGAGTGAGGAGTCCTTTTCTCGGAGACCAGGCTGCGAAGCCATACACCTCGAGCGCGGCGGGATCACCGCCCACCCAATGCGTGTCCACCAGGGTGTCGGCATTGGCACGTGTCCACTTAGCCGCGGCGGCGAGGGTGTCCCACTCAGCCGGTTTGAGCATGGAGGGTGTGATGTAGAGTTCCTGCATCTGCGTGCCCAACCCGAAGCCGCTCCAAATTTCGTTGGCGAGATCGTCGCCGGAAGTGGTTGTGAGGTTATGCGCGCTCTTGTTGTAGAGGACGCCGTGGGTCATGAGCGAATTGATAGGGCAGAGCGGGGAGATAGCGACGTTGTTGGCGTAGATTTGGGAGTCGCGGAAGGTGATCCACTGGTTACGATCACTGCCCTCGCCGCAGAAATCGTGGTCCCAGTTGCCGCGCCAGATGGAATCTGCAATGCCGAACCAGAACGGGCTGGCCCAAGTACCCGTGGTGAGGTTGATGTAGATATCCGGACGCTCGTTGCGCAACTCCTCAATGAGGGCGATGATGGCCTCGAAGTCCGATCCGAATTGGGAACCTTTCGCCGGAGTTGCCTCGCTGGACGTGCCGTCGAACTTGAAGTGATTGACGCCATTTTCGCGGATCATGTGCAGGCACATGTTGCGGAAGTACTCGTAGTACTTCGGTCCGGAGAGGGCAAAGCCTCCCTCATTGGTCTCATACTTTCCCTCCGCCGCGGCGAGTCGCTTCTCCCTCGGGGCGCCATAGCCGCCCCAGGGGGAAAGCCACACACCGGGATCGGCATGGTAGCTCTCCGCCAACTCGCGCACCTTGCGGAACTCGTTGGGCAGCCCTTTGTGGAATTGCCACAGCGTCTCTGTGTCGTCCCACCCGTCATCCATCATGAAGGAATCGATGACGGCGCCGCGTTTGGTGACGAGTTCATCGCCAAAAAGCTTGACGGTGTCGAGGACGGCCTTCTCGTCGTAGGGCGTGAAGTAGCCGATGTCGTACCACGTGTTGTAATTCAGGAAAGGCGCGTAGGCTCGGGCTCTTTCGGCATTCAGATACCCCAGCTGGAAAGTGCGGCGCAGCTGCCCGGGCACGGCGAAGCCCAACACAGCGGAGAAATGACTCATTGCTCGCCGCGGCAAATCCATCTTGCGCTCCAGAGAACAGGTAAACCCGCTTGCTGTCACCGTGCTCACACTCATCGGATGCTCCACTCCCGCAAAAAGGCGATTTCCTGCCGCGACGACGGGAGCTCCCTTCACCGTGCCTTCCACGCGTGCTTCGCGAGCCGCGATGTTCAGCAGCGTGAGCTTGCGCACCGGCATGGCAAATTGCTGAGGGGTGATGTCTAATCCTACGCGCAGGTAGGGCGCACCGTCTCGGAGCTCCAGCCACCAGGTGATCTTGTTGCCATTCGTTGGGACGACAAAGTTCACGCTCACCCTGGTGCCGCCCACGCGTTCGGCAAGACGCCGCGCATTCTTCTCCGGCTTTAGCTTTTCCTCTTTCACTTCGCTGCACATCAGATCCTGCGCGGTGAGTAGGTGACTCGTCTCAGCAAATTCTTTTTTGGAGCAAGCTTCATCCGTGTTCTCATCCAGCACTTCCAGACAGAAAATGTCGTTGCCGAAACTGTAGCTTCTGCCATTTACTTTATCCTGCACATCGACGGACACGAAGCGGCGTCCGACGCGTTCAATCTTCACAGCAATTTTGTCGTTCTCGATCATGATGGTTCTGTCGTTAGATGGTGTGACGGCGCTGTTCAGAGTGACGGGTTCAATTTGCGCAAGAGTTGCGTTGCTGACTGTCAGTACTCCCAGTGCCACAAAGCCCGTTATTAGAGAGTAAGAGCTCATGCGGCGGATCCTACCACAACGCGTCCATTCTTTCAAGACTAAACGCCAAGCATACAGGGCAGGGCAAACGCATTAGGCAATGCGTTTGCCTATGTACGACGTACGATGTTGGATGTACGATTTATTAATAATGTGGGCGTTGCGCAGATTTTTTCGGATCATTAATGTATGCTGAGATTCCTCTAGAGCCATCATCATGATGACTGCTGGTTGTCATGATTTTTGATGCGTATAAACATGAATATCAGTTAATAACGGCATTTTCTCTGTTGATTGGCTTCCCTCAAATGCGGTTACCCCAGCATACAGGGCAATTCCGGGCATGCGCCCCGATGCTCAAAGCGAGCGTCTACAGCTGATTTTCGTGTTTTATCTCCCTCCGACGGGAGCCTTCCCATTTTCCCCTTGGGTTACCTCGCATTGCCTCAAAAATAAAGTCACCGAAGGGACGTAAAAAACGGGGAAAAAGGATTCTCCGAAAGTTTGATGC
>CANQJI010000124.1 GCA_947624205.1 uncultured Akkermansia sp. | reverse complement strand
GTTTCAACTCACGCCTCCGTGAGGAGGCGACTTGCTACTCAACTCGACGGAGTATGCAAGTGAGGCAGTTTCAACTCACGCCTCCGTGAGGAGGCGACGACCAGAGCTTTGCAGCGGCGACATATAGCATAATCGTTTCAACTCACGCCTCCGTGAGGAGGCGACATCTTGTTGTTGTTGGTTTGTGGTTGTATGTCTAGGTTTCAACTCACGCCTCCGTGAGGAGGCGACTCCGACGCTCTGAATGTGAGGCGCGGACTTGGATTGTTTCAACTCACGCCTCCGTGAGGAGGCGACCCCAGCCGCGGGAAGAACGGCTTTTGATGGCAGACGTTTCAACTCACGCCTCCGTGAGGAGGCGACAAATAACTGCCTCGGTTCAAGAAAGTGAGCGACTGTTTCAACTCACGCCTCCGTGAGGAGGCGACTCTTGCTGAGGGAGATTAGCTTGTTCTTTGCTGTTTCAACTCACGCCTCCGTGAGGAGGCGACGATGAAAACGATACTATACAACAGCAATAGGGATGTTTCAACTCACGCCTCCGTGAGGAGGCGACGAGGGGAAGAAAGAACTCGCACTGTTAGCCTACAAAGTTTCAACTCACGCCTCCGTGAGGAGGCGACGTCGCTTCCCCCAAAAGCCAAGCTGACAGTCCCTTGTTTCAACTCACGCCTCCGTGAGGAGGCGACGTCCATCTGGCGGCAGGGGAAAAAGCCTACCAACGTTTCAACTCACGCCTCCGTGAGGAGGCGACTGTCTGGCTGTGCATGAGTTCGCGCAAGTCGTGATGTTTCAACTCACGCCTCCGTGAGGAGGCGACCTGAGATTGCTGCGGCGGATGCTGAGTTGTTGGCTGTTTCAACTCACGCCTCCGTGAGGAGGCGACTTGACTGCGACGCCGTACTTTACGACGGGACAAGGGTTTCAACTCACGCCTCCGTGAGGAGGCGACATTCCCATAGTGCTGACTCGTTCCGATACCTAGCGGTTTCAACTCACGCCTCCGTGAGGAGGCGACGATACAGTGCTACGTTACCGCGGATCAGCTCATGGTTTCAACTCACGCCTCCGTGAGGAGGCGACAACCCTGCTATGCACTCTTTTGCCCGTTGCACGTGTTTCAACTCACGCCTCCGTGAGGAGGCGACGGCGTCCGTATAATAAGACGCACGAACGTAGTTGGTTTCAACTCACGCCTCCGTGAGGAGGCGACCAACATTGATGACGCAATCCGCTGGCAGATCGACGTTTCAACTCACGCCTCCGTGAGGAGGCGACTCCCTGACGGATGGCAAACGAACAGCGTTCATGGAGTTTCAACTCACGCCTCCGTGAGGAGGCGACAGCGAAAGCTTTACCTGCCGCCGCCAAACGTAGAGTTTCAACTCACGCCTCCGTGAGGAGGCGACCTGCACGAGTTGCGACGGTGTACGCCAACGAGGCGTTTCAACTCACGCCTCCGTGAGGAGGCGACAACATTGATGACGCAATCCGCTGGCAGATCGACGGTTTCAACTCACGCCTCCGTGAGGAGGCGACAAGCTTTGCAATCGCCATGACGCGGCAAAGGGCTGTTTCAACTCACGCCTCCGTGAGGAGGCGACACTAACACGCAACGCGTTGATATACAGTGCACAAGTTTCAACTCACGCCTCCGTGAGGAGGCGACATATCATCACATGGAGGCAAAACACAATACTTGAGTTTCAACTCACGCCTCCGTGAGGAGGCGACGAGATGAAACGCATCTTTGCAACCTCTTTAAGGTCGTTTCAACTCACGCCTCCGTGAGGAGGCGACCAGATTGTAGCCCCCCTGCGCTTCCTTGGTGGCGGTTTCAACTCACGCCTCCGTGAGGAGGCGACCCGCGCGCCTCACCACCGTGCGCCCTCCCGCTCTCGTTTCAACTCACGCCTCCGTGAGGAGGCGACCAAGATGGACAAGGCCAGCAATCGTTTCGCCGACGTTTCAACTCACGCCTCCGTGAGGAGGCGACCTTGCCGTCCTTGCCGTCGTACGGCTGAAAGAATGTGTTTCAACTCACGCCTCCGTGAGGAGGCGACCATCACCGCACACAGCAAAGAGGCGATTGCGCTTGTTTCAACTCACGCCTCCGTGAGGAGGCGACTTTTACGTAGACGAAACGCTTGACCAGCCGCGGGAAGTTTCAACTCACGCCTCCGTGAGGAGGCGACAATCTTCGATGATATTATCTCTAATGTTATCCTGTTTCAACTCACGCCTCCGTGAGGAGGCGACACATTCAGAGCGACGGATATACAGTGCAGCGAGCGTTTCAACTCACGCCTCCGTGAGGAGGCGACTTATTTCATGTTGAACATGATAGCTGATATGGATGTTTCAACTCACGCCTCCGTGAGGAGGCGACAGGAGGGGAGCTGGAGGCAGTCCCATTTGTGGGCGGTTTCAACTCACGCCTCCGTGAGGAGGCGACCGCGCCTCTCGGTGCTCTTGTGTCCCTCGGTCACGTTTCAACTCACGCCTCCGTGAGGAGGCGACATGAGTGAGGAATACCTCATTGCTCAGCTGCTGCAGTTTCAACTCACGCCTCCGTGAGGAGGCGACTGTTCACCAAGTTTTCTTCGTGCCCCGGCTTGCCGTTTCAACTCACGCCTCCGTGAGGAGGCGACTACCACTGGCGTTTTTCGGAGTCAAGCCTTTTTCGGTTTCAACTCACGCCTCCGTGAGGAGGCGACGCGGCGGCGACATATAGCATAGTTAAGAGATACAGTTTCAACTCACGCCTCCGTGAGGAGGCGACGCTACCGCAAGCCCGTAGCGCGTCGCTTCCCCAAGTTTCAACTCACGCCTCCGTGAGGAGGCGACCTGGTAGCCTTTCGGAGATCCCATGCGTGAGTTGTTTCAACTCACGCCTCCGTGAGGAGGCGACCACCTCCTAATCCGTACGCCATAAAGCGCGCCCGTTTCAACTCACGCCTCCGTGAGGAGGCGACAGCGCAATCATCTGGTCTCCAACTATCAACGTTAGGTTTCAACTCACGCCTCCGTGAGGAGGCGACATGAAAACGATACTATACAACAGCAATAGAGATGTTTCAACTCACGCCTCCGTGAGGAGGCGACGACGGTCTACGCCAACGAAGCGAAAGCGAAGAAGAGTTTCAACTCACGCCTCCGTGAGGAGGCGACCAAGATGGACAAGTCCCGCCACCGTCTCACCCACGTTTCAACTCACGCCTCCGTGAGGAGGCGACGGTATATGCCAAGGGCCCCGTTCTCAGCGACGCAGTTTCAACTCACGCCTCCGTGAGGAGGCGACCACAAGAGACAACATAACAATTAACACAACAATGAGTTTCAACTCACGCCTCCGTGAGGAGGCGACCCCAAGAGCCACGCTGATAGACCCTTGAGCAAGTTTCAACTCACGCCTCCGTGAGGAGGCGACACTTGCTCCGACGGGGACAAGGCGGCAACGGCGGCGTTTCAACTCACGCCTCCGTGAGGAGGCGACCCGCACGAGTTGCGACGGTCTACGCCAACGAAGCGTTTCAACTCACGCCTCCGTGAGGAGGCGACTAATGCACGGCAGGGCGGCAGCCCTCCTCTTGCAGTTTCAACTCACGCCTCCGTGAGGAGGCGACACCATCTAGCCAGAAAGATAGACCCATGGAAAACCCGTTTCAACTCACGCCTCCGTGAGGAGGCGACTCCCCCAAGAGCCACGCTGATAGACCCTTGATCAAGTTTCAACTCACGCCTCCGTGAGGAGGCGACTTTAATGTCATTTACGCGCCTTTCAATAATTGGTAGTTTCAACTCACGCCTCCGTGAGGAGGCGACCACATGCGTAGCACTCACTTTTTGCGATGAGATGGTTTCAACTCACGCCTCCGTGAGGAGGCGACGCCTGCACGAGTTGCGACGGTGTACGCCAACGAGGCGGTTTCAACTCACGCCTCCGTGAGGAGGCGACTTCTTCCAGACCTACGACGGCAAGGCCGTCAAGGAGTTTCAACTCACGCCTCCGTGAGGAGGCGACTCTTTGAATTGGGCATAGGCAAATTGCGCTTCGGGTTTCAACTCACGCCTCCGTGAGGAGGCGACCCGGCGCTCTGAATGTGAGGCGCGTGTAGAAATGGTTTCAACTCACGCCTCCGTGAGGAGGCGACGTGCCATGACTTGCTCCGCTTGATCCTCTGAGGTTTCAACTCACGCCTCCGTGAGGAGGCGACTACCGCACGTTGACCATTTTGTCAACCTGCTGATGTTTCAACTCACGCCTCCGTGAGGAGGCGACACGCGCTGCTGGTGATTGACATCGTCACGTGAGGTTTCAACTCACGCCTCCGTGAGGAGGCGACCAGCGCAAAAAGCCTTTGAAGCGAACAACTGCACGTTTCAACTCACGCCTCCGTGAGGAGGCGACGAGTTACAGCAGAAATTGTGATACGAGAGAAATCGTTTCAACTCACGCCTCCGTGAGGAGGCGACTTGGTCAATTGAGGTGATGGAGATAGACAAAGAGTTTCAACTCACGCCTCCGTGAGGAGGCGACGATGAGGGGAGAGCGGGGTGGATTATCAACACGGAGTTTCAACTCACGCCTCCGTGAGGAGGCGACCACTTCGCCACCTCGCAATCCCCCGCATTGCTGATGTTTCAACTCACGCCTCCGTGAGGAGGCGACTCCGGCGCTCTGAATGTGTGGCGCGTGCAGAAATGGTTTCAACTCACGCCTCCGTGAGGAGGCGACACCGAGTTTTTTCTTTCCTGCGTTAAGTTTGGAAGGTTTCAACTCACGCCTCCGTGAGGAGGCGACACTCTAATAGTTCCGTCTACTAGTTGTTCGTAGTTTCAACTCACGCCTCCGTGAGGAGGCGACTTTTCACCGACGAAACCCCGCACAACTTGATCAGTTTCAACTCACGCCTCCGTGAGGAGGCGACTGCACGAGTTGCGACGGTCTACGCCAACGAAGCGTTTCAACTCACGCCTCCGTGAGGAGGCGACTTGATCAAGTTGTGCGGGGTTTCGTCGGTGAAAGTTTCAACTCACGCCTCCGTGAGGAGGCGACACAGAGCTTTGCAGCGGCAACATATAGCATTGTCAGTTTCAACTCACGCCTCCGTGAGGAGGCGACTCGCGCTATTGTTCACGTCAATCAGGCTGTCGAAGTTTCAACTCACGCCTCCGTGAGGAGGCGACTCCGGCGCTCCGAATGTGAGGCGCGTGCTTGGATGGTTTCAACTCACGCCTCCGTGAGGAGGCGACCCAAATTCTTCGTGCAAGGCTTTTCATTTCAGCTGTTTCAACTCACGCCTCCGTGAGGAGGCGACTTGAGGGGGTCTGCTCAATTTGTTTAACCTATCAAGTTTCAACTCACGCCTCCGTGAGGAGGCGACTTTTCTTTTTTGGTGTGGGATTATTGCGTGCATGAGTTTCAACTCACGCCTCCGTGAGGAGGCGAC
>CANQJI010000123.1 GCA_947624205.1 uncultured Akkermansia sp. | reverse complement strand
ATTTGATGAAACGCGTACTGAAACAAGCCGAAGAAACTATCCAAGAAAATAGTAAGTGACTCTCCACTCGGGTATGGGTAGGGAGGATTCACACGAATGGAGAAAGTGTGAATAGCAAGAACGAATGCGACATATTGTGACATGCAGGGGTAGATGCAACATTTTATGGAACCTGTCGCATTTTATTTTGCGATCCGCAATTTGAGGAAGTCAGGCAGTTTATTCTTGAAACTGATTCAAAGACGGTAAAGAATGCCCAAGGAGGAGAGTTTGTATACTATGGGATTTTGGAAGTTACTGCAGAATAGCTTCATGTTTATTCTGAGGTTATTTGTTAGATTGGCGCTTTGTTTTTTTGCAGCATTGCTCACAACGGTAGTTTTGGCACGAACCTTTCCTGACGACATCGTTTGGGAATGGGTTCCGGTTCGCATAGGAACATACATAATAAGAGTTTTTTTCCCTTCTATAGTTATTGATGGAGAATTAGCTTATGATGTTAGACTCTTAGATTATATAGTTTTTTATGGAGGAAGCGCTTTTCTATGTTATTTGTTTCTTTCATACAAGATGCAAAAGCGATAGGTAGTATAATGTGTGAATTGCAAGAACAAAAGTAACGGATGAAAGACAGATAGAGATGCTCAACCCCAGCCACAAAGTCAACCGCGACCTGCTTACGGGCATGGATTACGTGCGCGACAATAGTCTCGTGACGCAACGCGAGTACAATTACGACGCGCTCGGGAGACCGATGACGCGCGATACGCGCTACCCGAACAAGGCAATTCATCATGCTGACGCCTTCACTTACAACAAGAGAAGCGAGTTAACGGGAGCCTTGCTGGGTGAGGACGCCTATGCCTATTCATACGACAACATCGGAAACCGCGAGATCGCTCAGGAAGCCGCCGAGGATATCACCTACGACGCTAATGATCTGAACCAGTACACGCGCATCAGCACGAACGGCGAGGACTTCACGCCGGAGTACGATGCAGATGGTAATCAGACGCTCATTCAAACGAGCACGGGCATTTGGAAGGTGCAGTATAATGCGCAGAACCGAGCCATCAGATTTGAAAATCAAGATGACAGCACGGTGATCACCTGCGGCTATGATTACTTGGGACGTCGGTTTGAGAAGAAGGTGACTGTCGATGACGCCGTCACTCAGCATGAGCGCTACATCTACCGAGGCTACCTGCAAATTGCAGCCCTCGACATGCTCCATAATGCCTCCCTCATCCACGCCATCATCTGGGATCCAACGCAGGAAATTGCCACGCGTCCCCTTGCCATTCGCGAGAACGGCACATGGTACACCTATGGCTGGGATCTGACCAAGAACATCTGCGAGTTGTACGGGCAGGAAGGTTTCATCCGTACCATCTACACCTACTCGCCCTACGGACAAGTCACAGCAGAAGGAGATGTCACCCAATGTATCCAATGGAGCAGCGAGTATCACGACGCTGAGCTAGGGCTCGTTTACTACAACTTCCGCTACTACAATTCTCGCGATGGTAGGTGGACGAGGAGGGATATTCTAGGAGAGGATGCGGGGAATAATTTATATGCTTATGTATATAACGCATCTACCAATACTATTGATTACATTGGTTTGGAACAGACTAAGTGTACTGTCACTATTGTATGGGGACACGGTAACGATGTGGATCAATACATTGAAGATAATTATCAAAATTATGATCCTACAACTACTGCTTTTGGCCCATTTGGGTGTCAGGTGGCTCCGGCTCCCGCAGGATATGCCATTCCGGGATTTCCAAATTTGCAGAACTCAAACCTAGGAGATAAAAACAGGGGTAAGGAAAACAACAAAAAGAATAATGCGGGACTAAATCCCAATGAAGGTAAAACGCTGAAAGACAGAAGACAGGGATTTGCTAATGCATTAAAGCAAGCATTGAAGTCTGCTCAGCAAGAGGCAAAAAAAATATGCGAAAATTCATGCTGCAAGTCAGTTGATGTTATTTTTAAGGGGATAAGAGCTCGAAGCGGGACGAAAGGAACTAAGATTCTGGGGCGACGTTTAAAAGATACAAACTCTATCTATAAGGATTTGTCTAGCTACGAAAAAAGAAAAATAACATGCCCTAAAAAGAAAAAATAATTATAGAAAGGAGTATAATATGATATACTGGATGTCTGTAACTGCCGTTTTTTGCTTAGCTACGATTTTTCACCCAAATGCAGATAACGCTTATGCTTTAAAAGAGGATAATCCCAATGCGATAGCAAGTTATAAGCATCAAAATATGGAAGTTATGAAAGCGCCGTCCATTCAAATGATGAAGGATTGCATAATGGAGCTCGATTTTTCACAGGCCGTTGTAAAGCCAAGAGATGTCAATATGCGGGAAAAGTACATACTGATGCCTATGAAGATTGACTTCTCAAAAGGTAAAATAGAATCAAGTGCAATTGGTTTGAGGCTTAGTGTGCGAATGCCGTTGCGCCAGTATATCAGCACTAGATTGAAGGAGACGGCATCTTTCCCTAAAGTGGCGGCATGGGCAGATTATAGTATAAGGAACGATGGGAATGTGAAATTGCGTGTTGAAGGAGATGATGTTCCGGATGAGTTTGGAGGAACAGAGGACCAAGGATCGTTTAGTTTAATTGTTACATTATCATATACTGATGATACTCACGCTGTGGCTAATGGTGTTCTTCGTGTAGAGGATGACTACCGGGCTACAATTGACCAAATTAAAATAAAAATTAACAAAAAAATCACATCCTTCCCAAGAAAATTATGAGAGAGGGTAAGAGAAGACAAAAAAAGGAAGGTTGATTTGTTTCCTCAGAAAAGAGTATACTGAGGGTGCAACAACAAAAAAACTTCCATGTCCAAGATAACCATTTTAACCCAAATTGCAAGAGAAATTCCCCGGGAATTGGTGGAATGTGAGTTGCAAGAACAAACGCAGCGGGTGAAAGATGGAAGGAGATGCTCAACTCAAGCCACAAAGCTAAGCGCGACCTGCTCACAAAGATGAATTCCATCAGCAACACGGACGGTGGCCTCGTGGTGCAGCGCAATTACACGTACGACAAAATCGCCTCTTCTCGCTTCCTTTTGCAGGAGCATTAGGATGCGTATGGGCGCAGTGCGGTGTATGCGGGGGATGAGTGTGTGACGCCGGAAACCATCACGGAGTACGAACGCGATGCTGCCGACCGCGTGCTGAGGCAAGCTCAATTTGCGGGCGTGATGAAGACGGAGGAGCGCACGGAGTACGACATGCTCGGACGTGTGGTGAAGAAGACGGACGCCATGGGGAATGTGACGACGACGAGCTACAGTGTGAATGGTCTCACAAGCACGGTGACGCAGCCGAACGGAGCGACCCTCATCACGACGCGAGACACTGCGGGGAATGTGCTGAAGCAGAGCGGCACCGGTCAACGAGAGATGAGCTACGAGTACGCCGTGAATGGCACGTGCACGGTGGTGACGACATCCTCGAATGGCGCCGTGCTGAGTCGAACGTCAACGAACGGCTTTGGGCAGACGGTTCTGCAAGAGGCTCCCTCCACGCATGGCTTCATCGGAACGCACAGCGAGTACAATGCGAAGAACCAACTCGTGAAGCAGTACCGCGATGCTGATAACGCGAATGTGGAATCCATGGCGCCCACGCTCTATGAGTACGATTCCTTTGGGAATGTCGTGAAGCAGACGCTTGCGCTGAGTGATGCGCCCACGAAGGAGAATTCGCCGATGGTGGAGAAGAGTTATGGCGCACCGGAGTTCATCGATGGAGAGGTGTATTCCGTGACGTCTCAAACGCAGTACAACGCGCAGGGCGAGCCTCTCACAACCACGACCAAATCGCTCATTTCCGCACTTTCTGCTGTGCTTGAGAGCAAGCAGATGGTCACCGACATACGCGGCAACACGACGACCACTTGGACGGAATATGGCTCGGGAGCCGAGCGAATCAGCAATCAGCAGATTCCGACCAGTCCGTTGCCCGCTACGGTGAGAATCGTGGACGGCTTCACGATGAGTTCGAGGGATACGGTGGGCGTACAGACATCCGCCTCCCGTCGCTACACGACAGAGGGGCTCGAACTCAAGCAGACCGATGGACGCGGCAACACGACAACTACGCAGAGTGACCTGCTCGGACGCACCGTCAGCGTGACCGATGCCGCCGGGAACACCACGAAAACGCGTTACCAACTCGACAACACGCAACCGAGTTTGGTTGTCAATGCCTTGGGTTCCTCGACCTTCTCCAAGTACGACCTGAGGAACCGCAAGGTAGCCGAATACGGCACGGGCGCACAGCCCGCGACTTTCGGCTACGATGATGCGGATAACCTCACCCGCCTCACCACGTACCGTGCCGCAGGCAAGGTGATTTCCACGGACCCGAGCGGATTGGAGGGCGATACGACTACGTGGGAGTATGATTTGGCGACGGGGTGGAGTTCCGCTTTAATGTGTCCAAGTAGCCATTGCACCCCCCGCGCTCCGCGCGCTAGCATCCCAAATCGTAAATCGTAAATCGAAAATCGTAAATAGGCGCCGCCAGGCGCCCACGCCCCGGTCAAGTTCGCAATTCGGTGCTTTCTTGTATCTGAGCCTTGCGTACTTGTTGCGATATCTCTCTGTGAGTTCTTGTATTGTTTCTTTTTTCACGGCTTTTTTGGGGTTTCTTTTCGGCGTCCTGAATTATGAGGTAACGCGCATACGATTTTCGGATGGTAAAAACAGCTTGACTTCATAAGACGTCATGCCATACTGGTAGGGAGAGAGCAGGGGCAATTATCAGTTGCAGTGAGGGGATCTCAAGCAATACTCCTATATGCCTACGCTTTTTATGTTTGCTCATGTAAGAAAGAACCCTACAACACACATGGATATATCATTAGAGGAGAGGGGCCTCTTCCTCCTACTACTACCGAGGAGCAACTGCAAATGCAATTTGATGATGAGTTGGAAAAAGAGAATCAACGTTATAACGAGATATGCAACAAGTGTCAAACAAAGTCGGACGAAACAGATTAGCAGCTGTACTATTGCTCCTTCTTTCCAGTCTTTCTCCCAGTTATGGGGAGGAACAATATGTTGGTGAATTTTCCATGACCGGCGACCCCGGATACGTGGGGGATATCAAGATAGAGGACTTTTATAAGGAGATTATACAGAGGTATGATGCAATGTATGAACAAGCGATTCTGGTGCAGTCGCCTCTGATTGATAAGAAGGATGCTGAAAGTCTTTTGGGTACCTTTGGTTTGCTTGAAGCAACGAGGAATCCGGAACTGATAAAAGCTCGAGAGAAAATGGATGAGTTGAAAAAAGAGTGGGAAGAGACTGATTGTGGAAAAGATTTCCTGTCCCTATGGAGCAATTATGAAAAACTAATGGATATATAATGGTGCCAGAATTTAAGACAGAGGGTTAAGCCCCCTTTTGCTTGTGCAACATAACAGGCGTGTGTATAATT
>CANQJI010000122.1 GCA_947624205.1 uncultured Akkermansia sp. | reverse complement strand
ATGCCATTTTTGCTATCAAATGTGTAACCTATGTTTTGAAACTTTTCTGTTACCTATGTCATGAGACTGTACCGGATTTCATAGGGATGTTTCTATGGGAAGCAATGTCAATCTACCATGACCCGCCAAGCGAGGCAAGAGAAATAACAGGTAACTGGACAAATTTTTATTGAAAACATCGAGGTAAGGCATCGATGCCCGTGGAACACGTTTTAAGGTGGAGAAGGGCAAACGGGGTACCACTGCTTGTTGCGTGGTTGTTCTTTCGGTGCGCTGCATGAGCAACAGCGCGGATTCTGAGGGATAACAGTTGACTTCGGATGGGATTTGTTATATAAGACAAGGAACGAACGGACATTGAATACTTCGCCTATGAAAACTCATGCGGATGAGCCTCTATCCCAACTACAGAAAAAATCCACAGTGGGATCCATGTCCCGTGTTATAAAGATGGTCGTAGCAGGCATTGCCGGCATTACCTATGTTCTATTCATGCCGATGGATGCGAGGGGACAGTCTGAGCAACAAGGAGAGACTGCGACGGCTGCGGGGGCAGTCAAGAAGAAAAAGAAGAAGACGCAGCATGTCAAGGTGCGACATGAGCGAGAATCGGGTGGGCAGGCGGCGGCGGATGAAGTGCGGGAGAAGATGCTCACTTTCATGACATCGAAGCCGGACAAGTACCGTGCTCCTTGGGATGCGGAGGTAAGCAGGCACCTGAACGACGTACAAGAAGGGCTGGAGAAGATATCGGATTATGATTATTTGAAGCCCATCGTGCGGTACCTTATAGCTGGCGGGGATCTCGATCGGAAGACGGGTGAGCTTATTCGCGGTCTGATAGAACTTGGGGCTCCGACCACGAGTGTGGGGACCCCGTTGCACATAGCCTGTTTACTGGCTGATGAGAAAGAAATTCGCAAGCAACTGGGGAGGAAGGTGGACGTGAATGCTACCTGTCCCTACCCGGCTTTTCCGGATGAGGAGTTGGGAAAACGTAGAGGTAGCATCCTTTTTCCCCCCATTACACCTACTGATTTCTTATTTAGAATTCATCCGGATCGATTGGACCTTATCAAGCTTCTCCTTCGGCGTGGAGCTAAGCCTCCCGTGGACGGTTCATTCAGCAATGCGGTGCAGAGCATACTTCGCCGAGCAAAGACAGCCGAGGAAGTCGAGAGACAACTCCCCTTGATGGAGCTGTTACTGAAATCGGGCGTTTCTCCCGAAGGGTTGTTTGGACATTCCAACACGCAAATACCTTTTGCCTTGTGGTATGCTTGCAAATTGGGATCGCCCGGAGCTGTGCAAATGCTCATCAAGTATGGTGCTGATGCCAAGTTTAGAGTCACCACGCCGAGTGCGATGTATTCTGAGCCGTATCTGCATGCTGCTTGCGGGGACACCCCCGACAGGCTGGAGGTGCTGAAAATTCTCCTCAAGGCCGGGGCGAATCCTGATACGCAAAATGACAAAGGACAGACAGCTGTTGAGTATGCTGAATCTCAGGGGTTGACGAAAGCCGCAGAGTTGCTTCGCGGCCGTTGACCTTGAGCATGAAGATACCCATCAGGACAAGAGCGATAAAACGCTTACAACAAGCTAATAACAAAAATCGGGGCGAGGCGGAGAAATTTTCTGTTCTACCGGACTCGTCGTGACGGTGGAAGGAGGCCGCGCTCGCGCAAACTCGCCAGACGGCGGGCGACGGTTCGCTCGGAAACGTGCAATTTCTGCGCAAGTTGAGCAACGGTGAGGACAGGAGTGGAGCGGAGCAAGGAAAGAATGCGTGATTCTTCCCGGGCATGGCGTTGTCGGGGAGAACTCGATGGGGCGGAGCGGCGGGTGCGGATATGGGAAACGAGTGCGGCGCGGATGGCGGTGAGCATGAATTCAATAAAAGGGGAGCAGTCTGCGAGTTTCGTGCTGGAGGAAATCGCGGCATAGTAGGCAGATTGCGAGCGATGCACGAGGTTTTCTACGGGGAGATAGGCAAACACGGGATGGGCTGCTGCCAGCAAGAGCGATTGCCAGAAGCGTCCCAGTCGTCCATTGCCATCGGCAAAGGGGTGGATGAATTCGAATTCATAGTGAAACACGCAGCTGCGAATCAGCCAGTGCGCATCCGTGCGGGAGAGCCAGCTGAAGAGGTCCTGCACGAGAGCGGAGACTCGGTCCGCCGGCGGCGCCATGTGTACTACTTCGGCGCCGGAAAAGACGCCGACACCGCTGCGGCGAAATTGTCCGGGAAAGTCACAGAGACCGCGCATCATCACGCCGTGCGCACGGAGCAAGTCTTCCACGGAGAAAGGATTGAGCTTCGAAAAGAGCGCATACGCATCCAAGGCGTTCTTGACCGCCTGCACTTCACGTGCCGGGGCAAGGACATCGCGTCCGGACATGATGTGATCAACCTGATGCTCGGTCATGGCTATGCCTTCGATAGCCAGCGAGCTGCACACGCTGCGCACGGTGTTTTGCCGCCGGAAACGAAGCGATTCCCGCACGCGTAGCAGATTCTTGTGCTTCTCGAGCAGTCGCGTGATCTCCGCCACGTGCGCTAGCGAGGTCTCCGATATGGTATAGGGTGGTACGTACATTCCTTCTCGTTTATTTTATCAAAAATCATCCGCTCATCAAGAGAAAATGATTGATTGATCTTCAAAAGTTTTGGACTCATTCAAGTCTGCCAAATATACTGACAAACACACTGCCATTTTTTCGCATCGATGTGTGCGGGCTATTTTAGAAAATTCTCTCCGAAGAGATTTTTCTAAAATAGGAATTGACAAGTGAAAAGTTCTCATTTATCTTAAAGTTCAGGAATTCAAAAGGGAAGCCATGAGCATCGATATATCACGTGATACGTATCTCAAGGAGTTGATTGACCGAAGGGAGAGCGGGCTGATCAAAATCGTGAGTGGGGTACGCCGGTGCGGCAAATCGTATTTGCTGAATAAGATATTTCGGGGATATTTGGTGGAGGATGGGGTGGCTGAGGCCAACATTATATCGGTAGCTCTGGACGACATCATAAGCGCAGAATTACGGGAGCCGCGGAGGTTCTACGACTACGTGCTGCAGAAAATGCAAAAGCGCGGGATGAACTATCTGTTGGTGGACGAATTACAGGAGTTGCCGCGATTTGAGGAAGTGATGAATGGCTTGTTGAGAATACCGAATCTTGACATTTACGTGACGGGGAGCAACTCACGCTTTCTCACACGGGACGTTGTGACAGAGTTTCGGGGGCGTGGGGACGAGGTGCGGGTGTACCCTCTCAGCTTCGCTGAATTCTACAATGCGTACGGACAGGACAAGATGACCGCCTTGCGGGATTATCTCACCTACGGGGGCATGCCGTACACCCTGAATTATACGTCTGCGCAGCGTAAGCAGCAGTATCTGCGCAACCTCTTCTCCGAAACTTACATCAAAGATATCATTGAGCGACATTCGTTGCATGGCAGCGAGGGTCTCGATGAGCTCATCGATCTCATTGCTTCCGGCATCGGAGGGCTCACCAATCCCGCCAAACTTCAACGCCGCTTCAAAAGCATCGCCAACTCCTCCCTTTCCTCTCCCACCATCAACAGCTACATCGTCGCTCTCCAAGATTCCTTCATCATCCACCGCGCCAAGCGTTACGATATACGAGGCAAACGCTACATCAACACGCCCTTCAAACTCTACTTCGCCGACCTCGGACTGCGCAACGCTCGCCTCGATTTTCGGCAGCAGGAACCCACGCACGCCATGGAAAACCTCATCTACAACGAGCTCCTTTTGCGCGGCTACAGCGTGGATATCGGCGAGCTGCATACATCCTCTTCCCACGCCCCATACGAGGTCGATTTTGTCGTCAACTCCGGCAGCGAGCGCGTCTATATCCAGTCTGCCTGGTCACTGCCGGATGCCCATAAGATGGAGCAGGAAAAGCGTTCTCTCCGTCTCATCCCTGACTCCTTTGCGAAGGTCATTATTGTCAACGACGCCATCAACGCCTACTACGATGAAGACGGCATCCTGATCCTGCCTCTTCTCGACTTCCTTCTCACGCCGTCGTCCCCAGCGCTCCGCCGGCCTCTTTAAAAACCCCGGGCAAACGCATTAGGAAATGCGTTTGCCTATTTACGATTTACGACATACGATTTACGATTTGGGATGCTAGCGCGCAAAGCGCGGGAAGGCCAAGCCGCCGAGGGAGCGGAGGCGGATTGGACAAAAGCGCAGCTTTTGCCCGCAGGGCGGAGGCGCCTCCAGCGCCAATTTACGATTTACGATGTTGATAGCGTGCGCTTTGCGCAGATTTATTGGGTCAGCATGAGCATTTTCTCTGTTGCCTCACTTCTCTCTGAGGCGGTTGCCCCGGTGGAGTGGGTTAAAAGTACTGGGAGACGGCGAAGCGCGTTTGCTCGACCAAGATGCTCTTGAGGGCGGAGAGATTGTTTTGCTCGTAGAAGAGCAAGCATGCTTTTTTGTAATCCAGCGCGGAAACAGTGCGGAAGGAAAGGGGACAGCAATGCTGAGAGATGAGAAGGGCGTTGCAGCAGAGGCGAGCCGTACGCTTGTTGCCATCCGTAAACGGCTGGATATAGCTTATCAGGGCGAGTGCAAGGAGGGCTTTTGAAAAAGGATTGTCGGCGGTGTTGACGAGTTGACACGTCGCTTCCATGGCTTCGCGAATCTGAAAATCATGCTCAGGCGGCCGATAATTGGTACCCGTGATGCCCACGCGCCGCGTGCGCAGGTTACGCTCGACCCCGAGATCTCGAATGAGGATGGAGTGAATATCCTCCGCACGGGAGATTGAGAGTTCGGCGAGGTAATCCGGCTCGGAGAGCAGGAAGTCCAGAGCGGCTTTATGGTTCAGCAGCATGGTGGCTTCGTCGCGCGTGCGCCCCTCGGCGGTTTGTTGTTCGCGAAGGAGGCGTTCCGTTTCAAGGAGAGTATAGGTGTTGCCTTCAATTTGGGAGGATTTCCAGCTCAGGTCGATGCCGAGACGGGTGAGTTCGCGGCGTCGTTCCTCCGGCGAACGATCCTCATAGCGTTGGCGAAAATCATCCTCCAGACGGCGTAGCTCGGTGATTTCTTCCGCTGTGAACAGGCGGTTCAGCATACTCGGGAGCGTTTCGCGCAACAGTCCAAAATTGAAATGCCCTTGGATGTGCCGCTCATCAATCTCAGCACGGAAATACGCATCCGCATCAACGGGCGCCAACAGCGCATGCGCAGCGCTGAAGCGATAACGTGTAGCTCGCCCTCGCCCTGTACATTCCACCGCTCCATCGATGATCATGCCGTGCAGAACACGCTTAAGAGTCGCCTCGCTCACCGTGCCCGGCAGCTCCCGCATGATGGCGGCGCGTCCCCAGTCTCCGCCGCGTCTCAACAGCGCCTCCACCTGTCCTCGCAGTACATCAGCTTTCATTTTCGGCTCACTTTCGGATGAATCGGAGAGCATTTTAACGCAAAAATGAGCCGATTTGAAGCCAAATTGTCCAAATTTTGAGCCGTAAATGAAAATC
>CANQJI010000121.1 GCA_947624205.1 uncultured Akkermansia sp. | reverse complement strand
GCCACGGAGGCCATCTGCTTATATTCCACGAAGTAGAGCGGGCCGCCGAAGTAGGCCTTATCCGTGCCGTCTATCTTGAGCAGCGGCGTGCCGTTCGCGTCCTGGTGATGGGTGAAGTTGTCCGCGTCGATGGACTTGCCGTTGCCATAGACGTCCGCCGTGAACTCCAGAGCATAGGAGATGTAGGCGTCGTTCTCACTGACGTCGGCGGAGGAGGCGTACCACGCGAGATTATAGGTGGACTTCATGCGGTGGGTTTTGAGCACGTCAATGAGTTGTCCGTCGGTGAAGGAATTTCCCGCGGCGTCGGTGCCGAGCTTGATGTTCTCCGTGAGCACGGCTGCGCGCTTTTCCTCCATGGCCCTGTTGAGCTCGGGCGCGTTCTTGACGGCGACGGCGTCCTTGACGACGCTCACGGTGAGCGTGGCTACGACGTTGGACTTGAATGCTGCATTGCCCTTCCACGCGGCGGTGACGGTGACTTCGCCGCTGCCCTTGGGGATGAGCACGGGCCTGCCGCCCTGCATCTCCACCGTAGCGACATTGGGATCCGAGACGGAATATCCGATGTCCTCCCCCGCCTCGCCCGTGCCTGCCGTGGAGTGGGCATAGACGCGCAAAGGATAGGTATTTTCTTTGAGCGAGAGGTCATCGGCGTATACCATGCCCGCGATGACATAGCTCGCGGCGAGGTCGGCCTTGATGTTGTTGGCGATCTGCACCACGCTGACTTTGTTGATGATCTCGAGCTCTATCTTCTGTTCTATGGGTTCGCCCGCGCCGTATTTGGCCGTGACGGTCAGAGTATATTTTCCGCCCTCGGTGGCTTTGATCGTGACGGCGCCGTCCTGCTCGGAGAAGTACTCCTTGGGCCCCGTGAAGTTCCATGTATATGTGACGTTCTTGGCGCCCGCGGTGGCCACCGCATAGAAGGACGCGGCATTGCCCGTGAGCAGGGTCACCTTCTGCGTTCCGTCCTCCACCTTCTCCATCGTCCTGTCGGAGAACACCGTGAAGGTGAAGTCCGTGAAGGAGATGATAAACGGGATGCTCTTGCCGTGCGCGCTGATGGTCGCTTGGATCTCCTCCTCCCAATTGGCGGGGATGGAGATATCGAAGATATAGCCGTTCCCCATGCGGGTGCGGGATCTGACGATGGCGGGTGCATGATTTAAGGCGGTGAAACTCGGCACGCCGACGCACTCCACATACAGCCTCAGCTCCGTCGTGCCGTAGGCTATCTGCATGCTCCCGCCGTCATTTTCGAACTTGCCCGTATCATCCGCTGCGGCAAAGGCTGCGGCGCCGTTGACGATGGCCACCACTTCCTTGGGCTTGCCCTCTTCGTCCGTAAACGCGGGCGCCACGACGTGCAGGGTGACGTTCTTTTGGATGTCCCCCCTTACACCGCCGGGGACGGTGACCGTGAGTTCCACATCCCCCGAGAAGGGCAGAAAGACCGTCTTGGGCCCCCGCTCGATCTCCGCATACCCGCCGTCCTGCTCCAAGGTATACTGCGTGTACTCCACGGGATAGATGTCAATGCCATAGGTATAATTGCCCGTGGGGACGGTGGCCTCATACCCTCCGTCCTCCGTCTCGGTGAGAAGGTTTTCTTTCTCTCCGCTCCCCTCTTCCGTAGTCGCGGAAAAGAGGGAGAGATCGAAGTCGTAGGGTTTTGAGGAGACCACGACCACGGACATGGTATCGGTGAATGACTTGTCGTTGCTCTTGGCGGTGATCTCCGCCGTCCCCTCTTTCTTGGGCACGATGACACCGTCTTTGGTGACGTCGACAAGCGTAGGGTCGCTCGAAGTCAGGGTATAGCCCTTCTCGGTGGCGTTGTCGGGTGAGATGTCGGCCGTGACGGTGTGCACCGCCCTGTCTGCCATATCGAGCAGCAAAGTCCCCTCTTCGTCCATCCCCTCCGCGCGGATGGTGATCCCGTTCACCGCGATGTCCACCCCGAGGCTCACGAGGTTTACAGACGAGAAGATGACGAGCACGAAGACCATGGGCAATACTAAGATGAGTGCTATGAGCGTTTTGCGCATCAGATGCCTCCTCCTGAGAATTCATAATACTTCCGTTTGAGGCGGAAGAGGAGATAGAACGCGGCGAGCGCCGCGGCAACGATCGCCAGCCCGCCCGCAAGCAGATAGGTCAGCGCGCCATACTCAAACTGCCGGAGCTGCGCCATGAGTTTTAAGACGAATACCGCGCCGCCGACCGCAAACGAGAGTACCATGCCCATGACGATGACCGTAGAAACCGTTCCCGACGACTCCTTGATCTCCCCGTCGTCCTCCGTGGAGAACTTGGCGTGGTTGAAGTCGTAGCGCGTTGCGACGGCGATGTTCACGAATCCGAACAGCAGCCCCACGGCAAAGATGAAGAGCGCGTCCCACGCCCCCACGATCCCCGCCACCGCGAGGATGACCGCCGACGCCACCTGCGAGATCGCCGTCACGATGAGGCACAAGACGATCTTGGAGAAGAACACCGTCTTATAGCTCAGCGGCATGGCCTTCACGGTATAGAACATCTCCCCGTCGCGGCTGATATTCGTCGCGCAGAAGATGTTCGTCAGCGCACCGAAGAGGATGGTGAGAAAGAGCGCGAGCTCCAAGTTGCTGTCGAGCCCGATGAGGTTCTCCACGAGCGACGCTCCCACGTCCATGCAGAAGTACACCATGAGCGGCATGATGAACGCCACAGAAAGATAGGAGAACATATACGACGGCGTGCGGAAGATGAGCAAAAACTCCTTTTTGAGCAGTGCGGGGAGCTTGCCCCCTTTCTCCGTGAGATACGTCGTCTTGAGCATGGAGCTCGAATACCCCTCATTCCGCGCCTGCAACGCACGCGTCAGAATGCGGCGGATGATGAGCAGGGACAAGAGGATGGAGACGAGGGCGACGAGCACCAGCCCCACCCAGCTCCACACAAACTCGCTCCCCGTCATGATGTTCGCAAACCACCGCGCGGGATACAGCCACGAACACACTTTCCCTACGGTGTTCATGACGCTCTCGTTGAAGAAGTAGCGGATGTTGTCCCCGAGCAGAAGCTCCTTCACGCCGCCTAAGATGATGGAATACAGCCAAAAGCCCCCGCCGAGCAGCGCCGTCACCAGGATGAACATCAACACATACCGCTCCCTGAGGAACTTTTTTACTACCTGCACGACGGGCACGAGCACCGCCGCGATCCCGATCGTGATGAGCGGGAGCAGAAAGCAGATGCCCACCGTCATGAGCCAGAACGCCGCCGTAACTCCTACTTTCCATGCAAACGTCGCATTGACCGTGAGCACGGCGACGAGCGCGATCACCAGCTGGCCCCTGTAGATGGACAAAAGCCGGGCGACGAACAAGGTCCGCGCGTTGATGGGCATCGCAGAGAAGATCTTCATGTCGTCTGCGGTGAAGAGTTCTCTGCCTAACTGCCCGACGCCGCCTATGACCATGCCCGCAAGCACTGCCGTATACAGGATCGTGAGAAGCTCGGTAGCTCTTGCGAACACGTCCGTACGCCCCGCCGTCTTCACGCCGATGTACATCTCCGTGAACTGCCCGAAGAATACCACGAACAGCACGACGATCGCGGCGACCAGCACCAAGCGCAGGAGAAAACCCAAGAAGTCGAAGCGGCCCGCACGGAACTGCGATTGCCGCTCTTCCTTGCCCTTTCTGAGCAGGGCGCGCACCGTGCGCAGTTTTACCCCTCCGCGCTTCCCGCGTCCAACTGCCGCATAGCGGCGTATCGTTTCATTCCTGACGTTCATTGCGTAAGAAGTACTCCTCAAAGTCAAAATTGGGGTTCGACGCGTAGATCTCCTTCACGTTCAGACCGCTCACCTGCTCACCTTTGCGGATCAGGACCACCCTGTCGCACAGCTTCGCCACCGTGTTCAACGCATGCGACGAGAAGATGATACTGTTCCCCGCCGCGACATACCGGTGCATGAACACCGACACCGCCTTCATCGTACGCGGGTCCAAGCCCGTCATGGGCTCGTCCAGGATCCACAGCTTGGGATGGTGGATGAGGCTGCCCATCATGCAGATCTTCTGCCGCATCCCGTGCGAATACGACGAGATCAGATTCTCGATGGGCTTGCCGAGCTGGAAGACCTGTTCGAGCGCCGCAAGACGCTGCTCCCTTAGCTGCGTCGGCACTTCGTATACATCCGCCATGAAGTTGATGTATTGCAGGCCCGTCATCTTGATGAACGTCGCGTGGTTGTCCGTCACAAATCCCATGTTTTGCTTGGCAGCCTCGGCGTCCTTTCGGATGTCGTGCCCCGCAATGGTGATAGTCCCGCGCTCAAAGGGCAGCATCCCCTCCAAGCACTTCAACGTCGTGCTCTTCCCCGCGCCGTTGTGGCCGAGAAGGCCTACGATCTCCCCCTCCCGGCAGGTGAACGACACGTTCGTCACCGCCCAGTCCGCTTTCTTGGAGTAGCGCTTGCAAAGCCCCTTTACCTCCACCACCACACGGCGTCCCGCGGGCGCCTGCGGAGCAGTTCCCTGCTCCGCACCGTATCCGTAATATTGCATTTCTCTTGTTCCCTCTCAGTAGCTGAATTTCATTGTCACGCTCACGTCCGATCCGTCCGAGGCATAGCTGATCCCCATCTCCGTCACGTGCGCATCGTCGGTCACGATCCTGAGCACCAGCCCGTGCACGGGCGCCGTGAGACCCGTGAGTCCGAACACCGTCTCCACGCTGCTGTCCATCACCGTGGCCTCCAGCGTTCCGTTCTCGATCGTCATCTTCGTGAAGTACAGCTCGTCTAAGTCTAACTTCACCGTGAACTCGGCCGCCTTCACAGTCCCCTCCAGCGGCGTCTCCGTGTACGGCCCTGCCGCGCCCGACGCGAGCGAGTTCAACCGCTTCTCGCTGCCGAGCATCTGATACCCCCCGCTCTTCTTCGTGTACGTCTTTTGGCTCGCATACTGCACCACGCCGTCCTGCGTAATGCCGATGTCCTGCGTGACCGTTGCCGCGTCGCCGAGCTTTGCATACTTTTCCTTGATGGTCTCAAGCGGGGACTTCGTCTCCGTCTGTTCCCCCGAACCCTCCGTGCCGCCCGTGCTACCGCCCGGCGCTAACATGTCACAGCCCGCAAGTACCGTAAGTCCCAATATCATGCTTACCATGATGAGTGCGATCTTCTTCATTACAGCATCCCTCCTTTCATTGCGATATACGCCAGCCCGACAAGTGCCGTGAGCACTGCCGCCGCTTCGAACAGCGCCGCGATCGGCGCATTTGCGATACTCTCGGCCGTCTCCAATACTTCTTCGTAGTCCGCCATCTCTTCCCATGCGGCCACGTAGTCCTCGTATTCGGCCAGCTTCTCACTGCCTACTTCCTGCTCCGCGGCGTCCAAACTCTTGAGAGCCTTGTATACCTCCGCGAGCACCGTGTAGTCCTCTGCCTTCAAATGCTCTTTGTCCACGTCCTTGACGAGCGTTTCGAGAAGCGCGAGCACGTCTTTGAGGTGCTGCGTGTATCCGTCCGCGTCCGTCACGATGACCGTGAACTCCGTGCTCCCGCTGTAGTTCGTGTCTTCAATGGTGACCTTGACCGTGTAGTTCCCGATGCCCGTGAGCG
>CANQJI010000120.1 GCA_947624205.1 uncultured Akkermansia sp. | reverse complement strand
GATGGAACCTGCAAAGGAGGCGTCCTTATCCGTTGAGGTAAATTCTGCCCCCTTCACTGTGCCGGTCGTGTCCTCAGACAGTTTTCCGAGATCGACAGGCGCGTCGCCTGTGAGCTCAAGACGTCCGCCCGCGTCCGCACCGAATGTCAGGTCGGAACCATTCACCATCTCGGACTTGAGCGTGAGCTTGCCGTCCTTGCCCACAGTGATGGATCCACTGCCGGTGAGCGTACCGCTGTCGTCTGTGGATAGGTCGTTCTCAGCGCTCAGCGTGAGCTTGCCGTCCACCTGCAACTCCGCGTCTTTGGCTACGGAGAGCTTACCGCCGATAGAACTGTCATTGCCGCTGAGAGCCAACTTCCCATCCTCCACAGTGACATCCCCGCCGGCGTTCAAATCACCCTTCACGGTCAGATCGGCATCGCCCGTTTTCTTCAAGATAATTCCCCCTTCAGTGGTGATGTCACCGCTGTATTCCGTGTCGCCGGAGTTTTCCGCAGCCAAGGTATCTTCATTGTGCAAGGTTATCGTATGCTCAGTGCCTTCGTCGTCTTTCTTGATGTCGAGATCACGAGACCCGGTAAGCTGTTTCAGCGTCACATCATGATCGGCTGTAAGCTCGGTGTCCTCATCAATAATCACTTTATCGTACTGCCCTCCATCAAGGGTACTGGCACTGACTGAGACTTGCTCCTTTCCTGCCGGCTCACCATCGAGCTTGGCGTCCCAAATATGGGTTTCACCCGTCAGAATGAGTTTGCCTTCCTCTGCACGATAGTCTTTCACTGTCAATCCCCAACCTGTTCCGACCACGAAATGATCCTTTGCCCATTGAGACGCGTCTTGTTCGAGTTGTTCTCCCTGCAATTGACCGTTAGTGATCCAGACTTCCCAGCTGCCTGTACCGTCTCGGAGGGATTTGATAGCATCCTCACTCAGATCAAGGATAAATTGCCCTTCTCCCGTTACATCCACAGTGCCGCTGTTCTCGAATTGGAAAACCGCACGGTTGTCTTCAGGCATCGCGCCCTGTACCCACACGCTCTGGTGACCCAACTTGATACGGTCGCCGCCTGTCAGATTCAACGTACCTTCTCCAATTTGCTCCAACCACACATTTGCTCCATTTGCTTTCAGAGACGTGATTTTAGAAGGATCCAAGCCGCCGAGTTTTATAGTACCTGAGTATTCAGAATCCGTGGCAATAGTTACCGAGTTCCCCTGGTACCTCGCTCCACCTTCCAGATTACCCCCATGCATCGTGATCTCCAGATTTTTGCTCGCTCCCTTCTCCTCAGAGTCGTCGAGAACCAGAGTGGCCGCATCAAATATCTCCAACGTGGCTCCTTCGCCAACTTTTCCACCTGAGATCTGCATTCGACCCTGATCGTGCAGCTCAATATGAAGCGCCGTTGAGAGTGATGCACTGTCGCTAAGCTTGCACCCGAGATTGCCGCCTTCCATCGTAAAAACGCCTGAGTCCGTAACGGTGATTTTCGTACTTGCAGAGCACTGTCCATTCGCACTGGAGGCAAAATCGGCGCAGCCTATCCCTCCCTCTGCCAGGACGAATTGTCCATTGCCGGAGACGTTGATTCCAATTTCAACTTTGTTGGTACAATCTGCATCGCTGGCTTGCTGCACCTCTCCAAGACTGCTCTGGGTGCTGTTATCATTCTGAACCAGGAATTTTCCCCCCTTCACATTGATAGTGACGTCGGACTCGTCCCCGCGACCACTTGCGATGCCGATCTGACCATTTCCCGAAAGGGTGAAATTGCCACCGTCCTCAGTGATCTCAATAGTCACAGTACTCGTGCAAGGGGATTTCGGATCCCATGAATATGTACCCACGTTCCCGATAGAAGAGTCGCCGGATAGAGTGAAATCTCCACCTTGGATACTGATCTCGGCTCGGGGATCCCTTTCACCACCTACGCAGGCAATATTCCCAGAACCATTCATATTGAATACTCCCCCGTGCTCCACGGTAATGCTCGCATTTCCGCCCTTGGCGATGTCTCCATCGCTTATCGTGAAAGTGCCGCTCACTTGCAAATCCAGCGTTCCGGGTGCATCGTCAGCACCACCCAAAGCAGCGATGGTGCCATCCATGAGGTTGTAGTTGCCGCCGGCCTGCACTACGATGCTGTTGGCACGCGTCTCTGCATGGACGTCATGGCTTTTCATCCAAGATTGTTCAGCCCTGTCGTCTGTGAACGTGATCTTATTCTGAGTCCACGTTCCAGTCACAGTGATTGTATCTGCGGAGAAACTCGTCCCTTTTTGCTCAACGGAGCCGTTATTTTCAACCGTGATGCTCTGGGCAACGTCCGCTCGAGTCATTGTATCATTCCAAGTTTTGTTCCAAGTATAATAGGAAGCATCGCTTTCCTGGGTCCATTTGCCGCCACTCTTCACGACGATATTATCTGCGGTAATCGGGCTCTTTTTTTGTGACAATGTACCCGCGACATTGATACCGGAAACCGTCAAACTCCAATTGGTTTCCGTGATACTCAGATTTCCGCCCTGTCCGACGGTCAAAGTGCCCGAACCGGTGATCTTACCATCACCCTCGCGGGCACGAACGTGCTCTCCGTACAGGGTAAGCTCTCCATCCACCTGCAAGGAAAGGTCTTTGCTCAACGTAACCGCGTTTCCTACGGTCAAACTGCCTCCCTCTGCCACGGCGATCGTGCCATTCCCGGTGAGTGTGCCGGCAATTAAATTGCTTGTTCCGGAAAGTGTTAGTGTATGTTTTACTTGCAACGTCCCTCCCGCTTCCATGCCGAGCACTCCCGCGACCGAGTTGTCGCCGCCAGCCAGCACAAGGGTACCGGCAGCCACGTTCACAGCGCCGCCCGCCTTCAAGTTTCCCTTCAGGGTCAATTCTGCGTCACCGGTCTTCTTCAAAGCAATTCCCTCTTCTGAGCCCAGATCTCCCTCGAAGATACTTCCGGCGTATGTACCCGAATTTTCCAGCGACAGCTCTCCGCTACCCGAGATGCTCAGGTTACTTTTGCCCTCAAGTTGTTTGATCATTCCGCTCTCCGTGACATTCACTGCCGTCGTCTTATCTACCACAACTTTGTCGTACCCTGCTAGGTCGCTCGCGAGTGTCGACACAGTTTCACCCTCCTGTTCTTGCTTGCTGGCATACCATACGTTGTCGGAGCTTGTCGTGACAGTGATTTTCAACGTGTCACCCGCGGAGTCAACGGACACACCCTTGATAATCACGCCCCAACCTGAGCCAAACTTGATTTTTTCTTCAATGCTGCCACCGCCATAAATTGTTGTCCCTCCCTCGATGAGCTTGATTGTTGCTTCTCCACTCTGCAACGGGGCTTCTCCCAGCCACGAAACCAAAATCGTGGAGTCGGCCTCTATTTCGAACTTATCCGTCTTCAACATCGCGGATTCGTGCCCTAAATTACCCTGAATTACCCCGAATTCGAGAGTGGCTGTTCCGTCCAAAGAGACCTCGGCAAATTCATTCTGCCTGTTCTCCGGGCAGGTGAACCTCAGGGTAGAACCGCCGTTAATTACCAGTTCAGGACCAACTGATCTGCCGAACTGCTTTTCGTCTTTCACGGCCTTTACCCCAGCGAATGTCTGGACAGACGCTGTGCTTCCTGCATTGCGTATATGAATAAAGGTGCCGTTGGTAACATCTGGGCCATTCAGAGGCGTTCGCAACTCAATAACACCGCTGAAGATGTTTTCACCCTCGCGGGTTGTGTTCCCAAATATATCAAAGGCTTCGGGTCCTTCCAATTGTCCGTCGCCACCAAGTTTGATGGTACCACTGCCCCGAAGAGCAGCGAGATTGGTGCGTCCGGCTCCTTTGCCTACATCGTAGGTAGATCCCTCCTCCAGATTGAGAATCAGTGTATTTTCGCCGTTATAATCTCGAGAGTTGATCTCTGCATAGTTGCGTAAGGAGAGAGTCCCTCCCGTCTGCACAGTGATCATACCTGTGTTTTTAGAGCTCTTCCAGGTTCCTGCGCTCAAGCTTCCGCCGCTGACCACCAGTTCACCATTCACATCGAGCACAGCATCGGCGCTGTTCATGGTGATGTTGCCCACAACGGTTCTTTCATCATCAAATGCGGGAGTGTCGGCGGTTATTGTTATGTCACTCACCTCACTCACTGCCTGGATGCCCTCTTCACGGGGAGCAGCGGCATAGGTTGTCAGGGAAGTCATCACGGCCATGAGGGCAGTGAACAAAACGACGGGAAGATGAAGTTTCATAGTGTTGTAAAATAATTTGGTCAGGGGAAGTCTACGTATTGGCAATACGTATCCATATTTATCAAATGCTTTGATAGTGTACCGACTGCAAAATACGAATAGTTCCATTTTTGCCGCTTGAGAGGACTGTTGCCCTTGTTAGAGCTCAGGAGAAGAAAAACAAAATTTTTCAAATAAAGACTTGACGTACGTATTGCCAATACGTACGCGAGAGGGCAGAGTGGAGCTAGTGCGAATTGCTCCTTTCCCTGCGAAAGCAAGCCGCTCGCCGAGTTTCCCCGACGAGCGACCAACTACATTTACCTATTGTTTTGTTCCTTTTGAGAAGAACTCGTTGAATTCTCCTCAGAAGCCCATCCGAACGCCCAGTGCGGCGTTCCATGCATTCGCGTGCTCACGCAACTCGCCGCCCGCGTTCACGTAGATCTGCGAGTTCGGCGTCATCGGTACATTCACTCCCGCTCCGAACTGGAACGCCGTGCTACCTGCCTTCGAACCGTACACGCTCTGCGTGTAGCTCGGATCTGCCAGCAATGCCACGTTCGCCACACTCCGTCGGTCGCCCATGTCCTGCGCCACATTCGCATGCACCTCCGTGCTCACCGTGCGGTTGACTGCCTTCGCAGAGTTGATCGCCGCCAGCCACCGCAGACCGAGACCCAGTGTTACCGTGTCGCGCGTCTGCTTCTCCGTCGTGAGTCCCACGCTCCCCGCATTCTTCTCGCTGAAGCCATCCATGCTCGTGTGCATCACTGCCACATTGAACAGCGGCTGGAGGATGTTGCTCTTGTTATCCTTCACCGGGTGGAGGTCATAAGTAACTTCCCACATCGCCCCCAGGCTGCTGCCGCTCGTGTTGCTCGTGGCGGTGTAGCTGCCCGTTCCGTAGTTCACCGTACGTTTGAGATCCGCCTCATTCGTGCCGAGAGTGAAGAGCAGGGTGTTGCCCCAGCGTCCGTTCTTCGCCTGGCTCCAGAAGCTCACGGTGTAGGTATCCAGATCTCCCTTGGCGTAATCTGCTGCACGCGCTTCTAGGTCGCCATAGCTCGCTGCGAGGCTCACGCCAACGCTCCAGTGGGCATCCACCTGAGCATCGATGCCCACGGCGCCGCTCCAGGAGTTGAGGCGATAGCCACTCTCATCGCCGACACTGTGCTGCTCGGAGAAGAAGCTTGTACCCTCCACCCAGACGTGGGAGTTCCTGCAGGGACGCTGCTGAGCAGTTGCCTCGTCATTACCGGCGCAGCGCAGGCGAGCGGCCTGCAAGGCATGGTCACGCACGCGGCCCATCTGGTTGCGCAAAGCCGCACTCTGCGCCGCGGAAACTGAGGTGAGCGTGCTGCCTGCCACAGCTGCCAGTGCACGCCGAGCTTCGGCAGGATTGCTCTGCACGAGTCTGTCGATCCCATCAATCAGCGCCACAACGTCCTGATCGGCTTCCATCACGCCGTTCTGATGAAGGTCGCG
>CANQJI010000119.1 GCA_947624205.1 uncultured Akkermansia sp. | reverse complement strand
GGCATCAAACTTTCGGAGAATCCTTTTTCCCCGTTTTTTACGTCCCTTCGGTGACTTTATTTTTGAGGCAATGCGGCTTTTGCTTTTCCCGGGCAACGTGAAAAACAGGGCTTGAAATGAGAGGGGAAAGCGTGTAAAATCCCCCTCAGGAAGTATGCACATGAAGCGCGCAGTGAGCATGATGTTAGCGGCGATATTTCTGCTGCCGTCACCGCTCGTAGCTGTCCAGCACGACAATCAGCCCGAAAAGATACCAGCGGGGCAGCTGTTGCGTGTGACGAATGAGATGTGGTTGCTGCTCTCCAAGGTGGTTGACAGGGACACTGCGGAAAAGTCGGCGGCACGTTTTGCTGGACTTGTGAAGGAATCTGCTTCTCTCAGTGATAAGATGTTCGATGGAGATGCGCGGGCGTTGGATGTGGAGGCTCTGGATCGGGATGCCTACCGCATTGCTGAGTCGTACGACGAACTCTGCCAGGAATTTTCGAGCCTTTGCCATGTCCGATGCTACAATTCTCCACAGCTGATGCGCGCGTTTCTGCTGGCTATGGATCTAGGCGTTTTCAACGATGATGAGCGTGAGAATCTTAACACCTCCACCCGCACGCTAAGTGAGAAAGAGGCAGGACAGGAGGTGGAGCGTCTCGGGAAGATGGTGGTGTCTGACGGGGAATTGCTTGATCTGCTTGCCCGGGTGCATGATGCAGCAACTGCCAAGAAAGTGGCGCCGGAGCTCACAGAGCTCGCACGCCGCGCTGCGGCGGGATGTCCGGCATTGCGCCTCACATTTGATAATTTCCCGAGACAAAGTCAGGGGGCGCTCCAGCAAGTGTGCCGGCAGCTTGAACCGTTGCTTTGGCGTATTCGCAGTGAAATTGTACGCATTGTGGGGTTGCCGGGGTACGACAGCGATCAATTCGACATTTTCTCTGACGCTCTCGATAGCGTATATGAAAGCTTGAGCAGGACACACTCTGAGTGCTTTGAGGAGGTCTTTGACGCGAGCTTTCGCACAGATCTCGACGATGCTCTGCACGAAGGGCTTTCTGCTAAACCCCAAGATTAAAAACATGCCTGCTGCCGATTACCTTGTCACCATAGGACTGGAAGTTCACTGCCAGATACGCACTGCCACCAAGATGTTCTGCTCCTGCCGAGCGGGATTTGGCTACGATCCGAACACAAACGTGTGCCCGACTTGCTTGGGTATGCCGGGGGCTCTCCCGGTTCTAAACGAGTATGCCATTGGACGTACGATACTTGCGGGGTTATTACTGGGGTGCAGCATTCCTCCTATTTCCAAGTGGGATCGCAAAAATTACTTCTATCCGGATATGCCGAAGAACTACCAGACGAGCCAGTTGGATCTACCCCTCTGCATCGGTGGTTCGGTGCCGCTCTACGAGTGGAATTTTCCTGCCGGTGTGGCGGCGCCACAGACGGAGGCTGGCGTGGTGCGTCGCGTGAGATTAGACCATATCCATTTGGAGGAAGATGCCGCCAAGCTCACTCATTTTGCCGGTTATTCTCTTGTGGATTACAATCGTGGCGGTACTCCTCTCATGGAGATCGTTTCTGCGCCGGATCTTCACACGCCGGATGAGGCGTATGCTTACCTCAAGAGTTTGCAGCAAATTATGGTCTGCGCTGGTATCTCTAATGCCGACATGGAGAAAGGCGAGATGCGCTGCGATGTGAACGTTTCTCTTCGTCCGAAGGGGCAGGAGGAGCTTGGAGAGAAGATCGAAATGAAAAACATCAACTCGATGTCCGCCGTGCGCCGTGCCCTCATTTACGAAATTCGCCGTCAGGCTGAAGAGTTGGATGCCGGCATTCGCCAAGAGCAATCCACCCGCCGCTGGGATGATGCTCTCGGTGAGAGTATCGTGATGCGCACCAAGGAAAATGCCCATGATTATCGCTACCATACCTGTCCGGATCTCATTCCCATCCACACCGATCCTCTCGTGCAAAAAGTGAGGCAGGAAATCCCCGAACTTCCGGATGCTCGTCGCAACCGCCTCATTACCGAGGTCGGACTACCGGCAGCGGATGCTACTACGCTGGTCGGTGATGCTGATCTTTACGATTTTTTCCGACAGACCGTGGATGCTGGCGCGCCCGCCCGCAGAGCGGCTAATTGGGTCATCAACACACTCACTGCAGTGTTGACCGAGAAGGGGTCAACAACTGTGGGGTGTCCATTGACGCCGCGCCATCTAGCCGGCATTATTGACATTGTGGAGCAAGGTATCGTTTCCACCAACCAAGCGCGTGAGGTGTTGGATCTCATTTGGGAGCAGCCGGAGTTGGAAGCTCCTGCTGCGGCTGATAAATTGGGCTTCAAAAAGACTGATGCCGGGGCGCTGGAAGCTCAGGTTGATGCTGTGCTCGCGGAGAATTCCGACATAGTTGACCTCGTTCGTGCGGGGAATACGAAGCTCATCAATGCCCTCACCGGCAAGGTCATGAAGGAAAGCAATCCTAAACCAAATCCGAAACTCGTCACGCAGATCATTACTTCTCGTCTTGGTCTTTCATGATGAGAATTTACTTGTTTTTTCCATTTCTATATGAGCCCGGTGCCCTATAAATTCAGGACGCCAAGAATTTGCCGTCGGCTCGTTGAAAGTGCAGGGCAAACGCATTAGGAAATGCGTTTGCCTGTGTACGACGTACGATGTTGGATGTACGATTTATTAATAATGTGCGCGTTGCGCAGATTTTTTCGGATCATTAATGTATGCTGAGATCCCTCTAGAGCCATCATCATGATGACCGCTTGTTGTCATGATTTTTGATGCGTATAAACAATAATATCAGTCAATAAGGGTATTTCCTCTGTTGATTGACTTCCCTCAAATGCTGTTGCCCTGGTTGAAAGTGCTTGACCAGAGGGGCGTGATGTGCTACACAGGTACGGCAGAGGGATTTGATTCCCTTGAACCATACATTATTCACCTATGAAACTTAAGAAGATTGCGATGTGTGTACTGGCCGGGCTCGCTTCTCTGCCAGTGGCGGCTTCGGCTGCGCAGGGGGATCTGTTGCAAAAGATGGATCTCATGAACCCGGGGACCGATGCGCCCGCCTACAAGGTGAAGGCGAATCAGAAAACCGGGACGCAGTGGCATGTTGATGTGGCCTACGGGGTTCACAACATGCACCGTAGTTGGTTCGGCGAACACGGAGCCGTCAACTACACGCTGATTCACGGACATTTAAACCAGCGCCTCATCCAAGACGACGTCAACGGCGGCACTTGGTTGCACGTAGAATTTATCGGCTCTTGGGGGCTGGAGAAAGATGCTGTGGAGGCAGGAAAGGGCAACCCCTTTGGAACGGTGACCTCCTATCACCGTGACTTGGTGGGACCCAGGGACTTCTATTTCCCGGAGGTGGCAATCAAGCATTTCTTCAACGGCAAGAAAGCTGCCATCGTCGCCGGTATGGTGAAGTTCGGTGATTACTTTGATGCTGTCAGCATAGCGGGTGACACCTACACCTCCTTCATGAACTCCGGCTTCTGCAACTCCACCGTACTGCCGCTCATTGACAGTAATCTCGGCGCGATTTTGCAGGTGGAACTTGGCGCTAGGAACTATGTGATGGCCGGAGTGACGCGCACGGGTACGAATCCTGGCTATAATCCCTTCGGACCGGATGGCTCCGGCTACAACGTGATGGCTGAGTGGGGACATCACTTCCATCAGGACAAGGGCATTGTCAAGGTGACTCCGTTCTTCCAGATGATAGACGTGCCGTGCGTGGATATAAGAACAAATACTCATTGGAGAGAGCATCATCGTACCGGCGGCGTTTTGGGCAGCGTGCAGTACGCTCTCTGTGACAACCTGACCGTATTTGTGCGCGGCGGTGTGGCGACTGAGCAGAGGTGGGGCAATGCCGCTGAACTCAGTGGTGGCTTGCGTGCCAAACTCATTCCTTCCCGTGAGGATGATTACCTTGGCATCGCCTACGGCGTGTTCAAGGGTAAAAATCCTGCCGGATGGGTTGACGATCAGGGGGAGCCGTGGACGGATACTTACCACTGCCGCGAGACGGTGCTTGAGGCCTACTATAATCTTCAGGTCAATAAGTACTTCCGCATTATGCCGCACATTCAGTACATCCACGATCCGGCTTACGCAGATAACAACGACTCTGTCGTAGCCAGTCTTCAGTGCGTGTTCTCATTCTGATTGTTGTCTTATTTTTGGTTATTGCAGCGCGCCGGTGGCAGTTCCACCGGCGCGGTTTTTGTACGTCAGGCATGATATGCAACTGGGGTGAAAGTCCCCAAGAGCCGCTGACAGGGCGGAATCAAATAGCCAAAGGCAACTGCGTCGCGGCGACGTATGTGAGGGAGATGAAACCGACGGATGAGGAGCTGTTCAATAAGGGGTTGACGAGGAATGAGAGCCGCAGTGCGCGCGGGGTGTATATCGGGCGCGAGGCGGGGCAGTTTTTGTTTGATTTGTGGAGGAATGGGCAGATAAAGGGGAAGAGGGCGGCGGAGAGCGTGGAGATTATTTGCAAGATGAGCGAGTACATCAAGGACGCGCAGAAGAAGAATGATGTGCAGGCGATGGCGGCGAAGCTGCTGGCGGATGGGGAGAGCTGGGATTGCATCAATGTGGCGATTCAGACGATGGCGGCGAGGGATATGGAGGCGAAGAGCGGGAAGATGAAGCAGGGGTGGCTGTTTTTTGGGGCAGGGTTTGAGGAGGAGCTGAAGCAGAGGGGAAGGTTTGCGGCGAGGTCGATTGAGTTTTTGAGGCAGAAGATTAAGGCGGGAGAGGGGGCGCAGAGGGCGAGCGAGAATGCGGAGGAGGTGGCGCGGCAGGGGTACACGGTGACGCGCAAGGAGGGGAGCGAGGAGTACACGCTGGAGGAGCTGGTGAGGCTGATGGAGAGGTTTAAGCACATGGCGAGCGATGCGGAGTTGATGCGCGATTCGCTGGAGTGGGACGGGGAGAGTAAGCTGGACCCGATTGCGAGGTATTTGACGCCGGAGAGGAAGGAGGATATGGAGGAGCAGATGCGCCGGGAGCAGGAGGAGAAGGAGCGCGAGGCGCAGGAGTACCTGGAGGCGCATGTGGATTCGCTTTTCGGGGGCGATGGTATGGGGAGTGCGCAGATGGTGGGGGGCGCGGGGGCGCCCTATGTACGAGGTACGATGTACGATGTACGATTTGGGAGAGAGCGCGCTGACGCGCGGGGTGATGGGGAGTTTAGTGCGAGCGTGAGTGCGCGTTTTCTTGGGACAGCGCAGGAGGCGAAAGATGCTTTGAAGGGTGTGCAGGGGCGTGTGTTCAGGAATGAGGCGACGGGGATTGAGGCAATGGTGACGTCTGATACGGTAGGTAAGTCGTATGCGGCGCAGATGTCTGTGCGTAATCTGATGGCTTTGGGCTATTCACAGGAGGAGGCGAGGCAGATTCATTATTCGGCGTTCGCGCATGTGCATGAGATTTTTGAACGGGCTGATTATGGGGAGTTTGAGAAGAATTATGCTCCGGAGAAGAAGAAGGGTAGAGCCGGTGCATGGCATTATTATGGCACGGTGGATATAGAGGGCAAGGGCAGTTTTGATGTGAATGTGACTGCGGTGGTGCCGGATAGAAATGGAGGAGACAATAGGCTTTTCTCTCTTGAGTTGACAATAGAAAACCCCGCAGACGGAAGGCTGGGTTACCCTCATACAATGGGACCGTCCTTCAACGCCGCAGGGTCGTCTGGGCATAGGCTAGCAGCTTACCGGTCTAATGTCGAGAAAGAAATTCTAAAAATTCGCGAGGCGCATTGCCTCAAAAATAAAGTCACCGAAGGGACGTAAAAAACGGGGAAAAAGGATTCTCCGAAAGTTTGATGCC
>CANQJI010000118.1 GCA_947624205.1 uncultured Akkermansia sp. | reverse complement strand
GATGCTTCTTTCTCTACCGATTTCGGCTCCGCATGTTCCATGTTTCGTAAAGCAGTCTATCGGATTTAGAATTCGTGCCATTTTAGATTCATTTTATTGATTATGAGTTAGTTTAAATTTTGTAGATTAGATGTTATATTGTTCCGGGCGTAACTTTTTCCCCAATGGAAGGACTTGTCTTAAATGTATGCCTAGCAAAATTTTCTACCCTGGCCATACTTTTTACTTGCACACGAATTCTAAATACGTATCACCATGAAAACAAAATCAGACAGAAAAACGGAGCTGGCAGCAGTAGAGGTGCTGCGGCAGACGGGTGTGGATGTACTGGAAGCAGCATTGGTGGCGAAAGCCGCGCTGGAAGCAGGAAGGGGACGCGTGAAGCGCGCTATGGCGTGCATCGCGGCAGGGGAGGAAGAACTGCGACGGCGCGAAAAGACAGTCACCTTTGCCCGAGCCGTGAAGGAAGCGCTGGAAGCGCGGAAAGATCGACGGAAACGGACGTTGAGCGACTTCCGTTGCATCACGAAGCGGTTCATGAAGCGCTGCAATAAACTGGCAAATCGCCGCATGCGCAGCATCTCCGCCGAGGAATGCCGCGACTACATCCGAGAAGCATTCGACACACCGCGCCAGAGGAACAATGCAAGACTCATCCTCAGCGGAGTCTTCTCCACGGCGTGTAAGCGAGGCTGGTGCGCAGAGAACCCAGTGCGGAAGGTGGAGCCGGAACGCATTGAAGAAAAGCGCATCAGCATTCTGAACAAAGAGGAAATCGGACGACTGGTGCACACCGCCGAGACGTTCGAGGGCGGCGCCTGCCTCGCCGCGACCGCCATCATGCTCTACGCGGGCGTGCGCCCAAATGAGGTGGAACGCCTGAGCTGGAGCGATGTACGACTTGACGCCGGCGTCATCTGCATTGCCCCGCACCACAGCAAGACCGGCGGCGCGCGGCACGTCACCATCTTCCCGCCGCTGGCACGCATCCTGCAGCGCATCCGGCGCACCGAGGACGAGCGGATTTGTCCGCCGAACTGGCGGCGTCTCTGGGCGCGCCTGCACCGGGAAGCCGGCTTCACCGACTGGCAGCCGGATGTCCTGCGGCACACCTTTGCCACGCATCACCTGGCCACCTTCCGCAACTACGCCGAGCTTCAGCTGGAGATGGGTCACCGTTCGGCGGAGCTCCTGCGCACGCGCTACATCGCCATGGAACGAGTGTACCGCCGCGGAGACTCAATGCTGGTATGCTAAAGAAAGGCCTTCGGGTAAGGCAAACGCATTTGAGAAAAGTCAATCAACAGGGCAAATGCTCTTATTGACTGACCTCACAGTTTATACGCATCAAAAATCATGACAACAAGCGTTCTTCGCAAAACTCGCGCGCAAGCGCGGGAACTCCCCAAATTGACTCACCGCCGCCCCATCGGCGGTTCGCCCAGCGGGCAAAGGCTGCGCCTTTGTCCATCCGCACTTACCGCCCGCTAACGCGTGCGCCCTCATCGGGGCCGTCGTGCGTGTTGTACATCGTACATAGGCAGGCCCCGCCTGCCACCGCCGCTTTCTAACGGCGTCCGCACGCTGCTCCACAATTCCGCCACCGCATTTGCTTCGCCACACTCGCGCGCAAGCGCGGGAACTCCCAAATCGTACATCGTACGTCGTAAATCGTACATGGGCAGGCCCCGCCTGCCACCGCTGCTTTTTCCACACGTCCGCAACGCACCTACATTTCCGCATGCCGCAATATATGACTTTCGATCCTCCTCCATCAACCGGAGAAGCAGCAACTAGGGTTCCTGCCAACGTCCGTGAGTCTTAATAAGCTCCACGAGTTTTTCCACAGCCTCCTCCTGCGGTATATTGATCTGCACCGGAGTGTGCCCGACATACAAATTAATCTTGCCCGGTGCGCCGCCGACATAACCGAAGTCGGCATCCGACATCTCGCCGGGACCGTTCACAATGCAACCCATAATGGCGATTTTCACGCCTTTCAGGTGCCCCGTAGCGGCGCGGATGCGTGCCGCAGCTTCGCGAATGTTGTACAGCGTGCGGCCGCAGGAGGGACACGATACAAATTCTGCTTTACTTGTACGCACACCGGAAGCTTGAAGAGTATTGTAAGCCAGACGCAGCGCGGCAACGGCGTCTTTCTCCCCGCGCACAAGCACCGCATCCCCGATACCATCCACCAGCAATGAACCAAGATTGATTCCCGCCTCCATGGCGGAAGAAAGTTTTTCCTCCGCATGACCCGCCGCATCCGAGGTCACGAAAACATCCTTCAGCAGGAGAGCATGCTTGGAGGGCAGCTGCGCAGCCAACAAACGTTGCGCCTGCACGGGAGGCATATCCACGCCATCCTTCACTGCCACAAGGGAAGCCGGAGACTCCGGCAACGCATGCATCTGCCCCGCATCCCGAGGATCCACCTCCAGCAACGGCAACTGCTCGTAAACGAGCTCTACCGGCGTATCGGGAGAAACGTCCTTGCCGACTGCTCGCAGCTGGTCGCACTGCGCCTGCGGCAGCGCCACTCGCACAGGCTGAGTGCCACCAAGTAGAACGCCGTTCACTTCACGTTCCTCACTTGCACGCCGCTTGTACACCAGAGGATCGAAAGGCGCCAACAGCTGCACCGACTGCGAACAGGCGGACGATGAGGAGCCAAACGCGCGGGCAAGCTCGAAGCCCGGCGCCACCTCACATACCGCTTCCTCTGTGAGCGATACTCGAAGGGTATCGCCGATGCCATCCGCCAGCAGGGATCCGATGCCGATGGCACTCTTGATGCGTGCGTCCTCCCCCTCCCCGGCCTCTGTCACTCCTAGGTGGATAGGGTAGTTCCAATCGTCCCCAAGTTCCCGGAAACGCTGCACGAGCAAGCGGTAAGCGTGAATCATCACCTTCACGTCCGACGCTTTCATGGAAAACACCATCGCATGAAAATCCAGCTCTCGCGCCACACGGGCAAACTCAAGCGCACTCTCCACCATTCCCTCCGGCGTGTCGCCATAACGCGCAAGAATGCGACCGGAGAGCGACCCGTGGTTCGCGCCCAGACGAATGGCGCGACCGTGCTCCTTGCAGAAGAGAACGAAGGGAGTGAATGCTTCCCGAATGCGGTCGATCTCCCTCTCGTAATTCGTCTCCGTGTAGTCCGGCACGGCATCCCCGCGTTTATCCACAAAGTTGCCGGGATTGATGCGTACCTTCTCCACCCACTTGGCCGCCTCCATCGCAGCATCCGGTTTGAAGTGTATATCCGCCACCAGGGGCACATGGCACCCCGCCGCCCGCAGCTCCCGCGATATGTTTTCCAAATTTGCCGCGTGACGCTTCGTCTGCGCAGTGAGGCGCACAATCTCACAGCCCGCTTCCACCAGCTGCAAAGTCTCCGCTACACAGCCGGCAGTATCCAGCGTGTCGTGGGTAAGCATGGATTGCACCCGAACAGGGTTGCTACCGCCCACGGCAGTGTTGCCAATCGCCACCTCACGGGTAACCCGTCTCACGCGCCGAAAAACATCCGCACAGTAGCTCATTGCATTTCCTGCTTCAGTTCAGGGCATGGGGAAGTTGCTGTTGAAAGCAGAGACCTCGGCTCGCAGCTCGTCGTACGCCGCCGGATCCTCATGCACCTTCTGCGCGGCAAGGATGCCGAGGCAGCGTCCGATGTACTCCGCCACACGCTTCACATCTTCCTCCTTCATGCCGCGAGTAGTTACCGCAGGGGTTCCGATGCGGATGCCGGAAGGAGTGGAGGTGCTGCCTTTGTCGAAGGGAATGGCATTCTTATTCACGGTGATGCCCACTCGATCCAGTGCAACCTGAGCCTCCGCACCATTGATACCCTTCACGCTGAGATCAACGAGGAAACAGTGGTTATCCGTACCGCCGGCAACAATGCGGAAACCGAGTTCGGTCAACTTCTCTGCCATGACCTTGGCATTTTTCACAATCTGCTGTGCATATTCGCGAAACTCCGGCTTGAGAGCCTCCCCGAGACAGGCGGCTTTCGCGGCAATCACATGCATGAGCGGCCCGCCCTGCAAGCCCGGGAAAGTGGCGCTGTTGAGCTTCTTCGCCCATTTTTCCTTGCACATCACCATACCTCCGCGCGGTCCACGCAGACTCTTGTGCGTGGTGGTAGATACAAAATCCGCATACGGCACAGGAGACGGATGCACCCCTGCCGCCACCAAACCCGCAATGTGCGCCATGTCCACAAACATGATCGCTCCCACTTCATCGCAGATCCGGCGGATACGGGCAAAATCAATCGTACGGGAATACGCCGAAGCGCCGGCGAGAATGAGCTGAGGCTTCACTTCCTTGGCCTTTGCCTCCAGTGCGTCGTAATCAATGCACTCGGTCTTCGGACTCACCCCGTAATGCTCCACCTTATACATTTTCCCGGAAAAGTTCGCAAAAAAGCCGTGAGAGAGGTGCCCACCGTGCGCCAAATCCATCGTCAGAATTGTATCTCCCGGTTGCAGGCATGCCTGGTAGACGGACATGTTAGCCTGAGACCCAGAATGTGCCTGCACATTCACGTGCTCGCAGCCGAATAACGCCTTCGCGCGGTCGATCGCCAGCTGCTCCACCTTGTCCACAACCTCGCACCCCCCGTACCATCTCTTGCCGGGATAGCCCTCAGCATACTTATTCGTCAGCACCGACCCCTGCGCTTCCATCACCGACGGAGAAGCAAAGTTTTCCGACGCAATGAGTTCGATGTTGTTATTCTGTCTCCTCCTCTCTTCCTCAATATAGCTCGCCAACTCCGGATCACTCACCGCCAGCGGTGAACCACTCGCCTTCAACAGTCGCTGCACGTGCCGCCCACCCTCAAACTCTGCCATCAACCACGTGTGCAAGATATCATCCAAATCTTCCGGGGTGATGAAGGCCGATGCAAGGCACATTACGTTGGAATCATTGTGCTGACGCGAAAGCGCGGCGATCTGTGGCGTGCGGACAAGCGTGGCACGCACACCCTTCCAACGATTTGCCGCGATGCTCATCCCCAGCCCTGAAAAGCAGATCAAAATCCCGCGATCAGCCCGCCCATCTACCACGCGCTTGCATACCGCATTCGCGTAGTCCGAATAGTCGCACGTCTCCCGACTCATCGTCCCCACATCTTCCACCTGAAGCCCCCATTCCTTAAGCATTTCAACTGCCGCCTCCTTCAGATCTACCCCCTTGTGATCTGCTCCAATGACGATGCGTATCTGTTTATTCATAATCTCGGTCACGCTTTGCGCAGTCCTCCTTTTACCACACTGCTGCACCACGTGCAAGCGTTTTCACACATGTCACCTTCGCGTCACGCTTAGGTCTGTATTTCTCATTCACCCGTCTCTTTTTGGTGTCGCATCTGATTTTGTTTTGCAGTGTGCACAAGATATGAAGAGCGAAAAGAATTGCCTTCTTCGTTCTCCTCGTGTACAATTTGCTTCCCCATTACTCGCCACCGTGGCGGAATCGGTAGACGCAGGAGACTTAAAATCTCCCGGCCTTCGGGCTGTACGGGTTCGAGTCCCGTCGGTGGTATGCAAGCCTGACCGCCCAAAATCGGTCAGGCTTGATTTCGTTCTTCGTACATTTCCGTGGAATGACCTCACGAAGCAATTCCAAGAAGAAATAATAACCACCAATCTCGTGCCTCATAACACGTTTATTAAACATCCCTCCCCTCCCCAAAATCAAGCAAAACAAGCGCTCTTCGTATATTTTTGTGGAATGACCTCACAAAGCAATTCCTCAAAGTTGGCAAAATATCCGCTGTCTCACAAAAATAATCGCTCTTCGTATATTTTTGTGGAATGACCTCACAAAGCAATTCCTCAAAGTTGGCAAAATATCCGCTGTCTCACAA
>CANQJI010000117.1 GCA_947624205.1 uncultured Akkermansia sp. | reverse complement strand
CCGACTGTGGCGTTGAAGCTGGTCCAGCCGCTGCGCATCTCGGCGGAGGCGTCCATGAACATGCTGGAATCCGTTCCCAGCGGTATCGTGATGCCGATACCCGCTTCCACTCCGACGGCTCCCACTTCCGCGCTCTCTACCTCCGCCATCTTCTTGTCGCCGATGATGCCGTTCTTCGAGATGCCTGTCGTGTCTCCTACGTCGCCCTTGATGAGCAGCCTTCCCTCCAGAATGGAGGTGCGGTTGTACGCGTTCTCTCCCACCATGGCCTGTATCCTCGCTCCTATCCCGAAGGTCACGACATCCTGCTTGATCTCGTCCACCTTGAGTCCCGCGTCGCTTCCCTTTTCCTCATAACCCTTGATCGCCGCGTGGCGAATCTCCACGTTGAACACAGGCTGCAGCGCCATTGTCCCCTCTCGGTTCATCAAGCGCGTGTAGCCCACCTCGTACATCGCTCCCACGGCATACCCATCCGTGCTGCCCTGCGTGCGGTAGCTCGTCCCTCCCACGTTCACCGTGCGGTCCAGTCCTATGTCCGCTATTCCTCCGCTCATCACGAAGGTGTGGATCCATGCCCCGCTCGTCGTGCGCAGCAAAGCCGAAAGGTACATCGTGTCCAGGTTGCCCGTCGCCGCGTCCGCTGCATCCGGTTTGAGGTCGCCGTACATCGCCGTGAGGGCGAATCCCAGCGTCGTGGCGGGCGAGATGTCCACGTCGGCTCCCACCGTGCCTCCCCAGTTGTTCAGCGAGTAGCCCGGCGCCAATCCATCGGCATCCATCTTGTGGTAGCCTCCCTCCGCGTTCACCCAGGCGTGCCACATCGGCAGCTGGTCGTACGAATCATACGTCACTTCTCCCGCCATGGTGGTCGTGCGGTTGCGGATGGAGGTGAGCTGGCGGTGCAGGTCCTGCACGAGCGCCGGTCCCAGGGTCGCTATGGATGAGCCCGCCACCGCGGTCAGCGCTTTCTCCAGTCCTTCCTTGTCGCCTGCTTCGTAGAGCGAGATCAACCCTTCGGCCATCTTCATGTAGTCCGAATTCGGATTATCGAGGAGTGCGAAGAAACGCTGCAAGTCGTTCTGCCGGTCCATCAGGGAACCCCACACCAGATCCGCGCCTGCCTGCGCGTTCTTGTGCATGTCCGGCAGGAGGCGTGAGAATTTGTTGTCCGTCGCGTCTTCGAATTCAACGACCAATTTACCGTCGATGCCCTTTTTGACCTTTGCTCCATCCTTCAGGAAGAAGGCGCTGCCCTTCAGCTCGATGTCCAGGTTTTCCTCCTCGCCTGTTAACTCACCGAAGTCGCCAAGTGTCAGGCTATCGCCCCTGTACACCCCGCTGCCTTCCAGCACGAGCTTGCTGTCGGAGCCCCACGTGAGGCTGTCGCCCGTCACGCCGGCATAACCTTCGGATTTGTTCGGATCCACCACGAAGGTGGTGGTGTTGCCGGAGCCGAGGTCCACGTCGCCGAATGTCACGCTCCCACCCTTGCTTGTGTCAACGGTGAAGCTGCTGCCGCCTGCTTTCTCCGGGTCGGTGCCGACCTGCACGTCCCACGCCTTGTCTTTCGTCGTGGTGACGTTGTCGAGGGTGAAGTCCGCCCCGTCCTCTACCACGAGCCTGCCGGCGACACCGGTTCCGTCGCTGCTGCCCAGCGTTCCGGAGAACTTGCCGCCGCCTGTGCCGTCCTTGCCCACGTGCAACTCGCCGCCGTCGGTGCTCTTCAGCGTGCTGTCGGCGTCTCCGTTGAGTGTCCCGAGATGTGACTCCCCTATTCCGATGTCCAGGCTGCTGCCCTTCTTCGTTTGCGTACCGCTACCATCGCCGACGAGTCCGGTGCCCGACAATGTGACGTCCCCGACGTCCATGGTCGCGCCCTCCGACAGGGTGAGCGAACCGCCATCCTTCACGTTCACGTCCACGCCGGACAGTCGATTTCCCTTACCTTCTTCATTCCCCACTCCGTCAAAGGTGAGAGAGGCATCGGGACCGTCCATGGTCACGGAGCCGCCGCCCTTCTCCTCATTGCCGGTGATGGTGGTGTGCTCCAGCGTACTCTCGCCCTTCAGCACGAGTCCCGCGTTGTCCAGTTCGATGTTGTTATCCTCATCGGTATAGCTTCCGGACTCCGTGATGGACCCAACGGTGGTCGTGCTGCCTTCCGCTCCGCCATCCAGCACGAGTCCGCGGTCTTCCGGTTTCGACTCCGGAGGGTTTCCTGTCCCGGGAGCGCCCCTGTAGGCGAACTCCAACTCTTCCATCTTGTTCTCGTCGCCCTTCAGCACGAGTTTCCCTTCTTCGATCCTTGTCTTGCCGTCATCGAGTTGGTAGTCGTCTCCCACGGTCAGTGTTCCCTTGCCGGTCTTCGTGACATCCACTCCTGCCGTGCCGTGGATACTCCCGTCAAAGGTTGTATCCTGTCCTTGCATTTTCGCTTTTTCGTCTTCAGTGAGATTTCGCTTATCTTTGGTATCTTTGCCGAAGTGCGTGTTGTCGAGTGTAACATTGAAGCGACTTCCGTCCTCATCTGTCGTGTTCTCAAGTTCCAGTCCCGTTCCTTCCGTGCCTACGAGGTTCTCCAAGGTGACTTTTCCTTCGCCTTTTGACTCGCCGTCGTGTTGCAGGGTCAGCGTCTTTCCATCCAACACCGCCGTGGCGGTCGTGCCTTCAAAGAGCGACATGTCATCCACCGTATCGAGATCCGAGTGCTCACGGTCCATGACAACGTAGAGGTTGGACGTGCCTCCTGTGAGTTCCAGGTAGTATCCGCCGTCTTCCGTCTTCTTAATGACCGCCTCAACGCACCAGAGCAGCTGGGCGATCTGATCCTTCATCTTCTCCAAGTAGACCCCCATACCGGTCTTGCCGATGTCTTCGCCGTTCTTGGTTATCGTTCCTCCGGAGAGCAAGTGAAGAAGCGTCTTCGCATCTTCCTCGACTTCACGCAGCTGGGCGATGATTCCCGCATCGAAGGCGAACTGCAGGTTATCCCCGGCTTCGCTCAGGTCGAGGGTGAATTTGTTCCCCTCCTCATCATCTTTCCCCTCGATCAGGGCTTTGTCTTTAGCACCGGCAGTATCACCAGTCTCTTTCTCATTTTCATCCGCGAAGCGAAGGTTGAGGGTGTGATCTTTCCCGACCTTGTACGTCCCGGTTACGCCCTTGAGCTGCCCGTGTTGGTTGATCGTGATGCCGCTCAATGTGTCGGCAGCCAGACCATTCACGTCCACCGTGCCGCCCTTCGTTTTATCCGGGCTCACTGAGGTGTTGACGGTGATGGTTGCGTTGCTGTCATCGAAAAGCTTGAAGTCTGTCCCTTCCCCTCCTAGTGTCACGTTCGCCAGGACGATGTCGCCGGCATTGAAATGCGTTCCCTTCCATGTGATGGCATCATTGGCATCATTCGTACTTTCACCGAGCGTGATGGTTCCTTTCCCGGCATTGAGCTTCACACCTTCGCTCCCCGTGCCCGAGGCGACGACCAAGTTCCCCCTGCCTCTGTTCTGCAAGGTGAGTTGGTCGGTGTTTCCATCACTGCCGATCTTGCCATGCAGCGTGAGTTGGTCCTTCACCTCGAAGTCAAACGTGCCGTTGCCTTCCAGTCCTGCCTTCACCTCACCCTTGGCTGCCTCATCGGTCAAGCTCCACGTCGCGGTGTCGTCTGCTGTCTTGAGTGTGCCGGTGTACGCCGAGATATTGCCGCTGAAGCCGGCGGTCTTGCCCGCCGCCGCGGTGAAGGAGGAATTTTTCTCTTCCCCTTCCTTGAGCTCTCCGGTGAAGGTGATGTTGCCGTCCACCGTGATGTCTCCCGCAGCGGTTACTGTCCCTGCCTGCACTTTCGTGGGCTTCTCCGGGGTATCGTCCTGAGAGGAGAGCGTGCCTCCTTGGAGCGTGAGCTGCGTGCCCTCGCCGCCAAGGGCTTTATCGCCCGCGATCTCGAGGTCAAAGTTGTTCTGCAGCTCGATGTTCTCCATCTTCGTCGAGTTGCCGCTGAACTTCAGCTTGCCCCCTCCGGCAACGGCGAGAGTTCCCGCGCCCGAGAAGGTGTCCGCGAGGTCCGCTCGCACGTCATCACCCTCCGTCGCGACATCCAACACGAGGGTGGCTTTTTCACCCACGTTCACATCGACCCCGTCCCCGTACGTCTTCCCTTTTCCGGTCTCCGGATCTGCCTTCTCCTCCCACGAGAGCGTGAATGTGCCGCCTTTCCCTTCATCAGCGGTCAGCTCCAGTCCCGTGCCATCCAGCGCGAGCTCGACGCCCGAGGTCATCTCTTTGTCCTTGCTTCCCCAGGTCACGCCGTCTTTGTAATTCCCCTCGCCACCGACCACTTTCACCTTCACGGCATCCGTGCTGTTGAGTCCATCTGCCTCATTCATCCCTGCCACGTATTCGCTCACGTCGAAAGTAGGCGACAGTTTATGCTTGTCCCCACTTTCATCCGTGTACGCGCTGTACTCCAGCGTGCCTCCCAAGAAGCGCAGCTTCGTCTTCTTGTTGCCGCGCACCGGGTCCTCGTCCGTGAGCGCCCCGTCATCGGCCAGCACGAGCGTGCCGTTGTTCTTCAGTTGGATCTCCGGGACGGACTTATTCTTCAGCGCCAGGGTCAGACGAGCTTTCTCGTTCTTATCTCCGCCTACAATCAGCGCGCCACTGCCGGTGTTGGACTGACCCGCCTTCTCTTCCTTCAGTATATACAGTCCGCCGGTGGTGCCATCCTCTTGCTCAAAGACGTACTCGCCGCTGTAAACCTTCACCTGGGCCGGTGTGACCACTCCGTCCACCTGCACGACGTGCTTGTCGGCTCCGGACGCTTGATTATTGAACAATACGTCCTTCCCAGCAGGCGTGTTCTGCGGATCTTTCCACGCGTCTTTGTCCTTGTCGCTCCAGGTGGTACTGGAAGACCCCTCCCAGATAAGTCCGTCAAAGGGCAGGAAGACCAACTTGCCATCTTCCATCAGCTTCATCTGGTAAACGCCCCCCTTGAATTCGGGACTGTCCACGTAGATATCGAGGAAACTCTCCCACCATGCACCATCGGTCGTGTTCAGCGGTGCGCTCGCCCACAGTTCGCGGAAGCGTGAGTTGTTCTCGAAGAGCTGGTACTCCGTAACGGTCTTACTCCACCCCGTCAGGTTGAGATGAAGCTGACCCTCGATCGACCCGAAGTCGAGCCGCACCTGCGTATCGGCTCCCGACGAGACGTCGATCTCGATCGTCGCTCTCCCGGTCGCCGTCACGCTCTTCGCGCTCAGCGTCTGTACCCCGCCGCCTCTCAGCGTGATATAGCCGCTTCCTTCTATCGTCAGTTGGTCCAGTGTCCCGTGCATCCCTTGCTGCAGCGTCAGACTCCCGCCGAGCTCCAAGGTTCCGCCGGATGCCTCCAGCCTGCCATCGATCGTAACATCGCTTTGCAGTTGCAGCACGCCGTGCTCGCCGCTCAGCGCCGCCCGTCCGGTCAGCTCCTTAACATCCTCGGCCAACACCAAGGTTCCGGCCTTCACCTCCACGCTGTTCAGCGTGGTCGTTCCGCCGACCGTTTGCGTGCCGTTCTCCCAATCCATCACCCAGCTCGTGCCCTCGAGTTGCTTTTGTATGGCTACATGCGAGGTCCCGAATGCCGCCTCATATTCTTGATTCCCTTCGCCATAGCCGCAGATGGTGATCGTCGAGCCGTTTGCGTTGGTGATGAAGCCACCTTCATTGCCGCCGACGTCCAGCGAGCCGAGCCGGAAATCCATCCTGCTCAGGTCCAGCGTCCCTCCGTCCTTTACTCTCACGGCGTAGTTGCTCAGCCCCGGCTCTCCCTCCGGCGAATTATCCGCGTAGCTCAGCTTCAGTGTGCCGTCCAGAACATCAATTCTCCCCGTGCTGCCTTCTTTACCACTGGCGCCGTATCCGAACTCCAGCACGCCGCTGCCGATCTTGCTCAGCGTGTGCCCTCCTCCATCATACGTCCCAC
>CANQJI010000116.1 GCA_947624205.1 uncultured Akkermansia sp. | reverse complement strand
CTGCAGACGATGGACAAGGCAGGCAACGCGGCAGGCGTGCGCAATGCTCTCGCCGCTGTGGCAGGCAGCACGCTCACTTCAGTCTCTGCTGCACAGAGCGCTGCCCTGCGCAACCAGATGGGCCGCGTGCGTGACCACGCCCTGCAGGCGGGACGTCTGCGCTGCATGGGCAATGACGAGGCAACTGCCACGCAGCGCCCCTGCAAGAACTCCCACGTCTGGGTGGAGGGCACCGGCTTCTTCTCCGAGCAGCACAGCGTCGGTGATGAGAGCGGCTATCGCCTCAACAGCTGGGGCGGCGCTCTGGGCATCGATGCTCAGGTGGATGCCCACTGGAGCGTTGGCGTGAGCCTTTCTGCCAGCTATGGCGACTTGGAAGCGCGTGCGGCAGATTATGCCAAGGGAGATCTGGATACGTACACCGTGAGCTTCTGGAGCCAGGCGAAGAACGGTCGCTGGGGCAACACGCTGCTCTTCACTCTCGGCACGAATGAGGCAGAACTCAAGCGCACGGTGAACTACGGAGCGGGCAGCTACACCGCCACGAGCAACACGAGCGGCAGCAGCTTGGGCGCGATGTGGGAACTCACGTATGACCTCCACCCGGTGAAGGACAACAAGAGCAACATCCTCCAGCCGCTGTTCAACGTGGCAGTGATGCACACGAGCATGGACGGCTTCAGCGAAGGGAATGCGGGCGGCGTGGGACTCACGACGGAGAAGCAGACGCGCGACACGGTAACACTGGGTCTTGGTCTGCGCTGGCTGGCGGCGATCAACTCCGCGAAGGCAGTCAACCGCACGGTGAGTACGGAGGTGCATGCGAATGTGGCGCAGGACATGGGCGACCGCCGGAGCGTGGCGAACGTGGCGCTGCTGGCAGATCCGAGCTACACGCAGAACGTGTACGGTTCGAAGGCAGGCAGCACGGCGTTCCAGTTCGGAGCGGGAGTGAATGTACCGATGACGCCGAACTCGCAGATCTACGTGAACGCGGGCGGCGAGTTGCGTGAGCACGCAAACGCATGGAACGCCGCCCTGGGCGTCCGAATGGGCTTCTGAGGAGGATTCAACGAGTTCTTCTCAAAAGGAACAATACAACAGGTAAATGAAGTGCCGCTCGTCGGGGAAACCCGGCGAGCGGCTTGCTTTCGCAGAAAAAAGCAATCCTCACCACACCCGACGCTCGCCTTCACGATTCAGTCCCGCACCCGCTTCGCCAAACTCGCGCGCAGGCGCGGGAATTCCTCAAATTGACTCACCGGCACCACCCTGCCGGTTCGCCCCTATCGGGGCAACGCATGCGCGTTGTCCATCCGCACTTACAGCCGTCGTGCGTGTTGTACATCGTACACAAGCAAACGCATTTGAGAGAAGTCAATCAGCAGAAAAAAATGCTCTTATTGACTGATATAACTGTTTATACGTATCAAAAATCATGACAACAAGCGGTCATCATGATGATGGCTCTAAAAGGATCTCAGCATACATTAATGATCCGAAAAAATCTGCGCAACGCGCACATTATTAATAAATCGTACATGGTACCTCGTAAATCATACATAGGCAAACGCATTTCCTAATGCGTTTGCCCCGGGGTTTCCCCTTGCAATCCTGTGAGTTGGAAGCTATAATGTCGAGCATGACAGAGGAGCAACTCTCCGCGCTCTGCCGCGGTGCGCGCAACTATGCAGAAAAAATTGAGATTCCCGGACAGGGCAGTCCTGATCTGCGAGCACAACTCACGCGAGGAAGCAGGGAGATTCGACGCAGCTTGGCTCGCTTTGATTCCAAGCTGCTTCTCATGGCGACAATAGGCTCGGTGAAAAGTGGCAAATCCACGCTCACAAACTGCCTGACACGTCGCAACCTTTGTGCAACAAAGCTGGGACTGGAAACCACGCGTCTTCCAATGATCATCCTGGCGAGTGATGACGGCACAGAACGCATTGAACTCTTCTCCCCGCTGGCGGCAGATTCTCTGAGTGAAAAGGAACTCTTCGAGCTGGTCATCGATTACCTGCGTCACATTGCCCCGCCGGAATTCCACGAAAAAATTGCTGTGGATCGCCGCAACATCACCCAAGAAAACCTCGATGCATGGGCTCGTGGCCAAACCAGCGCCAGCTGCGCTGCCATCTTTCTCGTAGAACCCGATGCACGCCTGCTGCAGGCTGGCATCGGCATTATCGACATGCCTGGGATGGATGGTCTCACCTCCAACTGGCACGATGAAGAGCTGCATGAGTGGATGAATGAAAATGCGGATTATTTCCTGCTGGTACAAAGCTCCTTCGCCGCGCTCACGCCGGATACGCGAGACTATCTGCGCAGTGCTGTGGAACGTTCCAAACGCCCCATCCGTGTCGTTCAGAACCGCATTGAAGCCCAATTTTGGCTAACTCCCGCGGCTCAGGAAGAGCAACAAATCAACCAGCAAATTACAACTCAAAAACAACTTGGTGACTTTATCCGCAAGGTTATCCCCGGTAGCTGGGTGAATGCCGGTCTTGCCTGGTGGCAACATGAAAGCAAGCTCTCTCCCCAATCAACTCCTGCCCCAGAGAGCAATGCCACACCTTCCTGCCGGCACTCGAACCTCACGACACTGGAAGACGAAGTGCTCTCCGACCTCAGTCACCCCGAGGTCACCCTGCGCCGCAATTGTGCAGATTATCTTCTTAAGATACTGGAAGATTTTGATGAACGTCTCAAAAACTTTAGCGCCGCCTCTCGTGCTCACATCTCGCACGTGCATGAGCTTCAAACCTCCATTCACCGTCTTATGGACGAGGCGCGCCTACGCGAAGCGATCGAAAGCAACAACATGCGCGAAGGACGCCAGCGCTGCGGCTACCTCGCCGACCGCGCACGACAAACTCTTTTCACACGCCTTGATGCCATCCTTGATATGGCTATAGATGGCTATTTCCCGACAGAGTGGATGGATCGCGACATGCTCGCCCAGGAACTCAACCGCATTCGCATCAAGGTGGAGAACGATCTCGGAGACCTCGCTGCCGAGCAAGAAACCCACGTACTCTCCCCCGCGAAAATTTGCGAACTCACGGATCTTGAACACGAAAAAATTGCAGAATGTGCCCGCATCCTCAATCGCCGATCTGCTGAGGAAATCGAAAAGGATTACATGCGTGCCATCCTTGCCGCCTGGCAACATGTCGCGCTGGATTGCAGCCCCATCCCCCTCGGAGCCTTGAAGGAAACTACATTCCTCGGCATGATAAACCGATCCTGCAGCTACAATAAGACTGCCCCCGAATGGCGTCGCAACGGGCGCGAAAACATCGCTTCCCGACTCGACACCTGGAAAAAACAAGTAAGCGAAGCACTGGATATGTTTGTCTCTCGCCGCATCTCCGCTCTCGAAAAATGCCTCTCCCACGAACTGGAATCTTTCGAAACTTCCGAGCAAATCGGCAGAACTATCAAGGAAGCAGAAACGGACATTGAGCAAGTCACTTCCCTGAGGAAAAGTCTTGCTCCCATTCTCCTTGCCGCACGCCAACTCAAAGCGCTACATTAACGTGCCGTCTTTTCCAGACGTTAAATACCGCCCATGAGCGCGATTCACTTGAGGCTTACTCCTCAGTCCGCAGGCAGGGCAAACACATTAGAAAATGCGTTTGCCTATGTTCGATGTACAATGTACGACGTACGATTTGGAAGAAATGCCGCCCGCAAGATGGAAGCCCGAGCGGGGCGCGACTCGAATCGCCGGACACAAAAAAGTGGCACCCAACGAAAAATGGGAGTCTCAGAAGCACTGTGGCGAAGGTTTCCCCTTGCCTAACCGATTTGAGCGTGACCGGTGAGATGAGCACCTTCGTCCATGGAGAGGACCTCGGTGGTGATGTCCCCTTTGATGTCAGCGTGCTGGCTCAGGTGGCAACGAGTACTGTTCACATTGCCGTTTACATGACCATGGATGTATACTTCACCGGCTTGGATATCACCCTTAATATCGGCTTTTTCACCAATGGTAACCTTCCCGGATTCAGAATGAATTTTGCCGTCAACCTTGCCGTCAATATGCATATCACTCTGAAAGCGGATAGAGCCGATGATCTCGATACCGGCGGCGAGAACGTTAGTTTTCGAGGTGTCCATAAAAATGGTTCGTTAGATTGGTTGTTGTTGAATAAGGATTAAACGGTCATGATTTCCTTTTCCTTTGCTTCGACCTGCTCGTCGATCTTCTTGACGTACTTATCTGTAAGCTTCTGAACCTTGTCTTCACACTGGCGCTGCCCGTCTTCGGTGAGCACGTTGTCCGCTTTGAGCTTTTTCGCTCCATCCATACCAACTTTTCGGGCAGCACGAACGCGGACGCGAGTATCCTCTGCGAGACTCTTTACATATTTGACAAGTTCTTTGCGGCGCTCGCCGGAGAGCTCCGGAATGGGAAGCCGCACGGAGCGCGCATCGATGATAGGGGAAATGCCTAAGCGACTCTCAGCTATGGCCTTCTTGATATCGTTCAGCGTACCGGGATCAAAGGGTTGAATGAGGATAGAACGGGCATCCGGAGTGGAGACTACGGCAAGACTTTTGAGTTTCATGCTGGAGCCATAAGATGCAACGTACACATCCATATTGTCCACGAGGGAGGGGGAGGCCTTGCCGGTGCGTACGCCAGCGAAGTCGGCGTTCATGCGCCCCAGGGCTTCTTCCATGGAAGTTTCCACTTCCAAAAGCAGTGTTTCTTCGTCCATTGTCGTATAATGTTGGTTTGAAAAGAGGATAGTTACAGGCTAATGATACTGCCGATTCTTTCACCGAGTAGAGCACGAGTGATATTCCCTTCTCGGTGCATATCAAAAACCATAATCGGTTTGCAGTTGTCTTTGCAGAGGGTGAAGGCCGTTTGATCCATCACCTTGAGTTCGCGGGCAATACACTCCTCGTAGCTGATGGAGTCAAAACGCGTGGCAGTGGGATCCTCTTTCGGGTCGGCGCTGTACACACCATCCACAGAGGTGGCCTTCATGACGATTTCCGCATTCACCTCGCAGGCACGCAGAGCGGCGGCAGTATCGGTGCTGAAAAAGGGATTGCCGGTACCGGCTGCGAAAACTACGACTTGCCCACTGCGCAGCAAATCACGGGCAGTGTTGCGCACATACGGTTCCGCCACATTCTTCATCTCAATAGCGCTCATCACATGGCAGGGCACGCCTGCTTCCTGCACCGCGGAACAGATGGAGAGAGCATTCATCACCGTAGCAAGCATGCCAACGTAATCCGCGGTCGGGCGATCCATGCCGCGCACACTTGCTTTTGCGCCGCGCCAGATATTGCCCCCGCCTACGACAATGGCGACCTGCAACTCCGCTTTTCGCTGAGCTTCTGCAATTTCCCGGGCAATACGAGCCACGATCTCAGGGGAAATGTTATCACGGCTCCCTTGGGCGCGAAGAGCCTCCCCACTCAGTTTCAGCAGGATCCTCTTGTACGGAGTTGTGACTTTTTCGTTGCTCATGATCTCTAAACTTCTCCCCTGTGCGCGGTTAAGTATCGCATAGTCCACTCCGGATTGCCAGACATTTTTTTCAAAGGTGAAGAAAATCGCTCACACGATCCGATAAAAATTATTCCTCTTCCACTTTGCGCTGCGCCACGAAGTCATCTTACCTGAAGGAAAGATACCCCCTCCCAATCACAGCAAACGCACTTGAGAAAAGTCAAGCAATAGAGAATATTCGAGCGAATGGATATGACTCGTTTTTGTCCATCAAAAAGATCATGATCACGTATGCTCTTGTGATGTCGTGTTGAAGATGATTCTCTTCTCATGCACCGTCTTTCCGTAAATCCGTATAGTAACGCGTACTCCTCCCGAATCGCATCACCCTCGTCAATTACAGTTTTCCTGCGACTGCGCCGTCGGAAATTTTACCTGATCTCAAGAGTCGTAATGCCTCAAAAGAAAAAGTCACCGAAGTCCGATGCCTCAAAATAAACGGTCACCCAAGAGCATAGCATTTT
>CANQJI010000115.1 GCA_947624205.1 uncultured Akkermansia sp. | reverse complement strand
TTATCGTGTTATTTTCCTTCTTTTTTCATCCTGCTTTTTCCGAGTTTTTCCCCTTTGTAGTTTTTAGAGGTGCCTGATTTGGGAATTCGCGCGCGTTGCGCGGAGGGGATACTTGTTGTCATGATTTCTGATGCGTATGAACGATCATATCAGTCAATAAGGGCATTTCTCTGTTGATTGACTTCTCCTCAAATGCGTTTGCCGTGGTCTGGGCTGCTTTCTTCTTGACAAGAGGAGAGGATATCTCTAAAAGAGGGCATGCGCATTGTGATGATGGCAACCGGGGATATTGCATTACCCTCCTTTGTGGCACTGAAAGAGGAAGGAATGCTTGTGGGGCTCGTCACGCAACCGGACAAACCGGCGGGACGGCATCGCCAGCTTACAGCGCCGCGCATCAAGCATTATGCCCAGGAGTTTGGCATACCCGTTTTGCAGCCGGAAAATGTGCGAACACCGGAAGCTCTTGCTGCTGTGCGTGTGCTTGAACCGGATCTGATTGTCGTCATGGCGTACGGTCAGATATTGTCGCAGGAGGTGATCGATGTCCCGAAGATAGCCTGCATCAATGCGCACGCATCCCTGTTGCCGCGCCACCGTGGGGCATCCTGCATCCAGGCTGCAATCGAGGCAGGAGATGATGAGACCGGCATTACGATCTTGCATGTGGTGAAAAAGCTGGATGCCGGAGATATCATTTGCCGCGCCGCCATTCCTTTGCGCGGCACAGAGACGGCGGAGGATTTGCACGACACTTTGGCGAAGCTTGCTCCCCGACCGCTGATGGAAGCAATTCATGCCATTGAGCATGGCACGGCAGAACGCACGCCGCAGGACGAGGAAGTGACGACCTATGCCCCGAAATTGCAACGCAGTAACAGCTGCATTGATTGGACACAACCGGCTTTACAAGTTGCTCGTAAAATCCGTGCTTATTATCCCTGGCCCGGTTCCTTTACTTTCTACCCATCTGTTAAGAGCGGCAGCGACAAAACCATTAAACTCTTTCCACCCGTGGATGTTTTTACTAACATCTCTAAACCCCTGGATGCATGCCCCGGCATGGTGCTTGAGGCTAATGCGAGCGGACTCATTATTTCCTGCGGAGGAGTGCACGGCGGCGCCATCCGCATCTCTACCCTTCAGCCGCCGGGTGCTCGCAAAATGAATGTGGAGAGTTTTTTTGCCGGGCACTCAATTTTGCCCGGCATGATTCTCGGCCTTGCATCACCCCCGGGGCAAACGCATTAGGAAATGCGTTTGCCTATGTACGATTTGGGGAATTCCCGCGCGGAGCGCGCGAGTGTAGCGGGGAGTGGTTGTTGTCATGATTTTTGATGCGTATAAACGAGATCATATCAGTCAATAAGGGCATCCCTCTGTTGATCAACTTCTCCTCAAATGCATTTGCCCTAGCATCTCCCTCTGCTGATTCCTGAGGCAATGTTTTTCACTGTCTTTTCTTACCGTTGTTCTGCTTATCGACGCCGTTTTCTGCATCTGTTTTTTGACTGCGTCCTTATTTTTGCACCATTTTCTGTGTCATACCTGTAGAAGAGAGATTGGAATCCACGTTTCCCCTTTAGGATCGTCGCGCATTCTTGTCCCATCCTTTGACAAGAGATATACGTCGAATCACATTCCTGTTTATCTACGATCATGTCATCCTCTGCAAAGCCTGCACCAAAAAAAGCGTCTGCTAAGAAAGAATCTACTAAGAAGGTAGCCCCTAAATCTGCACCGAAGAAGGAGGCGCCTGCCAAGAAGGTAGCTTCAAAATCTGCGCCGAAGAAGGAGGCACCTGCCAAGAAGGTAGCTTCGAAGTCCGCGCCGAGGAAAGAGGCGCCTGCCAAGAAGGTAGCTTCAAAATCTGCGCCGAAGAAAGCGCCTGCTAAGAAGGTAGCTTCAAAATCTGCGCCGAAGAAGGAGGCGCCTGCCAAGAAGGTAGCTTCGAAGTCCGCGCCGAGGAAAGGGGCGCCTGCCAAGGAAGTAGCTTCGAAGTCCGCGCCGAAGAAGGAGGCACCTGCCAAGAAAGTAGCTTCAAAATCTGCGCCGAAGAAGGAGGCACCTGCCAAGAAAGTAGCTTCAAAATCTGCGCCGAAGAAGGAGGCGCCCGCCAAGAAGGTAGCTTCGAAGTCTGCGCCGAAGAAGGAGGCGCCTGCCAAGAAAGTAGCTTCAAAATCTGCGCCGAAGAAGGAGGCGCCCGCCAAGAAGGTAGCTTCGAAGTCCGCGCCGAAGAAGGAGGCGCCTGCTAAGAAGGTAGCTTCGAAGTCTGCGCCGAAGAAGGAGACACCTGCCGAGAAAGATGCTCCGAAGTCCGCGCCGGAGAAAGAACCCGCGAAAAAGGCGGAATCTGCCAAAAAAGAGACTCAGACTCCACAAGAAGAAACGAAAGGGAAAGTTGCGGACAAGGAGAGGGGGCAGACAGCACAACAGAAGACATCTCGCTCTTCGACCGGCAGAAAATCAAAGTCGAGCAGTGATCAGCAACGGGAGCACAAAATTAAACCCATTTTCAAGGTAAGTGCGTCTCAGCTGCAGGATTTTTTTCCAGACGATATCACTTTGAAGACAGCCTTCAAGAATCTTTTGGTGTTGGCCAAAAAGAATAGTGGGTACGTGACGGATGATGATATTATCTCTTCCCTGCCTGCTGAAGGTTTCGAAGAACAAGATACTGAAAAACTCTTTGAGCGCCTTCATGCCTTTGGTATTGAGGTTTTAGAGGAACCTATCGTTGGCGTCACCCAGGGATTCACACCGGAACAGCTGCGTGATCTTTCGGCAATGCCCGGCAAACTCATCGAGAATCCGATGGTGCAGGAGAAGCTGCGTATGCTTGTGGTGCAGGCCAATGACCAGGGGTTCCTGACTTACGATGACATCAATGATATGCTTCCCCCGGATTTCATTGATCCCGCAGATCATGAAAAAATCATGGAATGTCTCCGAGGCATGAACTTCCGCATCATCGATGCGACAGAGATGGGGCAGGTGACTCTTGAACAGAGGGAGGAAACTTCTTCTGACGGCGATGAGGTTGAGAAAACAGCGGATTTGGACGACCCCGTTCGAATGTATCTCAAGCAAATGGGACAGAAAGATCTCCTCAAGCGCGATGAGGAGGTTCAGCTCTCCCGTCGTATAGACCAGGCAGAGAGCGGGCTTCGAAAGAGTTTGCACCATGTTGGTGTCGTCGCTACCTATTACCGCGATCTGGCTTTCCGACTTTTGCAAAACAGAGAGAGGTTTGATCGTATTGTTGCCGATAAAAACATCGATCATCGAGAGCAGTATTTCAAGGAGCTTCAGAATGTCCTGGGTAAATTGCATACCCTGTATGAAGCAACGCAGGCATCGTATGCCGAGCTTCGTCGCGCTCGGAAACGACGCAAGGGTGTTGAAACCGCCCAATTGGACTTCAAAGCGCATGTCAATAAACTTCACGAACTTTACAAGCGATTTTCCTACAAGTCGAAAGTTTATGAGGACTTTATGGAAAACCTCAAGGAGCTTCGGCAGCGTATCCTTAAGCTTCGTCACCAGCAGGAGATATTCCCGGACGATAAACTCCTCCAGGAGAAGTTGGTCAGCATAGAGATGCAGCTGTGGATGCCCATAGATGACTTTCTGGAGCATTACAATGTCATGCGCGCTCACATGAAGCAAGCCAAGGATTCCAAAGGCGAGATGATTGAGGCCAATCTGCGTCTTGTCATTTCCATTGCCAAGAAATACACCAATCGAGGACTCGCGTTCCTTGATCTCATTCAAGAGGGCAATATGGGACTCATGAAAGCGGTGGAAAAATTCGAATACCGTCGAGGTTACAAATTCTCTACCTATGCCACCTGGTGGATTCGGCAGGCCATTACGCGCTCCATCGCGGATCAGGCTCGCACGATCCGCATTCCCGTGCATATGATTGAGACCATCAACAAGCTTATGCGCGTGCAGAAGCGACTTGTGCAGGACTTGGGGCGTGAACCTACGCCGGAGGAAATTTCCGCTCAATGCAGCATGTCCGTGGAGCGGGTACGCAGTGTGCTGAAAATGGCGCAGCAGCCCATTTCGATGCAGCAGCCTGTTGGCGATTCAGATGACACCTCCTTCGGAGATTTTCTGGAGGACAAGAGTGCCGAAAATCCCATGGATGGTGCAGCTTTCAACTCTCTGCGTGAGAAGCTTTCCGTCGTGCTTAACACACTAAACGACCGCGAGCGCGCTGTCATTGAGCAGCGATTTGGTCTGCGCGATGGCAATCCCCGCACTCTGGAGGAGGTCGGACGCCAATTCAACGTGACTCGTGAGCGAATCCGTCAGATTGAGGCCAAGGCTCTGCGCAAGCTACGCCATCCTTCCCGTATTGCAAAAATCAAGGGGTTCCTCGATTCCACGGCAGATTAATTCCTGACCGGATCCGTACGGGAATTATTTCCGATTTTAGCCGCCGTCCGCCCCTCGCTGAATGTTCGGGGGCGGGCGACTTTTTGCGCGCACGGGGAATGCGTGCGGAGGCGGTGGCGCCTGGCGGCGCCTATGTACGATGTACGATTTTCGATGTACGATTTGGGGAGTTCCCGAGCTTGCGCGCGGGTGTGGCGAAGCAAATACGGTGGCGAAATTGTGGAGCGACGGGCGGAGTGAGGGGAAAGCGACGGAGGCGCCTATGTACGATTTTCGATGTACGATGTACAACACGCACGACGGCTCCGTTGAGGGCGCACGCGCAGCGGGCGGTAAGTGCGGATGGACAAAGGCGCAGCCTTTGCCCGCAGGGCGAACTGGCAGGGTGGAGGCAGGCGGGGTCTGCCTATGTACGACGTACGATGTTGGATGTACGATTTAAGGAGTTCGCGCGCCGTGTGGCGGGGAGTGGTTGTTGTCATGATTTTTGATGCGTATAAACGGTGATATTAATTAATAAGGGTATTTTCTCTGTTGATTGACTTCCCTCAAATGCGGTTGCCCTGATTCCAAATGCGTTTGCCTCGGGTTATTGTGTCAGCTGCAATTTTTTGCCTTGCCATATCGGCTCATATGGGCTATACATGGACAGCTTACTAACTTCGGGTAGGTGTTCCGCCTGCCCTACAAAATCAGAAGATAAGATGGGTCAACAACATCGTAAAGTGACAAAGCGCCGCCGCCGCCACGCCTACATCAAGCGTCGCAAGGAAATGATTAAAAATAGCAACGCCACGACACCTATCCTCCTAGCGAAGAAGATAACGGTTCCGACAGCGGAAACTGAGACGGTGATTATTGAGAGACCTGGGGACGAGGCTCCTGCGAAAAAGGCTGCGCCCAAGAAGACCACAGCGAGCAAGAAGACTGATGCCGCTAGCGCAGAAAAAGCTCCCGCCAAGAAGCCCGCTGCCAAGAAGGCTCCCGCGAAAAAGCCTGCTGCGAAGAAGGCCGATGCCGACGAGAAGGAAGCTTGATTCTTTCCTTGCTCTTGCTTGAGCTGTTTCCTCTGTGAGAGGAAAGAGGGAAGGGCAATCGCTGAGACGATTGCCCCGCTTGTGGTGTGTTCGGAGAAGGGAAGACGAGGGCTGCTAGTCGAGTCATGAGGATTTTGGTTGTTCCTACACTTTTTCTCGTTTGCCTGTTTTCCTGCTGTTTGCAGCAGAAAACTGCTCTGCCGTTGTTGCATCGGATGCCGGCAGAGTTTTGCTACGTGGACGAGATAGCGCCGGAAATACAGGCTGATCTGAAATATGCGGGAAATGACAATTTTGTTGGGCGTCCGATTGCCGGTTATGAGGGTACCCGAACCATTCTGCGGCGAGATGCGGCATTGGCGCTTCGTCGTGCCAGTCAGATATTGCAGAGGCAGGGGTATGGACTCATGATTTGGGACGCATACCGCCCCCTGCGAGCACTGCGGGATTTTCGCGCATGGTCGTACTCACCCGACGAAAGTACACAAGCCGTCTTTTACCCGCGCATTACCAAGCAGGGGATTTATCAGGGACATTACATTGGCGATAGCTCGGAACACACCTGGGGGATTGCGGTTGATATTACCCTCTATCGTTTGCAGGATGGAAAACTCGTGGACATGGGGGGGCGGCATGATTTGATGGATACCAGGTCTGCGACGAATTCTCCGGAAGTGACGCCTCAGCAGCGAGCTAACCGCGGCATATTGTGCGCTGCAATGTGCGCTGCCGGTTTCGAAAACTACCCCAAGGAATGGTGGCATTACAGGTTGGCAAATTCGCGTCCTTGGTGGGCGTATGATTTTCCGGTGCGTGACGACCTGTTACAAGACGATTAAATGCCGAAGTGCGTGTTATTGCAAGGTATTGGCAGGGCAAACGCATTTGAAAACCCAGGGGCAGAATTAGATGTATAGAATTCAGTATCAATAGCTTATTTAAATTATT
>CANQJI010000114.1 GCA_947624205.1 uncultured Akkermansia sp. | reverse complement strand
CATCGCTGAATACTTCGGTACACTAATTATGTCCGATCACCTTTCTTTTTTCGGTACACTATTTTTGTCCGATCACGCTTTGCGGTGTCTCCGTATCTCGCGTCGGACGGAAATCCACGTGCCGAGAGCTACGCCGAAGAGGAGGAGACAAACTCCGACAGCAAGCATTTGTTGAGCGAAAAGCTCGTTCTGCCTGCGGCAGAAACAGTAGAGTGCTGTCAGCAGGATCCCTCCGCCCAGCAAGACTAAGATACCCGTTTTGTTTGCCTGCCACATGGTGCTTTTTTGTAGATAAAAAAGGAAGTGAGGCGAGAACATCCCACCTCACCTCCCCGAAAAAAGAATGTAGAACAACCTTTTAGTAATTCTGTGGGAGCTGCTGGAAGTAGGCTTGTGAGTGCGCGCACACCGGGCAAACTTCCGGGGCTTTCTTGCCGACGACGATATGCCCGCAGTTGATGCATTGCCAGATGCAGTCGCCATCCCGACTGAAGACGAGGTCGCCTTCGATATTGGCCAGAAGCTTGCGGTAGCGTTCTTCGTGAGCCTTCTCGATAGCGCCGACACCGTCAAAGAGCGCTGCAATGTCATCAAACCCCTCGGCTCGGGCTTCCTCGGCGAAGGTCTTATACATGTCGGTCCACTCGTAATTCTCCCCGCTGGCCGCATCTTTCAGATTTTCCACGGTGGAAGGAATGCCATCGTGCAGGAGCTTGAACCAGATCTTAGCGTGCTCCTTTTCATTGCGTGCAGTTTCCTCAAAGAGCTGGGCGATCTGCACGTAGCCGTCTTTTTTCGCTTTGGAAGCGTAATACAGGTATTTGGTATGAGCCTGAGACTCGCCGGCAAAAGCTGCGGCGAGATTGGCTGCCGTCTTAGTTCCTTGCAATTTGCTCATAGTCGTTATAACGAATGTCCCTGCATCCTACCATATTTTCTCGCCGGCGCAAGCCATTTTTCGCGCCGCCTCGGAAGATGTTGTCAGAGTGTTTTGAGTATCAATCTGATGGCGTTATCCCCCTGATGGACAGGGATAAGCCACTTCTCGCGACGTAGCCAGGTGCGCTGGCGTTTGGCGTATTGCCGAGTGGCGAGGGCGAGGGAAGCGATGAGTTGGTCGCGGGACAGGGAACCGTCCAAAAATTGGCGCACCTCGCGCAGACCGAGCGTTTTCTGTCCGGTCGATGAGATTTTTTCCGGTTCCGTCGGGAGGGCTGCAACTTCGTCAATGACGCCACCCTCCACCATCCGCCGCGCCCGATCGAGGATGCGGGCATCCAGTTGCGCAGTATCGCAGGTGAGCACAAAGCCGGGACCTGTAGCGGGGTGATCCCAATTTCCCCGCCAATGCGAGAGGGGGAGTCCGCCGCCGGCCAGCACGATCTCCAAGTTGCGCGCCACATAGCGTGGATTCTGCAGGTTGGTGCGCGCCGCTCCTTCGGGATCCAACTGCTGCAGACGCTCGACAGCCTCCCGGGGGGACATCTCGGCGATCTGCGCGCGCAGTTTCGGATCACTCGGGGGGGCGGGAGAAATGCCGTGCGAGATGAATTTGACGTACAGCCCGGAACCGCCGGTCACGATGGCGCGGCGTCCGCGGGCTTGCAGCTCAGCGATAATCCGCAAGGCGCAACGAGCGTGAGAGGCGGCATCGTTGGTTTCCCACACTTCCATGGTGCCGATGAGATGATGCGGCACGCAGGCAAGCAGGTCTTTCTCCGGCGCAGCGGTGAGGATGGGCAATGCGCGGTACACCTGGTACGCATCGGCGCTCACGATCTCCGCGTTCCCGAGAATCTCCGCCAGCTCAACGGCCACCCGACTCTTCCCACTGCCGGTGGGACCAAGCAAAAAGATGGGCTCAAGCGAATCCATGAGCGGCGGAGACGGAGCGAAGAGAATCATACTGCCGGCGGCGAACCGTATCGGCTTTCCCCGGCATGTCCCGGCAGCAGGAGACGAATCAGCATGTAGAGAGACAGCACGAAGAAAATCGCGCTGCAAATGAGATACCATCCCACAAAGACCAACTCTCCCTGCAGGACGACCGAATTTCCGGAGAAAGATCCTGTCAGCACGCGATCCAGCCAGATCCAGGGCTTCTCGGATGTCAGGAAATACACGCTGACAACCACGCCCAGGATGTTATTCAGAAAGCAGAGTCCAAAGTAGGCAAACGCCGCAAAGCCGCTCGCCCCGGTATCGTGCAGACGTCGCACTGCCACGGCGGTCGACGGCACGAGGAGGACGCACAAAATGAGGGTGCCGATAATGCACAGAGTCACGGTGGCGACGAGACTCCAGGTCGGCAAAGCCTCAATGAGAGCAAACAAATCGCGGAACGAGTTCACTTCCGGTTCCCCTCCCTCTTCTGAAATCTCCACGAAAAATCTTCCGAAATAGAAAGGCAACTGTGTCAGCTCATTCAGAGCTATGCCCACCAGGAAGAAAAACAGCGCAAACCACCAGAATTGCCGCCTCGGAGCGCGCCCGTGAAAATCCAACGCGTGCCGCCAGCAGTACGCAATGTAGGAGAAAAAGCCTTCTCCTCCGGCCGCTGCAGCGGGCAGTGTCGGTTGGGATGGTACCTGCGCATCCATATCATCTTAGTTCTTGGGCTCGTCCGGATACTTGGGAGAGGGACCGTATTTATTTGTCCCTTTCTCGGAATCGAAGAAGAAGGCGACGAGATAAACGTAGGAGATGTAGATGCTGCCAACCAGCAAGGTAAGAACTCCCACCACCAGAACACCGAAAGCCATCCGGCTGAATTCAGGCAGCTCCGGCATCTGCGCGGCACTCATCGTTTCATGAGCCATCGTCATCTGCATGACGGCAGCCGCACCGAGCACGGCAATCAGGGCGAAAACCACCAGCATCAACCCAATAAACGGAATCACATTGCTCCAAAATACGTGCCAGCCGCTCCTCCCGGTATCATGCAGACGCCGCACACTGACGGCCAGACTCGGCAGCAGCAGCAACAGCCCGGCCAGTGAATTGAGACTGCCCAGACTCAGGATCGAGAGCACAATCTGCAGCAGTACGCTGAAAATAGAAAAGCTCCAGATTTCTTTCCGTGTGGCTCGCCCGCTGAAAACGGCGTACTGCCGGAAACAGGACGATACGCAGCCCATGAAAGAGAAATCCGTCTGCTCGGGCGTAGCAGGAGATGCCGCCGACGTTTCCACCCGGGGCAGAGCGGGGGCTTCCTCCGCGAGATCCGGAAAAACCTCCCTGAGCGGCTTCCAGGTCTCATCCCCCTTCTGAGCAATCCTGGTCTCCGACGTAATGGTGCATGCCATGAGCAGCTCCCTGAGTTGATCCGGAGTGTACGGACCACGCGGCTTGCGCTCCTCATCGAGATAGTAGTACATGGGCGCGAAGAGGTTGATTCTCTGATGCTATTTTGCCCTTGTTCACAGGGCGGAGGGAATTTCGCGACCGAGGTCGGACGCGCGGCGCCCCTTGCCATCTCCGGCGATGCGTTCCAATACGACGTCCCGGTACCCCATACCGCCCGGTATCATCGGCAGTACGTGCACGTCGTACGGCACCATCACATCCAGCACGTAGGCTTCCTTCGCCTCAAGCATGCGCTTGATGGCGGGAGCAAGCTCTTCCGGTTCTACCACGCGCTCGCACTTTATCCCAAATCCCTCGCAGATGACCGGGAAGTTCGGGTAGATGAGATCCGGCGTGTGGTGCGTGGGATCGTAGTCTTTCTGCGGATCAGCGAGGAAGGTGTTGGCGCGATGGGAGTCGTACTTGAGGTCCTCCCACTGCACGACCATACCGAGATGCTGATTATCCAGGATGATGCACTTCACGGGCATGCGTTCGACATGGATGGTGGCGAGCTCCTGGACATTCATGAGGAAGGATCCGTCGCCGTCAATATTGACGACGGGGAGTTCCGGATGCGCCATGCAGGCTCCCATCGCCGCAGGCAGACCATAGCCCATGGAGCCGAGACCACCGGAGGTAGAAAATCTGCGTGGTTTGTCAAACCTGTAGAACTGCGCGGCAAACATCTGGTGTTGACCGACACCCGTGCAGATGATGGCGTCCTGCCCGCCGAGCTGCTTGTGAAGCTCCTCCACCACCTGCTGCGGCGCAATCTGATTCGGACGCTTCTCGTAGCAGAGCGGGTAGTCTTTCTTCCACGTCTCAATGATGGAAAACCACTCCGAACGATTATTCACGGAGTATGGCTTCGCTATGTGTCCCATAGCTTCAAGACGCGTATTGAGGAAAATGAGCGCCTCTTTCGCATCCGCGCGGATGGCAAGTTCCACCCTCTTGTTCTTGTTGAGTTCCGCAGCATCACAGTCGATGTGAATGATGCGCGCATGCGGGCAGAAGCTGCTCACCGCCCCCGTCACCCGATCATCAAAACGCGTGCCGATAGCGAGCACCACGTCTGCCTCGTTCACGGTGTTGTTCGCATACACAGGACCGTGCATGCCGAGCCATCGAACCGAGAGTGGATGATTCTCCGGCATGGCTCCAATGCCCATGAGGGTGGTTGCCACGGGACTCTGCCAGCGTTCCGCAAGTTCGCAGAGTTCCTTCGCCGCATCCGCAATCACTACGCCGCCGCCGGCGTAAATCGCCGGTCTTTTCGCCGAGAGCATAATCGGCAGTACTTTTTCCAGTTCCTCCTTCGGCAGACGTATCACTGGGTTATAGCCCGGCAGATCCATTGGCTGGTCAAAGTCTGCCTCAATGCTCATCTCCTGAAAATTCTTCGGTACATCGATCACCACCGGTCCCGGCCGCCCCGTGCGTGCAATGTAAAACGCTTCGCGAATAATGCGCGGGATATCCGCCACACTCGTGACAAGATAGCTGTGCTTCACAATCGGCGCCGTCATGCCAAACACATCCGTCTCCTGGAAGGCAGAGCTGCCAATCAGCTGTCTGCCCACCTGCGCCGTGAAAGCCACCATCGGAATGGAGTCCATGAACGCATCCGCTATGGCCGTGATCAAGTTGGTCGCCCCCGGCCCGGAGGTGGACATGCACACCCCAACCTTACCGGTGACGCGTCCGTAGCCTTCTGCCGCAAAACCTCCACCCTGCTCATGGCGCGGCAGGATGGTGCGGATGGAGGGTTCGTTGCTCAGCGCTTGGTGGATGGGCATACTCGCTCCACCGGGATAGGCAAATACCACCTCAACTCCCTCGCGTACGAGACTCTTCACCAGAATCTCAGCTCCGGTCATTTTTTTCTTCTTTTCCTGGGCGGTTGTTGAACTCATATCGATGATCTAGTCATGTGTGTTTGGGAGAAGCCGTGCGTGAGCTCCCCTGCGCGGAGGTATTCTGGCAAACGCCTCCCTGTTTGTAAAGTCTTTTTTGGGATGCCACAGGGCAAACGCATTAGGCAATGCGTTTACCTATGTACGACGTACGATTTTGGATGTACGATTTATTAATAATGTGCGCGTTGCGCAGATTTTTTCGGATCATTAATGTATGCTGAGATTCCTCTAGAACCATCATCATGATGACTGCTGGTTGTCATGATTTTTGATGCGTATAAACATGGATATCAGTTAATAACGGCATTTTCTCTGTTGATTGGCTTCCCTCAAATGCGGTTACCCTAGGGATGCCATAGGGCAAATGAATCGGAACAAATCAAGCAACAAAGAAAAATATGTTGACTACGCCGACCACTTCCGAAAATCCGCGCAACGCGCACGGATTTTGTGGTCGAAAATCGTAATTCGTAAACGGCGTCAGTTCAGACGGAAAGTGATGCGAGCTTTTGTCGTATCGTAAGGCGATACCTCAATGCGGACGCGGTCGCCGACAACAAGTCGGATAAAACGCTTACGCATCTTGCCGGATATGTGCGCAAGAAACTCATGACCGTTCGCCACACGCACTCGAAACATCGTGCCTGCCAACACTGCCGAAACCACGCCTTCCATCTCTATTTCCGCTTCGCTATCATCAGTCTCTTTCTTTTGGCGGACAAATGCCGCAGAAGCGGGGCGCACACGCCCCTGCCCACCGGAGCGCGGAGCATTATTGTTACTGTTGCGTTGAGAAGCCGGTCGGTTGTTGCGTCCGTTATTGAAGACCATGAGAAAAATGTTTGGGTGGAAAAGCCGTTGCGCGCCGGATTGCGATTCGCGTAGGAGGGGCGCGGACAGGGCAGGGGACAGTCTACTACCGAAAAGTGGGTTTTGCAAGCGCATTCTGCGTCGCAATCGCTCATTTTCTGAAAAAGCCGCAGTTGCCCCAGGGAATTTCGGTAAACCGAGGGTGAGTGTCTCTGAAGTCGCTGATTGGGGCGAGAACCATGCTTGTCTCCATTCGTAATGCCTCAAAAGAAAAAGTCACCGAAGTCCGATGCCTCAAAATAAACGGTCACCCAAGAGCATAGCATTTT
>CANQJI010000113.1 GCA_947624205.1 uncultured Akkermansia sp. | reverse complement strand
TGAAAATGCTATGCTCTTGGGTGACCGTTTATTTTGAGGCATCGGACTTCGGTGACTTTTTCTTTTGAGGCATTACGGCAATTTTGGAATCATGATATCTGGAAACATGTTTGCTGATTATGAGCTGTTATTTATTGATATAGAGTTATTTTAATATTTCTTTTTCTTAATGATGATTTTTACAAAAAGTTAGAGTATTATCACTTTTGTTTCTATTTCAGGATCCCCCTTAAACGCGCGCATCCTAGCATTTATGATTGGCAAACAGGGAGAGATATGTTACCCTCTCTGTGGAGTTGTAGTTTTCACGACGTAGATAATATGAGACACTTTTTTAAGGAACGATTGCTGGTTATTGCATTGTTGATTGGCAGCATGATGATGTTGAGCAGCTGCAACACGATTGAGGGGATGCTGCGATACATCACGAGTTTGCCGGGGAACCTCTTTAATGCGATTGCGCCATGAGAAATTCCAGCTTATTGGTGCGGGGAATGTTGATGGTGGGCTGCCTGTTGGGCGGAGTTTCATGCCAGCAGAGTCTTCCACCCGGCGGGAGCGTGGGAGTGAGGAACTACAGCGATGCCGTGGTACACATCGGTCAGGTGGATCCCGCGTATCAGGCGTATTTCCGGAGTCAGAATGCCGCTAATTACTCGTTAAGTGACCAGCGTAAGGCGTATCTTGCTGCTGCGCAGACCGCTCGCACGCCGGTACGGGAGTCGGATTACCGACCGAGTGTTGCTCGCAGTCGGGGCGCTGTGCGCAACAGAAGAGTTGCATCATCTCGAGGAAAGGGAAGAGCTCGCGTCGTGCGCAGGGCGTCATCCGGGAAGACCAAGCGCGTGGCTGCTCGTCGCAGTTCGTCCAGGAAGCGCTAAGTCGGGAAGCTCGGTTACGAAGAAGCTATGGACGGGAAAAAGCAAATTCAATCGCCCTCAGAAGGGGAAACATATGCGCGAAAATTGACCGACGCTACGTCGGGTGATTTGTCCTCTCGCAGGGTGGGGGGTGTGCCGGAAGGGGTGCCCGGGACTCTGGGGGGCATGGCGATTTTGCTGATAATCGTGGGTTTGCTCTGTGAGTTGTACGCAGGGAGAGGGACGGAAGGGAGCTGGCAGAATGTGTTGCTGGCAGTGGTGCTCTGTGTTCTGGTGGTTGCGCTTGTCTGCGGGCACATCATACTGGCGAGGCGCAGCGGCAGAGGGATTGTTTCCAGGAGTATGCTCGCCTTTGCCGGGGCGCACGTGGTCGTGTTGCCTCTGCTGTGTGTGTTGCCGGATGTGGTATTGCGCCCCTGTGCTCCGTTTTTGGGACTTGTATATGCTCTTCTGATGCTGTGGTACGGGAGTAGCTATGCGAGTTCGGTTCTGGTGGCAGCCGCATGCGCGCTGGTATTTGCCAGTGTGTTAGCTATTCCGTTTTGCTTACAGCTCGGACCGTTGGCAGCGGGCATTATTCTATTGCTGGTTGGGGCAGGGTTGCTCTACGTTGCTCTCTGGCTACGCCGTTTGCGCGCGCGTGCTCTGACTCGCATCATCATTGCTCAGAAGCGACAAGCGCTCAATCGTGAGGCCGGCGAGGTTCGGGAAGTTCGCGAAGTTTAAAGGCTATTCCGTGTTCTTTCTTGAGCCGTTTGCCGAATTCTTTGGCTAATTTTTCGGCTTTTTGCTGCAGGGTCTCGCGAGTGAGTTTGAGGAGCGCTGTTGCACCGAACTGCGTGCAGCATTCGCCGGCCGCTACAGTGGCGTACACCATCGCTCGCAGAATGTCCCATAGATTCGGCTTCCTGTCCGCTCGGCAGGCGTAGGACAGGCAGCCACAGAGAGCTCCCATGTACGTATCACCCGCTCCCGTGGGATCAATGGTCTGAGGAATTTTGTTCGCGGGAAGCTTTATGTGGTTCCCCTCATGGAATCCCGGCGCTTCGCGGGTGAATAAGATGGAGCCCTCACTACCGCACTTTACGATGACGTGGCGAGGACCGGCGGCAAGGATGCGAGGACCGGCTGACAGGATATCGTCCTCGCCGGAATAGGCGAGAGCTTCCTCCGTGTTCATGAGGGCGAGATCAGAGCGAGCAAGGAGTTGTTCTGTCAGATCGCGCTCGCGTTCGATCCATGTTTTCATGAAGTCTGTGGCGACAAAGAAAGGACGCTCCGCGAATTGATCGAGCAGGGTAATCTGGAGACGCGGCGTCACATTAGCCAGTGCGAGCACGCCGCTGTCTGCCAGTTGTTCCGGTAAGCGGGGATTCCAGTCCTGCTGCACTCCCTCTTCCGTGCGCAGCGACGTGCGTTGGTTCATATCCGCCTCGTAGCGCGCGACCCATGAAAATGTCCTGCCGGGGCGGCGTTCGATAAAGCGCGTGGTGATCCCATTCGCCTTGAGGTTCTCCATCTGCTGCTCAGGGAAATCATCGCCGATGACGCCAAGCAGGGCGGAGTCATACGCCGTGAGGCGAGCCCCCAGAGCGGCGTACAGAGCGGAGCCGCCGGGTTCATCCGTGGTACTTCCCGCAGGGGTGCTCACGCTATCCAACCCCATGGTGCCGTAGATCAGCAGACGAGAGCACCACGGCGTCGGCGCCCCTCCCAGCAGGAGATCGAGGTCCGTTTCGTTGATGACGGGCACGCCCAGGAGAGCCGCTTTGGTGCGTTTTTCGCCACCGCCTTCTCCCGCCAGGAGGTACCTCGTGGTGCTCGTGACGTCAGAGGCGTATTTCCCGCCGGCTGTTTCAATCATGTGCTTGAGATCCTCCCGGGGGACGTCGAAGGTGCCGGTGATGGCAATGGTGCTGCCTTTCAGCGCCGTACTTCTATTGGTCGAGAGGGTTTCCCTGTAGGAAGAAGAGACGGGAGCGATGCCAAGTTCGCGCAGGGTTTTCAGCACGTGCTGTCCGGCGTCGGATTGAAAGAAAGCAAGCAGTTTGCGGGCGGAGACAGAACCGATGGGGTTTACAAGGTGTAGTTTGTTTTTGCCATCCGGCTCGATGACAATGTAGCCGCGTTTGAGGTACGGAGCTGCGGCGGGATCGATTTCATCACGGCGGAGTTTTTCACGCTGCGTTTCCAGGGCGGTCTTATCTTTTCCCTTGTTCTTTGCCGCGCCCGGGTTGAGTCCGTTGTAGGTTTCAATGTCATCCTCCAGCTGCACGAGCGTGTGCAGGAATTCTGAAGCCGCTACCTGACCCAAATCTGAGTGGTAAACAGCGATGTCGTGCGCCTTCACTGCACCGATGGAGGGGATGCCAAAGGCGGTGAGCCAACGTTCCAGCGGCATTTGCCGGGCGCGATTCAGAGCTTCCAGAGCCTTGGCAGCATTCTTTTCTCCAAATCTACGCGGCTCTTCCGGTGTACCAAGATTCAGCGCGCCGAGTTCGTCCACTTTAAGCAGGAAGAGGTCCAGAGGCGAGTGGATCAGACCGCTCTTGACGAGGGCTTCTGCAACAACGCCGCCGAGGTTTTCAATATCCAGCGCAGTGCGGGAGCAGAAGTAGGTTGTTCGGGTGACAGCCTGAGCGGGACAGGCAAAGTTGGTGCAACGCCATGCAACTTGTCCGTCCTCCCGCGTGATGGGAGCGCCGCAGCTCGGGCAAACGCCTCCCACTGCTTCCGGTAGCGAGTAGGGAGTGCTTCCCGCAGGGCGATTGGCTTCGTTGACTTTCACGATCGAGGGAATAATTTCCCCGGCTTTTTCGACGAGGACGGTGTCGCCGATGCGGATGTCCTTGCGGGCGATTTCGTCCTGGTTGTGCAGAGTGGCGCGGGAGACGGTGGAGCCGGAGATGAGCACGGGTTCCAACTCTGCGACAGGAGTGAGTACGCCGGTGCGTCCCACTTGCACGGTGATGCCCAGCAGTCTTGTTTCTTTCTGCTCCGGCAGATATTTGAAAGCCGCAGCCCAGCGTGGGGCGCGTGTAGTAGCGCCCAGTTGCACGCGTTGGGCAAAGGAATCCAGCTTGATGACAGCTCCATCCGTGCCAAAGCCGAGTTTGTGGCGCAAGGTGTCGATTTCGCTGACGGCGTGGCGCAGTTCGTCCAGACTTCGTGCGTGAAGGATGGGTTTGTTGTATGGGATGCCCATGCGACCCAGCAGCCGTTCATAGTCATCCATGCACCGTAATTGCTCCCCTTCGTAAGCGCCCAGTCCATGCGCCAGGAAACGAAGCGGACGACGGGCGACTTCATCGGGGTCAAGCAATTTGATGGTGCCGGCGGTGGCGTTGCGCGGGTTGGCCAGGGCAGGCAAACCGTCCGCATCACGCTGAGCATTGAGAGCATCGAATTCTGCCGAGGGTATATAAATTTCCCCGCGTACTTCCAGTATCGTCGGCGCTCCTTCCGGCAATTTTTGCGGCACACTGCGGATGGTTCGCACATTCGTCGTGATGTCGTCCCCTACCTTACCATCGCCGCGTGTGGCAGCATACTGTAGTTCCCCATTGCGATAGAAGAGTGTCACCGCACAGCCGTCGATCTTTGGCTCGATGACCACGTGCGGCGCTGCTTCGTCCAACGCCGCTTGAAGGCGTTTGTAAAATTCAATGAGCACATGATCCGTTTCCACTCCCGGCGCGGGTTTCTGTTCAAAGATATCATCGATGCTCAACATAGGCACCGGATGGGTGATTTTCGCGAAGCCTTCTGCGAGATCGTTTCCCACCCTTTGCGTTGGTGATTCCGGCGTGATGTATTCCGGGTGCGTTGCCTCGAGTTCTTCCAGCTCGTGATAGAGCCTGTCGTATTCCGCATCGGTTATTTCGGGCGCGGCTTTGGCGTAGTACAGCTCATTGTTACGGCGCACAATGCGACAGAGTTCCTCATATCTCTCCCGTTCTGCCGCTGTTTGTTTCTCCGCGTAGTCGAATAAATCATCCATGCTTGCGTTCCATTGTACCCAGTTTGCCTCCTTATTTCAAGGCACATTTTAATTGAGGAATCACCGCGCAATCGGACAAAAATGAGTGTACCGAACGGGGAAAAAGAGGGCAAGGGATTTATAGTTTGGACAAAAATAGTGTACCATCATGTCCGTATGATAAATACAGAGAATGAACAAGAAGGTATTGCGAACATCATTGAAGCACGCAAAAAGTACAGAATGCTACGCACTCGCAAGGAGCGAAGTGCTTTTATCACGAAAGTAGCAAGGATATTCAGGTACAGTCGCAAGTACGTCATCATGCTGCTAGGGAAGCGTAAGAAGGAGCGCAAGGGGAGGAGAGGAGCGCCCAGGAAGTTGAAAGAGGGGGATGTGGAAATCATTCGGCAGTTATGGGCGCTGTCCGACTATATGAATGCGGAGTATTTTCATGCAGGGATAGCACGCTGGATAGCCGATCTGGAGAGCAAGGAAGGGTTTGTATTACCACAAAAGCAGAAAGAGCGCATAGAGGGAGTAAGCTACAAGACGATAGAGCGAGCACTCAAACCGTGGAGGCCGGCAGCAGTATCGGCAAGGACGGGGAACGTCGGTTGCTTGAGCAAGGAATATGGAGTAGAGTTTGTGGAAAGAATACGGCACGTAACAGGGCCGGGCTACATCTGCATGGATACAGTGCTGCATGGAGCCTCTCATGAGGCTCCGCCCGTTATGTCGAGGAGTTCCATCGAGGATTTCTCTCTCAGCTCTTCCGATTATACCACGTTGGATTAATAGAGTACGTGAGCAAGAGCGGGAGATTCGCGCTGCAACCGGTGTTCAACGTGGAGGCGCGCTACGCATCCATCAAGACGCCCAGCAATCAGGCAATCCTATACCAGAGTGTTCAACGTGGAGGCGCGCTACGCATCCATCAAGGGATACACGGAGAGCGGCTCGGATGCCGGCTTGACGGTGGATGACATCGATCAATCGACGGTGACATTCGGACTCGGCGCGCGCATGCAATCGCTGGTGGGGCACAATGCGCTGAACCGTGATGCGGTGTTTGAGGCGCGCATGTTGGCGAAGTTCGACGTGGGAGACGGCAGTGGCAAGGCGATCAACCGTGTGGTGAACGACCTCAACAGAGCGGAGCTGGAAAGCGCAGAAGTGGGAGCAGTGGGCGTGGAAGTCGGAGCGGGCATCATCATACCCGTGGGAACGGATTCCGGCAGCATCTTCATGGACGCCTCGCTGGAATACCGCCGCGGCTGGATGAGTCTGGACGCCAACATCGGCTACCGCGTGGATTTCTAAGCAATCACACCGGCGCATCGGATTCTCTCGGGCACACGTCAATGCTCGCTATGGGCTTCTGCTGTTCGTAGTGAGCATTTGCATCTGGTCTCGGCATTTTTGCCTCAATTGCACATCGACAGGTAGGGGAAGTTACAGGTAGTGGCGGTCATCTCGCAATTTTTTTGAGGGAGGGGATGTATTGTTAAATATTGGTATCTAACATATTAGGGACAGGGAAGAGGGGGAGTACGGGAAAAAGAGGGGAAAAAATTTTAAAATAGAGCTTGACAAATGAGGGATGGATGAGTA
>CANQJI010000112.1 GCA_947624205.1 uncultured Akkermansia sp. | reverse complement strand
CGTACTCTCATCCGCCGGCATGCCCCCACCATACCACACCTCCCCCACTTCCGCAAGCGCGAACAAGCCCCCCCCAGGGCAAACGCATTTGAGAAGAAATTAATCAACAGAGGAAATTCGCGCGCAAGCGCTGGAACTTCCTAAATCGTACATCGTCCATCGTAAATCGTACATAGGCAGGCCTCGCCTGCCACCGGGCGGCGCCAGCCGCCACCGCCCCCGCCGCTCTCTAACTACGTCCGATGGTTGCTTCTCCATTCCTCCATCGCACCTGCTTCGCCAAATTCGCGCGCAAGCGCGGGAACTCCCCAAATCGTACATCGAAAATCGCACCTCGTACATAGGCAGGCCTCGCCTGCCACTGGGCGGCGCCAGCCGCCACCGCCTGCCGCCCCGTTTATGCTGTGATGATTACCAAGCAAAGACGCGCCGGGAAGTCGAACAGAAGCGACGGTAGAGGACGAGCGCCACAACGGAGAGGGAGATGATGAAACTCCACCAAGCACCGGCGGGGCCCATGGCGGGCAAAAGCCAATCCGTTCGGATGAGAAGGACGGAGAGAGGAAAGCCGAGCAGCCAGTAGCAAAAGATATTGGCCCAGGTGATGATGGATGTGTCGTGGCAGCCGCGCAGCAGACCGGCCATAAGCGCCTGCGTGGCGTCTGAAAACTGGTAGAGAGCGCAGAGGACGATGAGACCGGAAGCAGTGGATGCCACGAGGGAATCGGTGGTGTAGAGAGAGGTAATGGCGCGGGCGCAGGAAATCATGCCGATCATGAAGATGGTCACAGTGGCGTACATAAACTTCAACACACTGCGCACCATCGCACGAAAGGCATGGCGACGCCTGGCGCCGATGAGGTACGAGGCGCGGATGGAAACCGCCACACTCAAGCTGAGAGGAAACATAAAGATCACCCCGGATACATTGATGGCAATCTGCTGCGCGCTCACCATTTGCTCACCCAACGGGGCAATTACCAATGTCACCACGCAGAAGTAGCTCATCTCGCAGAGGGAGGCCACGCTCAGCGGAAATCCAAGCCGCAGGATGCGCCGCATCAACGGGTGGGCGCAGCGGTGCGGATGGGTGAGCATCTGCCGCGCCGGACGTCGGTGCTGCCGGCTGAACATCAGCAGTCCCAACAGCACAATGCACATGAGCCAATGCACAATCGTCGTGGCCAATCCGCAGCCGGGTCCGCCCAAAGCCGGGAAGCCCCACCAGCCAAACACGCAGGCAAAATTCAGGGGCACATTGAGCAGCAGACCCAGCAGACACACCACCATCGCAGGGCGAGTGCGCGAGTAACCCTCCCAGCAGCCCTGAACCACGCGCATGATCAGGCTTGCCGGAACGGCGTACATGAGGTAGTACACATACTCCACTGCTCCCGCAGCAAGCTCCGGCGAGCTGGTGATGAGCGGGAAAATGCAGCTGCCGATGTAGAGCATACCGAGTTCGACAAGCATCAGCAGCACGCTGAGGAGAAAAGCACGATTCAGCAGCAACCCCACGCGGCTTTCTCGCCCCTCCCCCAGCAGACGCGATACCATCGGCCCCAGAATGCTGAGAATGGCGCCCACGGAGACCATGATGGGGGCGGTCACCGAGCAGCCGAGCGCCACTGCGGCGAGATCCTGCGTGCCAGCGCGTCCCGCGACGACGGTGTCGATTACCCCCATCCCCATACTCATAAGGTTAGCGAGATAGAGGGGAATCATGAGCGGGAGAATACGCGCAAGTTCCTCCCGCTCGAGCCGTATACGAAGCGTGTGAGGCTTATCGGGCATGGCGGGGAGAAGGGGCTTCTCGCAGCAGGTTGAGCTGCCATTTCATCAGGTCGGCAGCTTTGGTGTTTCCCGCTGCAAGACATTCCAACTGCCCACGCGATGCAAGAACGCTTGGATCAATACCCAGCGCTTGGGCAAGTATATCCCGTCGCTGCAGCAAGTGCTCGAGCTGCGTTTCACTGTAGCGTGCACCGTGTCTCTCTCCGTGTTTTTTGAGGAGAGGGTATTCCTCTTCATCGAGCAATTGGAAGTTGTGGATGGCTCGGCGAAAATATGCCCGGCGCGGTCCATGCCAGTCCGATGGAGGCATCGGCACGCCAAAGACTTCCAGCTGCGCGCTCCAGCGCAGTAACGCCTCATTCGAGCAGATGTGGAAGGCCGGGCAGTTAAAATGTTTCGCTTCGGTCGCGCGCCAGTTATAGAGAGCGCGCAGAGCCGCCAGACCTCGTCGTCCCAGCTTCCCACTGCCCTTAATGCGCCAGACTTCAGTTCTCCGATTCTCGTGCCGCTCTATCGCCCGCCGCATGTTGTGCCGGCAATTTTCCAGAAACCAGTCGTAGCGCCCTTTTTCATGCAGCTGCTCCACGAGTTGATCTGCCAATCCCAGCATGTAGGTCACATCCCCCTGGGCGTACTGCTGCATATCGTCAGGTATGGGGCGTATCCCCCAGTTGGCTTTCTGATTTTTCTTACTCAGTGTGACGCCGAAAAATTGCTCCACGAGAGATGCAAGTCCGAGTTGTTCATACCCCAGTAGTTTTGCCGCCACCTGCGTGTCCAAAAGAAACTTCGGCAATGTGCCGAAAGTTTTCTGCAGCAGAAACATATCGTAATCAGCCCCGTGCATCCACACCTGCGCCTCGCTCAGCCAGTCCCTGAACGGTGTCATATCTTCAATCGCCAACGGGTCTATTATCTCCACGCCCAACTCGTCCGCATATTGAATCAGACATAACCGCTCCCGATAGCAGTGCAGACTGTCCGCTTCCAGATCCAGCACGACGCGTCCGGGAGCCTGTGCGCTCGCGCGCTCAACCCACCTCCTCAGTGCTTCGCCGTCCGTGATCATGCGGGCATGATGCTACCACACTCCCCGCCCAATAGTCAAGTTCACACAAAATAAACAGCATTCTCCAAAAACTTAACCAACACAGAAAATGCCCCTGCTCCGCGCGCAAGCGCGCGAATTCCCCAAATCGCACATCGTACATCGTACATCGTACCTCGTACATAGGCGCCGCCAAGCGCCACCGTCGTACATCGTAAATCGTAAATCGTACATAGGCAAACGCATTGCCAAATGCGTTTGCCTTGGGTTTACCTTTATTTTGCTTGCAATTCAGTCACGATTGTGGCATATATCTGCAAGTTTAGCCACGCACGATATGCCGAAAGATACCTCTATCCGCAAAATCCTCGTCATTGGATCCGGTCCCATCATCATCGGTCAGGGGTGCGAATTTGACTATTCCGGAACTCAGGCCTGCAAAGCGCTGCGAGAAGAAGGGTACGAAGTGGTGCTGGTGAACTCCAATCCCGCCACCATCATGACGGATCCGGAGACGGCGCCGCGCACTTACATTGAGCCTATCACGCCGGAGTACGTGGAGAAAATTATCGTGCGAGAAAAACCGGATGCGCTGCTGCCCACGCTGGGCGGACAGACTGCCCTCAACTGCGCCATGGAACTCTACCGGAAGGGCGTCTTGGAGCGCAACGGCGTGCGGATGATCGGCGCCAGCGCCGATGCCATTGACAAGGGCGAGGATCGGCAGCGTTTCAAGGAAGCCATGATTAAAATCGGGCTGGATGTGCCCGCCAGCGGAACGGCGCATAGCATGGCGGAGGCCTGGGATGTGGCAAAAAACGTGATCGGCAGCTACCCGATGATCATTCGTCCCGCCTTCACACTGGGCGGCACCGGCGGCGGCATTGCCTACAACAAAACCGAGTTTGAAGAAATTGTCACACGAGGGCTGGATCTCTCTCCGGTCACTGAGGTGCTCATTGAAGAATCCCTGCTGGGATGGAAGGAGTACGAGATGGAGGTTATGCGCGATCGCAATGACAACTGCGTGGTGGTCTGCTCCATTGAAAACATGGATCCGATGGGGGTGCACACCGGGGACTCCATCACCGTGGCGCCCATCCAGACGCTCACCGATCGCGAGTACCAGATCATGCGCGACGCTTCCTTCGCTGTCATACGCGAAATCGGTGTGGAGACCGGCGGAAGCAACATTCAATTCGCCATGGATCCCAAGACCGGCCGCATGATCATTATCGAGATGAATCCGCGCGTGAGTCGCTCCTCGGCCCTGGCCTCCAAAGCCACCGGTTTCCCCATCGCGAAACTCGCGGCAAAACTCGCCGTGGGATACACGCTTGATGAACTCAAAAACGACATCACCCGCGAGACGCCGGCTTCCTTCGAACCCTCCATCGACTACGTGGTCACAAAAGTTCCTCGCTTCACTTTCGAAAAATTCAAGAAGGCAGACGAGCGACTCACCACGTCCATGAAAAGTGTTGGCGAGGTGATGAGCATCGGTCGCACCTTCAAGGAATCTTTGCAGAAAGCGCTGCGCTCGCTGGAGACGGGACGCTGGGGCTTTGGTTTTGACACTAAGTGCCCGCAGAATCCGACCCGCGAGGAAATCGCCGCCAAACTCGCCATACCTCACGCCGAGAGAATCTTCTGGCTCCAAACAGCTTTTGTGAATGGCTTCTCCTTGGAGGAAGTTCATGACCTCACCGGCATTGACCCGTGGTTCCTTGATCAGCTCCGGCAGCTTGCAGAAGCCGGCATGCAGCTCAAAGAGCTCGATCTGCGCAAAGCGAAGAAGCTCGGTTTTTCTGACCGCCAGATCGCGCTGGCACGCGGTTGCTCGGAGGACGATGTGCGCGCTGAGCGCAAGGCGCAGGGCATTCTGCCTACGTACCGCCTGGTGGACACCTGCGCTGCAGAATTCGAAGCCTACACGCCGTATTATTACTCCACTTACGGGGATGAAAACGAAGCGCGCCCGAACGACAAGAAAAAAATCGTCATCTTGGGCGGAGGTCCCAACCGTATCGGTCAGGGTATCGAGTTCGACTACTGCTGCGTGCATGCCTCTTTCGCCCTGAAGGAACTCGGCTACGAGACCATCATGGTGAACTCCAACCCGGAAACCGTCTCCACCGACTACGATACATCCGACAAACTCTATTTTGAGCCCTTGACTCTCGAAGATGTTCTCAACATCTGCGACCAGGAGAAGCCGGATGGCGTTATCGTACAGTTCGGCGGACAAACTCCGCTGAACCTTGCCGCTGCCCTGCAGGAGCGCGGCGTGCCCATTATCGGCACAAGCCCACGCAGCATTGAGCTCGCAGAGGATCGCAAATACTTCTCTGCCCTGCTGGATGAAATCGGCCTGAAACAGGCAGAGGCCGGTACTGCCACCAACGAAGAAGAAGCCGTGCAGGTGGCTCACCGCATTGGCTTCCCCGTGCTGGTGCGCCCGTCCTTTGTGTTGGGGGGACGAGCTATGATGATCGTGTACGACGAGCAGGAGCTGCGCACCTACATGCGCGAGGCGGTGGATGCCTCACCGGAGCGCCCGGTGCTGGTGGATCGTTTCCTACAGCACGCCATGGAAATCGACGTGGATGTCATTGCCGACGGTGAGATCAGCGTCGTGGGCGCCATCATGCAGCACGTGGAACCCGCCGGCATCCACTCCGGAGACTCCGCCTGCATGATTCCTCCCAACAAGGTGTCTCCCGCCATGCACAAGGAGATGATGCGCGCCGCCAGGGAACTCGCCGCGCGCCTGCATGTAAAGGGACTCATGAACTGTCAGTTCGCCATCAAAGACGAGCAACTCTATGTGATCGAGGTGAATCCGCGCGCTTCCCGCACAATCCCCTTCGTTTCTAAGTCCATCGGTGTACCGCTCGCCAAGCTTGCTGCCAAGGTGATGAGCGGCATGACCCTCCCGCAACTCGGATTCACCAAAGAGGTGATTCCTCCCTATTACACGGTGAAGGAAGCTGTATTCCCCTGGAACCGTTTCCCGGGCATTGACGTGGTGCTGGGACCGGAGATGCACTCCACGGGCGAGGTGATGGGCATCGACCGCGATCCGGAAGTTGCCTACATGAAGAGCCAGATCTCCGCCTTCAACGCCCTGCCGGACGCCGGTCTCGTGTTTATCTCTGTAAACGACCGCGATAAGGAGACCTGCACCGCCATCGCCAGAGATATCGAAAAAGCGGGCTTCTCCATCTGTGCCACGAAGGGCACCATGCTGCACCTGCAGAAAAACGGCATCGCTTGCTCGCGTGCTTACAAGGTGCTGGAAGGACACCGCCCGAACATCGTCGATCGCATCAAGAATGGTGAAATCGTTTTCGTGATCAACACCCCCGGCTCCCACGACGCCCGCGAGGACGAAGTCGCGATCCGCGCTGCTGCTGTAAACAACAACGTCTCCTACTGCACGGATCTTTCCTCCGCCCGCGCCTGCGCCTCAGCCATTCTTCACAACAAGAACAAAACCACCGACGTCTGCACCTTGCAGGAATTCCACGCCTCCGCCCGTTAACATTCCCCTGCCAACCGAGGTCGTAATGCCTCAAAAGAAAAAGTCACCGAAGTCCGATGCCTCAAAATAAACGGTCACCCAAGAGCATAGCATTTT
>CANQJI010000111.1 GCA_947624205.1 uncultured Akkermansia sp. | reverse complement strand
TTTGGCAACGAATTAGAGCATAAATGAACCTCTTGTCTCCTTCCTTAAAATGAATCCAATTTTCTAATGCGTTTGCCTATGTACGATTTACGAGGTACGATGTACGATTTGGGGAATTCCCGCGCTTGCGCGCGAACTTGGCGGAGCGGGTGCGGAATTGAGGAACGACGCGCGGACGTGGTTAGAAAGCGGCGGTGGCAGACGGGGTCTGCCTATGTACGACGTACGATTTTCGATGTACGATTTATTAATAATGTGCGCGTTGCGCAGATTTTTTCAGATCATTAATGTATGCTGAGACTCCTTTAGAGTCATCAGCATGATGATCTCTTGCTGTCATGATTTTTGATGCGTATGAACGATAATATCAGTTTATAAGAGTATTGTGTCTGTCGTTTGAGTTCTTTCAAATGCGTTTGCCTATGTACGATGTACAACACGCACGACGGCTGTAAGTGCGGATGGACAACGCGCATGCGTTGCCCCGCAGGGGCGAACCGGCAGGGCTGGGGCAGACAGGAGTCTGCCTATGTACGATTTACGAGGTACGATGTACGATTTGGGGAATTCCCGCGCTTGCGCGCGAATTTGGCGCGGAGCTTGCGAAGATGCCCGACGGCTCGGTGGATGGGAATTCCCGCGCTTGCGCGCGAATTTGGCGGGGAGCGCTTGCCGGCATGATTTATGATGCGTATAGACGATCATATCAGTCAATAAAGGCCTTTTCTCTGTTGATTAATCTCTTCCCAAATGCGTTTGCCGTGCCGGAGTTCGTATTTCACTTGCGCCTCGCGCTATTTGGTGCTAAAGTGCCGACAGCATGGCGGATGATAACCACAGAGCCTGGGTTGAGGTGGATCCGGAGGCCGTTGCGCACAACTATTCCATCGTACGCCGCATGATGCCGGAATCGGGTATTATGCCTGTTGTGAAAGCCGATGCGTACGGACACGGTATTCTCGGCATAGCTCGACGCCTGGAGCAAGAGCACCCCACCTATTTCGGCGTGGCGAATGCTGCGGAGGCGCAGTGTCTGGCGGATGCCGGTTTGTCCACTCCCCCCTTCATCCTGGGGCCCACCCCGCCCGTGGAACGTGATCAAATTGTTGTTCGCTCCTGGGGGTGTACCATTTCATCCGTTTCGGAGGCGGAGCATTTTCAGCGCCTGGCTTGTGAGCTTCATCGTGTTATGTCCGTGCATCTCGCGATCGATACAGGCATGGGGCGCGAAGGTTTTTTGCCCGGTGAACTCGGAGAAATTCTGCCCCGGCTGGCGGAGATGGAGGCTTTGCGGATTGATGGGGTCATGTCTCATTTTCCGGTGGCGGATGAGGATGAGATTTTCACGCATCAACAGATCAGACTGTTTGAGGATTGTGTAGCGGAGGTGAAGAGAATTTTTCCTTCTTTGCGCTATGTTCATACGGCGGCGAGTGCAGGGATACTCGGCTTTCGTGTGCCCTCGGCGACATTGGTGCGTCCGGGGTTGATGCTCTACGGCGTTGCTCCCGGCAATGCGGCCCCGCCGGAGTCTCTTCGCACAACACTCCGTCTGTTGGCACGGGTGACGCTCGTGCGTGAATTGCCGGCAGGGCACGGAGTGTCGTATGGACGAACTTTTATTACTTCACAGCCCATGCGTGTGGCAACTATCGGTATCGGGTACGCTGACGGCTGGCGCCGCCAACTTGGTGGACGCGGACTGGGTGTTTATCTGCGAGGGAAGGTGTGTCCCACGCTCGGGAGGGTAACGATGGATCAGATTATGGTTGATGTGAGCGCCGTGCCGGATGTTCAATCCGGGGATGTGGCAGAGCTCATTGGTACCCACGTGCCGGTGGAGCGCGTGGCAAATTTGGCAGACACAATCCCCTGGGATATTTTCACCGGGCTGGGGCGTCGTTTACCACGTACGGAGTGCACAATCCGTTAGGTAGCCTTTTTGTTGCTGCTGCACTTTTTGTGGGGAAAACAGTTTTTCAAACTTGTAGAATTGAAGGATGGCATCTTTTTCCCATGCTCTACCGCGTCAATGGCGGTGTCGTAGTACGCGATTTTAATGCCGAGAAATTGGAGACAACGTTTCAATTCATTGCTCTGAGCCACCAAGTTCTCCCGGGTGCGCTGTAAAATTTCCCGGCGCACGCGCAGGGTTTCCTCGCTTCCCTCTTCTGTTAGTGAAAAGTAGCGTTTCATATCTGCGAGAGACAGACCCGCCGCGCGGAGGCATCGGATGGAGTTTAGTCTCGCTTGTTCGCGTTCGCCATAATAGCGGTTGCCGGTTCCATCCCGCGGTACGTTAGTGATCAGTCCCTCCTGCTCGTAGAAGCGGAGGGTGGGCACTGAGAACCCCGTGTTTTCAGCAGCAGTTGATATACTCCAGAAATTTTTCTCCATGCACCGCATTATACCCGTTCAAGTGGCTTGAGGGGAAGAAAAAACACACAGCTAACGGTGATGTGAAATGTCTTGAAACAAGAGGGCAAAAAAGCTATGATACGCGCATGGAATATGATTTGATCGTGATAGGCGGAGGTCCCGCCGGGTATGTGGGAGCCATTCGTGCGGCGCAATTGGGTAAAAAGGTGATATGTGTGGAGAAAGAGCGCGTGGGGGGAACGTGTTTGAACTGGGGTTGCATTCCCACCAAGGCTCTGCTGGAGAATGCTCAGTTGTACAAGACTCTGAAGACTCGCGCCGGGGAATTTGGGATTCAGGTTGCGGGCGAGGTAAAAGCTGATTGGGCGGCAGTGGTGAAGCGCTCGCGGGATGTGAGCGATCGCCTCAGCTCCGGCATAGAGTTCCTCTTCCGCAAACACAAGATTGAATCCATGACCGGCGAGGCGAGTATTCCCGGTGCCGGAACGGTGCTGGTTACGGAACCGGATGGCACGACGAAGACCTTGCAGGCAGAGCATATCCTGATAGCGACAGGAGCAAAGACTCGTGAGCTGCCGGGCATGGAGTTCAACGGAAGGACGATTATCGGCAGTCGGGATGCGCTCGTGCTCCCGGAGCTGCCGGAGAGTATGGTTGTCATCGGTACCGGCGCCATCGGTACGGAGCTTTCCTACATTTATCATTGTTTCGGCACGAAGATCACGCTCATCGAGGCTTTGCCGCGTATTCTCCCGCTGGAGGATGATGAGGTGAGCACCGCCGTGGAGCGCGCTTTCAAAAAACGCGGCATTGTGAGTCATACCGGCGCACGTGTGGAGAGTTTGCAGACATTGCCCGAAGGCGGCGTGCGTGTTGCTATCACCACCAAGAACGGTCAACAGAAGGAGATCGACAGCGCGGTTTGTCTGGTAGCGGCCGGCGTGCGTCCCGTAGTGCCTGCGGCTGACGGATTAAAGCTCACCGAACGCGGATTCGTCGAGGTAAATGATCGTTATGAGACGAGCCTGCCCGGGGTGTATGCCGTCGGCGATTGCATTGGCGGCGTCATGCTGGCGCACGTTGCTAGTTTTGAGGCTGTGCAGGCTGTGGAAGCAATGTTTGTGACGGGTGCAAAACCGAAGAAGGCGCAATATGTGCCGGGCTGTACGTATTGTCATCCGCAGGTTGCCAGTGTGGGGCGTCGCGAGCGCGAGCTGAAGGAAGCGGGTGTCGCCTACAAGGTCGGGAAGTTCCCGTTCCAGGCGATTGGGCGCGCCGTGGCGGCCGGGGAAACAGAAGGTTTTGTAAAATTGCTTTTCGGAGCGGAGAATGGCGAGCTGCTCGGAGCGCACATTGTTGGTGAAAATGCAACGGAGCTCATTTCCATGCCGAGTGTAGCTCTGCACGCTGAGCTGACAGACGAAGATTTGCACGCCACAATTTTTGCGCATCCCACGCTTTCAGAGGCCTTCCACGAAGCGACTCTTGCTGCAGATGGCTTGCAGATCCACGCGTGATAAACAGACCATATAAAATCATCCATGGCGCGCAGTTTTTATTACGACACCGGTGAGTCAAAAAAAGGTCCGGTAAGCGGGAATGATCTCGTGCGGCTGCGCGCTGCCGGGGAAATCAGCGACGATACCTGGGTGCGAAAGGCGAATTCTTCCACGTGGCGGCGTTTGGTAGATGTCGATTTGCGCGAGGAGGAAGAGCAGGAGGCCAATCCCTCTTTGTGGCGTCTGTTCGCTCGCACATTCGGGTGGCGTACGCTGGTTCTGTTCATCGCGGTGATGGTGGTTATCATTGCTTTAGCGATCGGGGTGTTAAGTTTTGCCTGGCCGATTATTCTCGTGCTCATTCTCCTGTGGGCGTTGCAGAGGATATCGCGCGACTGACCGTGAATACCGTTTCCCTCATGCAGCCGCGATACGGTCTCAAACTTTGGTCGGTTAACGCGAAGAGTTATCTCCGTTCGTCTGCAGAGCTGTATGAGCAAGGCGTTTTTGATTACATTGAACTCTACGTCGTGCCCGGTACTGCCGCCGGCCTTGCTTCCTGGCGCTCACTGGATGTTCCCTACATCATCCATTGCCCGCATTTTGCTCATGGCTTCAATCTTGCTCAGGCCCCATTCTTCTCCCACAATTGCGCGCTATTTGACGAAGTGAGGGAGTTTGCGGATGCCCTCCGAGCTCAGTTCATCATCATTCATGGCGGAATGGGAGGAGAAGCGTGGGAGACGGCGCGGCAGCTGAGAGCCCTCCGAGAGCCCCGCGCTTTGGTCGAAAACAAGCCTCACCACGTTTTGCGCGATGATGGCAGTTTGCTCCTGTGTCGCGGCGCCTTGCCGGAGGAGATCGAGCTTATTTGTGCGCAGTCCGGCTGCGGATTTTGCCTGGATTTTGAGCACGCCCTCTGCAGTGCGAATACTCATGGCCTTCCCCTGCGGCAAATGCTTGAGGACTTCATGCGCCTCAAGCCCGCGATGTTCCACCTCGCCGGCATTGAAAATCCCTCGCAGGAGATCGATGCGCACCGGCACATTTGCGTTGACAAGGGCCTCGTCCGTCAATTCCTCTCCTACGTGCGACCGGGTCAACGAATCTCCGTGGAGACCGTCAAGGATTTCCGGGAAAGACTCGATGATTTCTGCGAAGATATCGCTCTCTTGAGAGATTGGTACAGCGGGGGTCAGGAGCGTCAATAGACGTCCTTCTGGTAGCGCTTTTGAGTTTTCATGGCAGAGAGATAATCAGCTGCCTGCTGCTCGTTCATCTTGCCCTCGCGTGCGATGATAGTCAGGAGAGTCTGCTCCACATCTTTTGCCATGCGATTGGCATCGCCGCACATGTAAACGGCGGCTCCTTTCTCCAGCCACTCCCATATCTCTGTTCCGGCAGCATCCATCAGATGCTGAACATAGATCTTGTGATCCTGGTCGCGACTCCACGCGACGGAGTATTTCAGCGCACCATCCGCAACCAGGGGGGTGAGCTCATCCTCGTAGCAGCCGTCCGTCGCTTTGTACGGGTTGCCGAAGAAGAGCCACATGGGGCCGGTAGCATGGTCGGCGATCCTCTGCTGCCAGAAAGCGCGGAAGGGGGCAATTCCGGTGCCGGGACCGACCATGATAATCGGAGTTGCGCCGTCTCCCGGCAGGCGGAAATTCTTGTTGCTGTGCACAAATACACGTACCTGGTCCCCCGGCTTAATGCGATCTGCCAGGAATGTGGAGCATACGCCCTTGCGGGAACGTCCAAGACTCTCGTAACGCACAGCGCCGACGCAGAGACTCACCTGTCCCGGCACAGCGTCCGGACTGGATGCGATGGAGTAGAGGCGAGGGGTGAGTTTCGGCAAGATACCCACAAAATCTGCCGCATTAGCGAAATGCGCGGTAGTTTCCGGGTCGTTTGCCACATCCAGCCAGTCACGACCGTAACAGTACTCTTTCAACGCTTCTTTGTCCTCCAGCAGGGCGCTGAGTTTTGCGCTCTTCGCTACGGCGTTCCACTTGTTGAGCGCGCCTTTCTTCAACGCAGTGATATCGCAAACGCCGATGAGCGCTTCACGCAGAGAAGTCTGCGAACCGTCGGGAAGGGACACTGTTTCATCCGCTCGCAGACCCAGCGCAGCAATGAGCGCGTCCACGAGCTGCTCGTCATTGCGAGGAAACACGCCAAGAGCGTCGCCGGTGGTGTATTCCAGTCCGGAGCCCTCAAGGGAGAAATCGACGTGGATCGTCTCTTTGGCGCTGCCGGGTTTCGTGATGTGCCGCACGGTGCGCACCGTAGCGGGGAAAGGATTTTTCATGCTGTAGGGTTCCATGATGAATAAGCCGGTGTTAACGATAGAAACTCTACCTTTTAGAGACCGAATTGTCAAGCCATCAGACCGGGGCAAACGCATTAGGAAATGCGTTTGCTATGTACGATTTACGAGGTACGATGTACGATTTATTCATAATGTGCGCGTTGCGCAGATTTTTTTCGGATCATTAATGGATGCTGAGATCCCTTTAGATCCATCATCATGATGACCGCTGGTTGTCATGATTTTTGATGCGTGTGAGCAATAATATCATTCAATAAGGGCATTCCTCTGTTGATTAACTTCTCCTCAAATGCGTTTGCCCGTGATCGGACAAAAATAGTGTACCGAAAAAAGAAAGGTGATCGGACATAATTAGTGTACCGAAGTTCTCAGCGAT
>CANQJI010000110.1 GCA_947624205.1 uncultured Akkermansia sp. | reverse complement strand
GGCGCAGCAGTATTCTCACCACCGCACAAAAAAAATTTTACTTCCCCCCTTAATTATGGTTGACTTCGTACATCGTACATCGTACATCGTACATAGGCGGCGCTCCGCCGCCACCGCCTTCCCTCCCCTTTCTAACTACGTCCGATGGTTGCTCCTCCATTCCTCCATCGCATCTGCTCCGCCACACTCGCGCGCAAGAGCGGGAATTCCTCAAATCGTACATCGTACTTCGTACTTCGTACATAGGCACCGCTAGGTGCCACCGTCGTACATAGGCGGCGCTCCGCCACCACCGCCTTCCCTCCCCTTTCTAACTACGTCCGATGGTTGCTCCTCCATTCCTCCATCGCATCTGCTCCGCCACGCTCGCGCGCAAGCGCGGGAACTCCCCAAATCGTACATCGTACATCGTACTTCGTACATAGGCACCGCTAGGTGCCACCGTCGTACATAGGCGGCGCTCCGCCGCCACCGCCTTCCCTCCCCTTTCTAACTACGTCCGATGGTTGCTCCTCCATTCCTCCATCGCATCTGCTCCGCCACACTCGCGCGCAAGCGCGGGAATTCCTCAAATCGTACATCGTACTTCGTAAATCGTACATAGGCGGCGCTCCGCCGCCACCACCGTCGTACATCGTACTCCATGGATAATTCAGAAAAAGGCGGATGGAATTGGAATCTTTCTTGCAATCCGTGAGGAAGTGGGGTAAACTGACCGCGCACGTGTAAACCTGCACCTATGAACGATATCATCACGACCGCATGCAAGTTCGTCACGTCCTCCATTGGCCGCAAGATTCTAGTGGCACTCACTGGGGCGTGTCTCCTCCTCTTCCTGGTAGGTCATTTAGCCGGGAACATGACTATCTACGGCACCACGGCCGAAGGTTCGTGGATCGACGTGTACGCCACGGGGCTGCACAGCATGCCTGCATGGCTGCTCTGGGCGATTCGCTTGGGCTTGCTGGCGGTGTTTGCCGTGCATGTGCTGCTGGCGCTGGTGCTCAAGTACGAAAACTACAATGCCCGTACGCACTACCAGAAGGAAGGCACGCTGAAAGCAACGCTCTCCTCGCGCACCATGGTCATCACCGGCGTGATGATCCTCTGCTTTCTGCTGCTGCACCTCTGGCAGCTCACCCTCAATGGCGACCCTGCCAACTGCTATGAGCACGTGGTGCGCGGCTTCCAGAACCCGGTGAGCAGCGTAGCCTACATCGTGGCGATTTGTTGCTTGTTCATGCACGTCCGCCACGGGGTGCAATCCGTGATGCAGACGCTGGGGTTGGGCACGCGCAAGGTGCGTCCGCTTTATAACATCGTGGCTGTGCTTTTTGCCCTTGTCGTTTGCGCCGGCTTCATTTCCATTCCTCTGGCCGTTCTCACCGGCATCCTTCACTAAACCTCTACCTCTTCTCCCAATATGAAAGACATCAAGTTTCCGGAAAGCGACTACATGCCCGATTCCTGTATCCCGGACGGGCCGATTGAGCAGAAGTGGACCAAGTACAAGCGCGAGGCCAAGCTCATTAACCCCAACAACCGCCGCAAATATACCGTTCTCATCGTGGGCAGCGGACTCGCTGGTGGTTCCGCCGCAGCCACGTTGGCCGAGTTGGGCTACAACGTGAAGTGCTTCTGCTACCAGGATTCTCCCCGCCGTGCGCACTCCATTGCCGCTCAGGGTGGCATCAACGCCGCGCACAACTACCAGAACGACGGCGACTCCGTCTACCGCCTCTTCTACGATACCGTGAAAGGCGGCGACTTCCGCGCCCGTGAGGCCAACGTATACCGCCTCGCCGAAGTCTCTTGCGATATCATCAACCAATGCGTCGCGCAGGGCGTACCATTCGGGCGCGAGTACGGCGGTCTCCTGGACAACCGCTCTTTCGGTGGCGCTCAGCTCAAGCGCACGTTCTACAGCCGTGGACAAACCGGACAGCAGTTGCTGCTGGGCTGCTACCAGGCGATGGAGAAGGAAATCGGCAAGGGGCACATCGAGATGCACCCGCGCACGGAGATGATGGATCTCGTGGTCGTGGATGGTCATGCGAAAGGCATTGTGGTGCGTGATCTGGTGACCGGCGAAATCAAGAGTTATGCGGGCGACACGGTTCTGCTGGCTACCGGCGGCTACGGGCGCGTGTTCTTCCTCTCCACCAATGCGATGGGCTGCAACGTGGGTGCGGCTTGCGCCTGCTGGAAGAAAGGCGCCTACTTCGCCAACCCCTGCTTCACGCAGATTCACCCCACCTGCATTCCGGTGAAGGGCGACTACCAGAGCAAGCTCACCCTCATGTCTGAGTCCCTGCGCAATGATGGTCGCATCTGGGTGCCCAAGAGCAGGGAGACGGCCGAGAAGATCCGCAAGGGCGAGATGAAGGCCTCCGATGTGCCCGAGAGTGAGCGCGATTACTACCTGGAGCGCAAGTACCCCTCTTTCGGCAACCTCGCCCCGCGCGATATCTCCTCCCGCGCTGCCAAGGAAGCTTGTGATGACGGTCGCGGCGTGGCGACCACCGGGCGCGGCGTGTTCCTCGATTTCAAGGATTCCATCGCCCGCATGGGTAAGGAGTGGATCGATGGTCAGTACGGCAACCTTTTCGAGATGTACGAGGAGATCACCGACGTGGATCCCCACAAGGAGCCGATGATGATTTACCCCGCTTCGCACTACACCATGGGCGGTCTCTGGGTGGACTACAATCTGATGTCCTCCATCCCCGGCTTGCACGTGCTCGGCGAGGCCAACTTCTCCGACCACGGCGCGAACCGTCTCGGCGCCTCCGCTCTCATGCAGGGGCTTTCCGATGGCTACTTCGTTATCTCCTCCACTCTCCCGACCTATCTCACCACCCAGAAGCCCGGCAGCGTCACCACGGCCGCGCCCGAGTTCAAGGAGGCCGAGGAGGCCGTGAAGGCGCGTATCAGGAAGATGATGGACGTCAAAGGCACCAGGACGCCGGACGAGATTCACCGCGAACTCGGCAAGCTCATCTGGGAGGATGTCGGCATGGGCCGCACGAAGGAATCCCTCATGGATGCCATTGAGAAACTTCCCGCCATCCGCGACGAGTTCTGGAACAATGTCAAGATTGTAGGCAGCACGGAGGGCATCAACATGGAGCTGGAGAAGGCCTGGCGCGTGGCGGCATTCCTCGATTTCGCTCCCCTGCTCTGCTACGATGCGCTGGCGCGTGAGGAATCCTGCGGCGCGCACTTCCGTCTGGAGCACCAGCTCGCCGACGGCGAAGCGAAGCGCGACGACGAGCATTTCGCCTACGTCGCTTGCTGGGAGTACAAGGGCACGGACCAGTTGCCCGTGCTGCACAAGGAGCCGCTCACTTTCGACAATGTGCACCTCGCCATCCGTTCCTACAAATAATCGAGCAAAACTGAATCCCTAACACCTTTTAACACTATGGCTACTCTCAATCTTACGCTCAAGGTCTGGAGGCAGGAAAATGCTCAAGCCCAGGGCCGCATCGAAACCTACCAGGCGAAGAACATCCCGGACGAGGCTTCTTTCCTCGAGATGCTCGATATCGTGAATGAGGAGCTTGTCCACGAAGGCAAGGAGCCCATCCATTTCGATCACGACTGCCGCGAGGGCATCTGCGGCATGTGCTCGCTCACCATCAACGGCGTGCCTCACGGCGGCAAGAAGGTGACGACCTGCCAGCTGCACATGCGCCAGTTCAAGGACGGCGATACCATCTGGATTGAGCCCTTCCGCGCCAAGGCTTTCCCGCTGCTGCGCGACCTCATTGTGGATCGCTCCGCGCTGGACAAGATTATCGCCGCCGGCGGCTTTGTGGATATCCGCACCGGCTCCGCGCCGAATGCCAATAACATGCCCGTGCGCAAGAAGACGGCGGATGCCGCTTTCGACGCCGCCGCGTGCATTGGTTGCGGCGCTTGCGTGGCCAGCTGCAAAAACAGCTCCGCCATGCTCTTCACCTCCGCCAAGGCGGCGCACCTCAACCTGCTGCCCCAGGGCTACCCGGAGAAGAACAAGCGCGTGCTCGCTATGGTGCGTCAGATGGATGCCCTCGGCTTCGGCAACTGCACCAACCAATACGAGTGCGAAGCCGCCTGCCCGAAGGGTGTCTCTGTGGACAACATCGCCAAGCTCAACCGCGACTACATGATCGCCTGCGCTTCCGAGGCCATCGGCGTATTCTCCTGATGCTGTCCGACAGCAAACTTTCCCAGGGAGGGTATAATGCCCACGGCAAACGCATTTGAGGGGAAGTTAATCAACAGAGGAATGCCCTTATTGAATGATATTATTGCTCATACGCATCAAAAATTATGACAACCAGCAGTCATCATGATGATGGCTCTAGAGGAATCTCAGCATACATTAATGATCCGAAAAAATATGCGCAACGCGCACATTATTAATAAATCGTACATCCAACATCGTACGTCGTACATAGGCAAACGCATTGCCTAATGCGTTTGCCCTGGTATAATGCCCTCCCTTTTTGCCCATGGAAAAGTCTTTTGCGAAAGAAGCAAATCACTTGACATCAGGCGAAAAGGATGATTTGATGTCCCTGCAAGAGTGCGAGAAGACCCAAACATGAAGCGGAAATTCACTCAAAAACTGAGGCTATGGCATGGGTTGGCATGGGGCGTTGCAATGGGGATACCCTTGGCTACCGCACAAGATGCCGACAATGAACATTCCGTCGTGGAGATCAACACCCCAATGTCACAACGTACCATAACAAAAGAGCAATTCGACGCCCTCAAGCTGCACATGCAGCAGGAGCGTATGCTCGAATATGCCGGAGATCCCAGCTTTGAAAATGCTTCGATGCTGCTCAGTTTGATACCGACGCCAGAGAACATGATGTACCGCGCCGGCTTTTTCTCGCGCGTGCTGCAGCAACACGAAGGGCACCTCCATGAACTGTTGGAGAAAGCCGAGAAAGAACCGAATTACCCGTTGCTCGGTCCCTCGCTTTCGCAAGGCAGTCAATGGCTCCACCGCTTCATGCTCTGCATCGCTGAGTGGCTTGCCAATACGGAGGAGAGTAATAAGGAGGCCTTTGAAGCGTTGGATTACGACCCTACTATGAAAGGATACCTGCGCATTAGTCCAACGACGGAACGTCCTGACTTCACCCGCTTGGAGACGCTGGAGAACGGTCCGGAGGAAGCCATCGTCCTCGACATGGCATGGGGAGCGTATGATGCCTCGCGGGATCCAAAAATTCTCGTCTCATTCCTGCGCTGCGCCTCACGTGAAACTCCACCGCAACAAGGCGTCCGCTTCTGGGGAAAGCAGGATGATCGTGACCGCACCGATACGTCGATGCTCAAAGAGAAGCACTTTGACTTGCCCGCCATGGCCGCCAAGTGGAGTATGCAGTCCCGCGCCGAACAGGATGCTGACTTTGCAAGGCGAGTGGATCAGTTGCTCCAAACATTGCCAGCGGACGCTCAAGAGAGGTATAAAAAACCGCTCCCCAAACTCGATTCCAGTAAACGCCCATATGACCCCAACGGCAGGAGATGAAACCGAGGCCCCAAGAAACTGCATGATGTGCCTGCTATTTCGTCAGGATATGGCAGCATGCCGGGTATACACGGCAAACGCATTTGAGGGAAGTCAATCAACAGAGGAAATGCCCTTATTGACTGATATTATCATCTATACGCATCATAAATCATGCCAACCAGCGTTCTTCGCAAAATTCGCGCGCAAGCGCGGGAATTCCCCAAATCGTACATCGTAAATCGTACATCGTACATAGGCAGGCTCCGCCTGCCACCGGGCGCCGCCAGGCGCCACCGTCTTCCCGCCGCTTTCCCTTTAAGTCCGCGTGTCGTTCCTCGATTCCTCTCCCGATCTGGCTCCGCCAAATTCGCGCGCAAGCGCGGGAACTCCCTAAATCGTACATCGTACATCGTACCTCGTACCTCGTACATAGGCAGGCTCCGCCTGCCACCGCCTTCCCGCCGCTTTCCCTTTAAGTCCGCGTGTCGTTCCTCGATTCCTCTCCCGATCTGGCTCCGCCAAATTCGCGCGCAAGCGCGGGAATTCCCCAAATCGTACATCGTACTTCGTACTTCGTACATAGGCAGGCTCCGCCTGCCACCGTCGTTTCATTTTGCCGAAGATCGCGCGGTGGCGGACAAAATCGAAGCAAGCTCGTGCGCCTCGGCGCGCAAAGGCGCCACCTCTTCTTCACCGAAAAGACCTATCTCCTCAACCACATCGAGCCAGTATTCACACTCATCGGACTCCTCCTCGCAGATCTTAATCTTCGCATGGAAATCGGCGCGACTCTTCCCGTGGCAGGCTGCGCGGTAATTGGCGCACACGGATGTCGCGCAGCGCACCAACTGCTTGACCAGCACCTCATCAACCGGATGCCGCAGCCCCTTCTTCCGGCACATCCTCGCCACATCTATCCCAAACCGCCGCATCCTCTTCTCCATCGTCACCTTATCCATATAATTTCTAAATCATTAATCTCACATAAGCGCCGCCAAGCGCCACACCCCCGCGTAAGCGCGCGAACTTTCTAAATCATAAATCGTACATAGTGCCTCCGGGCGCCGCCAGGCGCCACACCCGCGCCGTAGGCGCGCGAACTCCCTAAATCGTACTTCGTACATCGTCCATCGTACACTATTAACCCGAGGTGGTATAATCTGAGAAGTGAGAGGGAAAACCTCAACGGGATTCCTCGAC
>CANQJI010000109.1 GCA_947624205.1 uncultured Akkermansia sp. | reverse complement strand
CACTACGACATCGCGCGCATCCTGCGCCAAGCCGGAGCCCTCTCCCCCAAAAAGCTCCTGGAACAGCAGACGATCGACGACAAGCTCCTGAATGCCCTCATCGGCAAGGATACATTCACCGTGCGCATTCGCAATTCCTACGGTCTGAGCCGCCTCGCCGACGTCGCCTTCGGCAGCCGCTGCACACTGGAGGAACTGCGCGATTTTCTCGAAGCCGGCGCCAGTCCCGATGCACACTGGAAAAGAACCAGCGCCCTCATCGCCGCCGTACGTGCTGAGCGCTTCGACCTCACGCAGCTCCTCCTTTCCGTCGGCGCCAATCCCAATCTGCTGACGGAAGAGGACGCGCCACTGGTCGCCGCCGTCGGCAACAGGGGCACCAAAATCATCGAGCTCCTGCTGGAAGCCGGGGCAGACCCCAACGTCTGTCCCAAGAAAGGCTGCACTCCGCTTATCGCCGCCGCAGCACAAAACCGTCCCGGCTGCGTTAAAATGCTTCTCGCCGCCGGGGCTGACCCGCACCGCGAGGTTGGCGGAAAGACCGCCCTGGATGTAGCGTTGGAGAATGAAAATGCAGAAATCGCGGAACTCCTGCGACGGGCAGCAGAGAGGAACAACGAGACAGAAAGTCAGAACCCGTAAACCATCAATCCGCATACGGCGGTACCCCCTACCCATTCAACCAACTTAACCTACTAAAACCATGGGTGACATCAATAAAATCAACAAGGCCATAGGCGAATACTTCACTGCGATGAAATCCGGAAATTACACGAGGGAGCAAGTCATCAAATGGCTCGAGGATGGGCTGATCCCGGGAGTCCAGTTGGGTATGCCTACAACTAAGTACACGCCCCTGATATTTGCGGCAGAGTACGGGCGGCTTGACGTGGTAGTACTGATGAAATTAGCGGCCGAGGCGCTAAAGCTGTCGAAGGAGAATGCAAAAAAATTGCGTCTTACTTTAGATGACGAAACGGTGCACTACACCCCGCTCATCGCTGCGGCGAAAGGAGGACACACGAATATTGTGAACTACCTGCTGGAACAAGGGGTCGATGTCAATCAAAAGACGCATTACAATACGGCACTCATGGTCGCTGCGGAGGAAAATCAACTCGAGGTTGCTAAGAAACTGATAGCAGCTGGGGCAAACCTGAATAAAGGAACAAAAAAATACACACCGCTCCTCTTGGCGGTGAAAAAACGTCATCCGGAAATGGTCCGCCTGCTTCTGGAAGCAGGTGCGAATATCAAGGTAAAAACGGAAGAAATGCTGGAGGCGGCGGTTTGGAATAATCAACCTAACATTCTGAAGCTTCTTCTGGATGCCGGAGCCCGTATCACCGGCAAAGGACAAAAAAGTTCGTATGACCGACTTATGCGCTATGCAGTCCAAAATACGTCAATAAAATCAATTAAACTTTTGCAATCAGTCGGGGCAACGCTCGATGAAAGTTTGGATCTCTGTCGGCTCTACGGCTGTCAATACTCCAATAAGACGTCCGATAAGGCGTACAAAGTAGCTAAGATACTCATTCAAGCCGGAGCGGATGTTAACCGAGTTGATGATTCGGGGAGAACTCCGTTGATCTACGTTGCTCGTATAGGAGACATCAAAAACGCACAACTCTTGATAGAATCCGGGGCAGATGTTAATCAGCACGGATCCGACTGTACTGCCCTTATCGAAGCGGCGCAATGTGGTCATAAGAAGTTTGTCCGCTTCCTGACAAGTGCAGGCGCAAGGCCGGACGCCGAGGATGATGGGGCCTCTCTTATCAGCTACATTCAAATGCAAGATATTGATACCGTCAAGCAACTGCTCGTTGACGGAGCCGATGTTAATGCAAGGAAAGACCGGAATACTCCGCTTCTGGAAGCTGTAAAGGGACAGAATGCGGAAATTGTGAAAATGCTCGTCCGGTACGGAGCCGATGTGAACCTGACGCCAAGTAAATCGGATCTCACCCCTGTCAGCGTGGCAGCATCCATGAAGAGTCTGCCGATCCTGCAATGCCTTGTTGAACACGGAGCCGATGTCAACATGAGAGTCACCGCATTCGGACCCGGCGTCTTCTGGTGGGCTTACCCCCTGGAGGCGGCAGCCGGTCGCGGACTGCTGAACAACATGAAATACCTGCTGGCACATGGGGCACAATTCGATACCGTAAAGAAAGGGATGATGAGGTATGCTATTGAAGGAGGAAATTCTCGCATTGTGAAATTTCTCTTCGATGCCGGTATCAAAGTCAACGAATGCGAAGTTGCCGGTTATAGTCCTCTGCATCTTGCAGCGAGGGTAGGCAACCTTAAAATCACGGAAATGCTGCTCAAAGCCGGAGCAGATAAAAATCGAATATGGGGCAAGCAATCACCTCTGGATGAAGCCGTCTGTGGAGAACACAAAGATGTCGCAAATCTGCTGCGCAAGGTCGGTGGTTTCTCCGCGAAAAAGGCAACCTCACTGAACGAGCAACTCGTTGATTCCATCATTGGGAAAGAGAGTTTCTCCGTGCGTGCTCACACAAGCCTCGGATTCACCCACACGCAGTATTTTCCATGTCCTCATGGAACGGCAGCAGAATTGATGGGGCAGTTTAAAACGCGAAAGGAAGGAGGTCTTCCCAAAAGAATGGGGAAATGGAACGGATGCACACTCGAGGAAATGCAGAAACAGCTGGATGCCGGTGCTTCACCCAACGCGTACAATGGGTTAACAACGGCTCTCGCTGCAGCTATCACGTTAGGACGTGTTGACCTTACGACATGTCTTCTCCGTGCCGGAGCGGATCCGAATATAGTCGGTCGGCGGGAGTTTGGAGATACCCCTTTGACAGTCGCCGCGAGAGGAGGCAAAGAGGAAATTGTCAATCTGTTGCTGGATGCCGGGGCCGACCCTAATGTAAGCCCCAAAGATGGTTATACACCGATCATTCATGCTATTTTCGGCAACAAAGTTCATATCGTGAAGATCCTGCTTGCAGCCGGTGCAAATATTCAAGTCGTATTACAGGATATCTATCCCCTCACTGCGGCGGTGGCGTGTGCGAACCCGGAAATTGTTAAAATGCTTCTCGCCGCCGGGGCTGACCCGCACCGTGAGGTCGGAGGAAAGACCGCCCTGGATGTAGCGTTGGAGAATGAAAACGCAGAAATCGCGGAACTCCTGCGACGGGCAGGGTCCGACCAAGCAACCGACCGATCTTGACCTTGTATGAAAGAAGAGATTAGAAAAAGGAAACTTCGGACCCGGCTGTACGCCGCCATCGAAAATGAGAAGTGCACGCTCGGTCGAATCCGTCGGCTGATAGCGGACGGGGCGTTGGAAGCATCAAAGGATGACGACTGGAGGAAGCGCTCACCGCTCTACCTGGCGGCGCAAGCTGGGAGGAAAGATGTTGTGCAGCTCCTGCTGGAAGCCGGGGAGGATCCGACCGATCCACCGAATAAGGATGATGTGAGAAGCCGGGATAAGAAGACGCCGAGGACAGCCTTGAGCGTGGCGACGCTGCGGGGGCATACGGACATCGTGCAGATGCTTCTGGATGCCGGGAAGGCGGCAAAGAAACGTCCGGATCTCGAAGGCGCGTTGTGCTCTGCCGTGTATGCCGGGAGGGTGGACCTGGTGCGGCTTTTTCTGGAGGCAGGGGCAGCGGTGGATCCGGAGCCGGATGAGGAAAGCTGTTGGCGTGACAACGAAACACCCCTCTCTCTCGCCATCAAGACCGAGCGACGGGAGCTGCTCGACCTGCTGCTCGATGCCGGAGCGAACATCAACCGCAACACGGAAAAAAACACCCCATTGTGCCTGGCGGCGCGTGCCAACGATTCGGAACTTATGCAGCACCTCATCGACCGCGGGGCAGATGTGAACGGCGCCACGGAAGAATACACCCCGCTCATTGCCGCGGCAAAGGAAGGTTTCGAGGAAAGTGTGCGTTTTCTCCTCGCCCACGGCGCGGATGTGAACCTGGCGACGCAACGATACACCCCACTCGCAGCGGGGGCTTGGGTCCGAAATGATCGCTTTGTGCCCATTGCTCGTGTCTTACTGGAGGCCGGGGCGGATGTGAACAGGGTTGCGGGAAACTATACCCCACTCATCGATGCCGCAGAGGCTGAGCTGACGAAAGGCGTGCGGCTGTTGCTGGATGCCGGAGCGGATCCGAATAAACCGACGCAGGAGTACACGCCGCTTATTGCAGCTGCTGAGGGAAACAACACGGAGGTAACACGTATGTTGCTGGATGCCGGAGCAGATGTCAATCTGGCTACGGAATACGCTACGCCTCTGATCGCCGCGGCGTACGATGGGTATTATATCGAGAATCTGCACGTACTGCTTGCCGCCGGCGCCGATGTCAACGCGGTAGCGAACGGCAAAAATGCCCGCGAAAATGCCCTGGACGAAGGGAACGTGAGGGGTGCGCACGTTTTACGACTCGCCGGCGCTCAAGATCATCCAAAAACTATTTTCTACAAAGAACACCGAGAGGGACTGAGACCGAAAGAAGAACACTTGGCAGAGGCTATTACCAACGGCTGCAGCGCGGAGGAATTCCGCAAGCTCATCCGCAACGGGCTGCCCAAAGTGAAGGAACTTTCTGCCGAGGAAGACGCGCCCTCGCCCCTCTACCTTGCTGCGCAGGCGGGACGGTGCGACCTAGTGCAGATCCTGCTGGAGGCGGGGGCAGATGTGTTCCGCCGAACTTGGAGCTGTGATTCCGGCTCTACTCCGCGCACGGCGCTGAGCATCGCCGCCCGCCACGGACATATCGACGTCGTGCGCCAACTCATGAACAGCAAGCCGGATCCCCGCTGCTTGCGCTATTTTCCCGAGGTGCCGGATAAAGAGAAAATCGGCGAGGAGGAGTGGCAGAAACGCTACGTCCGGCAATTCCGCCGTTGTCTCGGATTCCAGGGCGCACTGAGCTCCGCCTGCCTCGCGGGGCATGGTGACATTGTGCGCCTCATCCTGGAGGCGGGGGCGGACGTGGATCTGGATGCGCATGAGTACCTGAACGATAACCCGCTCACCCTGGCCATCAAAGGCGAGCGGTGGGAGGTGATTGACATCCTGCTGGAAGCCGGGGCGGATGTGAATTGGGATCACCTCATGGATATGCCGCTGGGCGTCGCCGCCCGCACCAATAATGTGAAGCTTATGGAGCATCTGATCGCTCACGGAGCCAAAATCAACCCGAAGCTCAGAAGAGGCTTCTTCGATGCCTACACCCCGCTCATATCTGCGGCGGATGAGGGCTGTGAGGAAAGCGTCCGTTTTCTGCTGGACCACGGGGCGGATGTGAACGCCAAAACGCGGGGAACGACTCCTCTCATCGAGGCTACGGGATCCGGGCATGAAGGGGTAGTGCGTATGCTGCTGGACGCCGGTGCCGATGTGAATGTCGTGGGTCGCTTCCATACTCCACTTTCGGCAGCTGTGGGAAGTGAAGACCCCACCCTCGTGCGTCTGCTGCTGGACGCCGGAGCGGACCCGAATCTCGGAGCAGAGCGTTTCACTAACCCGCTCATTGCCGCCGCAGAAATAGGGCATGCGGAGATAGCGTGGATGTTGCTTGCCGCCGGTGCCGATGTGAACGCCGCCACAGACAACAAAACCCCGCTTATCGTAGCGGCAGGTCAAATACGGGAGAGCATAGTGCAGCTGATGTTGGATCATGGGGCGGATGTCAATGCGGTGGCAGGGGGCGAGACGGCCCTCATGAACGCTTTGGAGCAGAATCATCTCGCTATCGCCCGCCTCCTCCGCCGTGCCGGCGCCGTGGATATTCCTACCCAATTCGTATGGAACAAATGACCATAGAATCGAATTCTTTTTCTTTCCTTTCAACCAATAACAAACAACCTCAACAACCACACACAATCATGACAAAGACAGAACGACTCAATCAGCATCTCATCCAGGAGATCGCTCATCGCAAGGCATCAGTAGATGTAGTCCGAGCACTCATCGATGCCGGGGCAGATGTTAATGCACAGGCTCAGACCGGAGATTATGGTACAGCCCTCATCGCAGCGGCTGGAAGCGGCAAAGCGGATATCGTCAAGCTGCTGCTGGAAGCCGGGGCGGATGTCCATGCGCAGGCTCAGACCGGGGATTACGGCACAGCCCTCATCGCAGCGGCTGGAAAAGGAAAAGCGGGTATTGTCAAGCTGCTGCTGGAAGCCGGGACCGATGTCAATGCACAGAGTTGGAAGGGAGATTACAGTACAGCACTCATAGCAGCGGCCGGAAGCGGAAAAGCGGATATCGTCAAGTTGCTGCTGGAAGCCGGGGCGGATGTCAATGCAATAGCTGCCCTCTACGGTACGGCTCTCATCGCGGCGGCACTATGCGAGGACGAAGATATCGTTAAGCTGTTGCTGGAAGCCGAGGCAGATGTCAATGCACAGAGTCGGGAGGGAGATTATGGCACCGCCCTCATCGCAGCAGCTGAAAGAGGAAAAGCGGGTATCGTCAAGCTGTTGCTGGAAGCCGGGGCGGATGTTAATGCGCAGACTCAGACCGGGTATTACGGCACCGCCCTCATCGCGGCGGCGCGAAGCGAGGACGAAAATATCGTTAAGCTGTTGCTGGAAGCCGGGGCGGATGTCAATGCGCAGACTCAGGACGGGAATTACAGCACAGCCCTCATCGCGGCGGCGGCGGGGAAAGGAGGAGCAGATATCGTTAAGCTGTTGCTGGAAGCCGGGGCGGATGTCAATGCACGGGCTCAGGGCAGAACTTACGGTGCAACCCTCATTGCGGCGGCGGAGAATGGGAGGGTGAAGATCATCAAGCTGTTGCTGGAAGCCGGGGCTAATGCGGATGGGAGAGCGCTTGCCACTGCAGAGGAAAAAGGGCATGAGAAAATCGTGAAACTTTTGCTCGCCGCCGGAGCGAAGGAACCGACAGAGGGCACCGAAACATCCGATTGAATCATATCGTAACTCAAAAATGGGGTCTCGGTCAATTTCGCTGAAGGCGCAGGAAAAAGATTTGGCGAGTGTTTAAGAATAGATAGTTAATGTTACAAA
>CANQJI010000108.1 GCA_947624205.1 uncultured Akkermansia sp. | reverse complement strand
GGAATCGAGGAGATATAAAAGACTCGTGGCTCAACACGCTCGGCTCAATCCTGTTGAACTTAGTCGCAAAGTAGAAGGAACATTGAAGAAACTCTACGAAAACATCAAACGAGAAAGGCAACGAAAAGAAGAAGCATTTGATGAGTCCAACTCTGAGCAAAGACTTGCAAATCCTGCTGAAAATGCTACGGTGTTGGGTGACCGTTCATTTTGAGGCATCGGGCTTCGGTGATGTTTCCTTTTGAGGCATTACGGGGTTTTCAAAGCGTTCCACGAGTACTGAATCTCCTTCCCTGATGATTCTGACTTGAGACCGCATGGGCACAAAGTAACCACCCTTTTCCTTAAACATGCGGGATAGTTCACTGAGCGAGAACGAAGAATTTTCTAACTCTCTTGCTAACCTTTTGTAGTCGCCTCCTTGCTTCTCTCCCTGTTCTTTCAGGAATTTTAGCAACACATCGTCAGCCGTCATGCCCGATTTGTTCTTTATCGTAACATCCGCGCCCTTTGCTACGAGCCAGCACACCGCGGCCATGTTGCCCTGCGCGGCTGCATGCATGAGGGCAGTTTGACCGCGCTTGTCTGCGGCGTTCACGTTGCCGCCCTTTTCGATGGCTTTCAGCTTCTTGAGCAGAGCATCGGCAAGTTTTTCTTCCTTGCTGAGTTTGGCACCTTTCGCGTGCTTTCCTGTACCTGCCGGGAAGAGGAGTTCCACCCCCTGCTGCGGCGTGTCCTGTTTTATCGCCTTTTCCTTCGCTTCCAGTGACCCTGCGAGCACCAGAACACTTGTCAGGATTAGGGTGATAATATGCTTATAATAAGATAATAACAAATACTGGGGGGGGGTAACGACGGATTTCATGGGGACGTCTTTATGGGAAGTGATGCCAATCAATCTACCATGCTTTGTTATACTCCGCAAGTGAAATATCGGGGGAAGGAATACAAAATCGTGCTTTGAGGACGCAGGAAGCGTTTGGGCGTAGTGTGGCGCTGAGGCAAGGCGGAGGGAGGAGCCTGATTATTCCCGGATGACGACTTCGGAGCCGAGGGGAAGGAGGTTGAAGAGCGTCTGACAGGCATCGTGCTGCATACGGATGCAGCCATGGGAGTCCGGCGTGCGCAGGACATCGCCGACGTGGAGACCGACGCCGTCGTTGGTGAGGCGCATGAAGAAGGGCATGGAGGAGCGGTAGAGGTTGGAGCGGTGGTGGCGGTCTTTTTCAGTGATGCGGAAGAGACCGGTGGGAGTGGCGTGTTTGGGGCCTCTGCCGGTGCAGACCGGGAAGTCCATAGCCGGGCGGTCAGCTACAATGAAGAGCCCCCGCTGGGAGGAAAGATCGATGACGACGAGAAACTTGCCCGGGGAACTCAGGGCAACGGGGTCGCGCCACGTGTCGTAGGTGAGAGGGTAGTCATTGCGCCTGCGGAAAGAGAGATAGTCTTCCGGGAATTGGACATTGGGCAGGATGGAAGAGACGATGTGGTCAAACCTGGTGGCGTTGTATTCGGTGAGGAGTTTGACGGAGGCATCGCGGTGGAACTCCCGGGCGAGAAGGAGTGGTGATTTTCTGTCACGCCCCCAGAGGTCAATTCTTGCGCCGGCATCCAGGAGCAGAGAAAGGAGTTCCGGGTTATCGCTGGTGACGAGCAAGTGCATAAGGGCAGAGTAGCCGCGGCGATCCAGCGCGTTGACATCGGCGCCCCTGGCCAGGAGCTTTTGAATGGTAGGGATATGGGGTTGTTTTTCCATGACCGAGAGCATGAGCGCGGTGCGTCCCTGAGCATCACGGATGTGCGGGTCAAGAACGATATCGGTGACATGGCGCTGCTCGAAGAGCTCAATGATCAGGTGGCGATGCTTCGGATTCTTGAGGGCGATTTTTAAGGCGCTGTCGCCTCGCTTATTCAGGAGCGATGTATCCGCGTCGGCATCCAGCAAGGCGGTGGCGGTTGCCACATCGGCAGGGTCGTCCATAGCCGCATGCGCCATAAGTGGCGTATTGCCCAGTTTGTCCGCGGCATCGATAGCTGCCCCGGCCCGGAGCAGCAGCTGCACCGTGCGTGCAGAGGTCGTGATATGCAGGGGTGTTTTGCCGGAGGGCGCCGCAGTGTTGACATCGGCTCCGGCTCGGATGAGAGCTTCGACACGTTCAGGGGAGTTTGCGGCAAGATGAAGCGGGGAGAGTCCCTGGTCATCCGGTGTGTTCAGCTTGGCGCCGGCGTCGGCAAGAAGTCGGATGGAATCGAGGTTTTCGGCAAGGTGAAGCGGCGTCCTGCCGTGTTTATCCGTCGCATCGACCGCAGCGCCAACCTGGAGCAGAGCCTCCACATGCTCCGGAGAATTGACGAAACGATGAAGCAGAGTCTGCCCTGCGGAGTCTTTGACATTTACATCGGCGCCGGACTTGGCCAGAAATTTTATGGAATCGAGGTTTTCAGCAAGGCAAAGCGGCGTCCTGCCGTATTTATCCGTCGCATCGGCTGCCGCGCCAACCTGGAGCAGAGCCTCCACATGCTCTGGGGAATTGACGAAACGATGAAGCAGAGTTTGCCCTGCGGAGTCTTTGACATTCACATCGGCGCCCGCCTGATTGAGCAGGCGTAGTATACCGTGCTCGTACAACAACCGGGGGTGTTTCCGTAGCAGGGAGGCAGCGGCGGGCAATTCCCCTTGCAACAGGGCGGCGGCGAATTGCTGAGCGGGGGTAAGGTCACCGGCTGGCAGTTGCAACGCGATCGCAAGCAGCAGTCCTTCTCCTGTCATATCTGCGGCCATTGGCAAAGCGGGTGCACCCTCGGTTGTCTGCGGGGCGAAGCGGACATGGAGAGCCAGGTACTCTGCACTCCTTGCCGGGAAGGGAAGAAGAGCCGGTTGATCCGGAATTGCTGTATGCTCATTCACAAAGCGCAAAAATTTGAGGATTCGTGCATCAGTGGTGTAGTCGAGAGCCGATTTCCCCTTTTCACTCACGAGTTTGACATCGGCTCCCTTCGCCACAAGCCAGCAGACGACCAAAAAATTGTCGGAGGCTGCGGCGTACATGAGGGCGGTTTGTCTGTGCTTGTTTGTGGCATCCACATCCCCCCCTTTTTCGATGGCTTTGATCTTCTTGATCAGGTCAGCTGTGCGTTTCTCTTTTTTGCTGAGTTTAGTCCCTTCCGCATGCTTTTCCATGTCTGCCGGTATGAAAACCATCACCCCTTGTTGCGGAGGGGCAGACTCCGGCTCCTTTTCCTGTCCGCTCGCTACGCCAAAACAAAAAATCAGTATGCCGGCGAATAAGTATGCCACATAGCGCTCACAGGAAGCAGATACATCAAAGTTTTCTGACCGCGGCGGCATCGGAATTCAGCGTAACGTTTTGTCGAGAAATCGATGGTAATTCATCATGATTCGTTAGGCGAGGTAAGGGAAATAACAAAAAATCTCCTGAAATAAGAGACCGACCCCGCCTCATTCCTTCGAGCTGTATTTCTTGAGGTGAGTTGCATAATGCATTTTCCCCGCTTGTTGAGCTTCTGAATTGCTGGCTCTGAAGGAATGATATGCGGCGTTGCCATGATTGTCTTGAGGTTGATACCTGAGCATGCCTTGATGAGCGAGGGTGATTGTCTGTCGAGTTTTTTTGTCATACGCATGGCATTGAAGAAAGGGGGCTATCCGTCATTATTCCTTTCGGGTATTGAAAATTGTAGCGCGATTTTGCGGTTCCTATTTCCTGCGGCGCAGGCGGCGCCCAACGCAGGCGACGAGGAGAACGAGCAATACGCCGCCGATAATATACCACCAGCGGTGGCCGGAGGAGGAAGCGGGAAGAGGCTTTGCAGGGGAGGGAGGAGTGAGTCGATCCTGAAGCAGACGGATGCACGCGGTGCGCTTGTATTCCTGAGCGAGCTGCAGCAGGGTTTTGCCATCCTTATTTTTGAGTTTGGGATTCGCGCCGGCATCGAGCAGCAGTTTCAGGGCTTCTGCATTGTCGTCCTTTTCCACATAACGCATGGCAGCGGTTTTGCCGACAGCATCCTTCAAGTCGACTTTGGCGTGGAGCTCGAGGAGTTTTTTGACGCGAGAGACGCGTTCTTTGGGATCCCGGCACACATCCAGGATCATAAGAGGCGTTGTTCCCTTGTGGGTCGCAAGATTCACATCGGGATGAGCAGCCAGGAGGGCATTCAGGCGGGCATCAATATTTTCCCCTGCGGTGAGCAGGTAGTGCAGGGCCGTGTTGCCGTCGTTGTCGCGTGCGTTTACATCAGCGCCCTGTCGGAGGAGCAATTGGATTTCTCCTTCACTCCCTTTTTTGAGAACGACCAGCATGAGCCTGGTGCGACCCCTTGCATCCTTCTCGTTGGGGTCATTCTTCTTCTCGTTGGAAGGAGCACTCTTTTTGTTGCTGGGGAGAGCGACCGTTTCCTCCTTCGCGCCGTGCTTCTTGAGGAGTTTCATAATACGGTCTGATGAATAGCGTTGATACCATTGAAGTGGTGACACTCCCTTTTTGTTTTTGGTATTGGGGTTGACCCCAGCTTCCAGCAGAGCTTGAATTTGTGTCTCCGAAAGGTCCACACCCTCATTCACGAGGGCGGTGTTGCCTCTGTTGTCTTGAGCGTTGATATCAAGGCCATGGCGTGCGAAGGTTTTGATGTCCTCAAGAGAACGATTTATAAGCCATCCCCCTGCACGAAATCCCGGGAAGATTGGTGTGCGCCCCAAATTGTCCTTAATATGGACATCCGCTCCAGCATTGACAAGTACGGTGATGACCTCCCCCTTGACATAAAAGAGGGGGGTCTCGTTATTATTGTTCTTGGCATTCGGATCTGCTCCGGCTTGGATAAGGGCGGAAGCAACCGAGGGCTCGCCTGCAAAGAAAAGAGGGGTGCGGCCGTACTTATCCTTTGCATTGACATCTAAGCCTGCTTCGATGAACGGAGTGATGTCTGCCGCATTTTTTGCCCAGAGCACGGCATCGACAAGGGGAGTTTTTCCTTCATTATTTGTTATGTTGACATCTGCCCCGGCTTTGAGCAAGAGGGAGATAGAGTCTCCCTGTGCGTTGAAGAGTGGGGTGCGCCCCTCGCCGTCTTTTGCATTCACATTTGCGCCTGCTTTGACAAGTGGCAAGATAGTCTCCTTCCTCGCGTGGGAGAGTGGAGTCATACCACTGGAGTCTATGGCGTTTGGGTTTGCTCCGGCTTCCAGAAGGATCGTAGCCATTTCTGTGCTTTCTGCGAGATGGAGAGGTGTAATGCCCTCAGCGGATCCACCACCAGCTAATGCCGCATTAACATTTGCTCCTTTCTTAATGAGCATGGCGGCAATAGATGGAAAATCGTCTACGGCCGCTAAGTGGAGAGGTGTTTCCTTGAGATAGCCCATTTCTGCGTTGATGTTCGCTCCCGCTTTGATCAACAAAAGAGCTTTTTTCTCGCGTTCCGGTCTGGTCAAATTTGCTCCGTCCTCTTTAAGGACGTAGTGGAGACAGAACTGCGGAAGTTGCCATCCGTGCCCCTTGAGACAGGTGAGAACCTCATCCATATTTTCGGTCGGCACTCTTTCAATGAGTTCCAGAACGATGAATTCGCGGCGGTTTTCGTAATAATACAAATTTCTTTCATTTTCAGGGATTACAGAATCGCTGTCATCGATGCCAAGTTTGTAAAGCAAATCAATCATATTTCTGCTTGACGCAAAGCAGAGCAAAGGAAGAGAAATTTTCTCTTTACCGTGTTGTCTGATGAAAGGCGAGTTGATGAGGGCCGGAGTTTCCTTGATGAGTTGCTCAACGAGTGCCATATTGTCTGACGTGAGGGCGACAAGGAGTTTTTTCTCGGGACTTTGAGGTACGACTCCCAAGGCACATGCAAGTGTGATTGAACTAGATTTGAAATCCGGCGCTATCCATACGCTTTCTCCTTTTTCGTCTTTAGTGGCTATGTCCAATGTGCCGCGTCGTAGATAAATAGACATGACTTCCGGTGTCAATTGTTTTTGCCTATGTGAATACGACAACCAGTCCGATTCTATTTTTATCTGGGGATTGCGCAGCAAGACCCCTAGCTCGGTAAGAGTGCAGGGCTTTTCTGCTCGTCCACGGGCGGGACGAAAATTAGTCGGAGATGCCATGGCACCCTCATTTCCCTTGGTAAAAAATCGAGCCGAAATCTCTTTTTCTTCCTCGTTCAGCGGCTCGGTCACACGGGAGATAACCGTGAGGAATTCCTGAATCTGCTTGTCTTTCGCTAACTCCGCCGCTGTTTCCCCCTTCTCGTTCTTGATGGTGGCATCGGCTCCTTTCGCTACGAGCCAGCAGACGGCAAGGCGGTTGTTTGCCGCCGCGGCATACATGAGGGCGGTCTGACCGAGTTTGTCCACAGCGTTGGCGTCGCCACCCTTTTCGATGGCTTTCAGCTTTTTGAGCAGAGCATCGGCAAGTTTTTCTTTCTTGCTGAGTTTCGCGCCTTTCGCATGCTTTCCTGTGCCTGCCGGAAAAAGCAGTTCTACCCCTTGCTGCGGCGTGCCCTGTTTTATCGCCTCTTCCTTTGCTCCCGTCGCCCCTGCGAATATCAGCACACAGGCGAGCAGAAATGCTGTAAAACGCTTACAATAAGCTAATAACAAAAACGGGGGGGGGTAGCGGCGATGTACATAATCATGAAGGAAACGTGTGAAACTGCGCACAGTATATCTGTTACAGAAGGAAAAGCAAGATAAAAGAAGATTTGAGTCTTTTATTTTTGCGGTGCAGGCGGCGACCAACGCAGGCGACGAGGAGAACGAGCAATACGCCGCCGATAATGTACCACCACAGGTGACTGGAGGAGGAAGCGGGAAGAGGCTTTGCAGGGGAGGGAGGAGTGAGTCGATCCTGAAGCAGACGGACACATGCGGTGCGCTTGAGTTGCTGAGCGAGCTGCAGCAGGGTCTTGCCATCCTTATTTCTGAGTTTGGGATCCGCGCCGGCATCGAGCAGCAGTTTCAGGGCTTCTGCATTGTCGTCCTTTTCCACGTAACGCATGGCAGCGGTTTTGCCGACAGCATCCTTCAAGTCGACTTTGGCGTGGAGCTCGAGGAGTTTTTTGACGCG
>CANQJI010000107.1 GCA_947624205.1 uncultured Akkermansia sp. | reverse complement strand
GCCGCGGCTGGATGAGCCTGGACGCCAACATCGGCTACCGCGTAGAATTCTAAGCAACCGCCGGGCAAACGCATTTGGCAATGCGTTTGCCCATGGACGATTTACGACGTACGATGTACGATTTGGGGAATTCCCGCGCTTGCGCGCGAATTCAGCAGAGCCCACATCGAAAGCGGAATTGTGGAGCGACACACGGACGTGGTTAGAAAGCGTCGGGGGCGCCTATGTACGATGGACAACGCGCATGCGTTGCCCCCGCAGGGGCGAACCGGCAGGGTGGTGCCGGTGAGTCAACACGCACGACGGCCCCGTTGAGGGCGCACGCGTAGCGGGCGGTAAGTGCGGATGGACAACGCGCATGCGTTGCCCCGCAGGGGCGAACCGGCAGGGTGGTGCCGGTGAGTCAACACGCACGACGGCCCCGTTGAGGGCGCACGCGTAGCGGGCGGTAAGTGCGGATGGACAACGCGCATGCGTTGCCCCGCAGGGGCGAACCGGCAGGGTGGTGCCGGTGAGTCAACTTGGGGAATTTACGCGTCTGCTGCGCGAATTTGGAGAAGCTGGAACAGTGCTCATTTACGGATGAAATCCGGGCGGATGAGAGCGAGTAGAGCCAGGGTGCGATCCCAATTTTCAGGGTGATCGTCCGTTTCCGGGAAAAGCCTGTCCGCCGGGATGCGCGCGTAGCGTTCTTGCGCTCGGGGATGGGAGAGTTCGCGGAGGCCCACAGAGAAGATGGCGCCCAGGTCGAGGAAGCTGCGCGCCAGTTCGTGCGAGCCATTCCATGCATGCAGCAGCACCCTGGGCAGAGTGCCGTTGCGCGCACGCTGCCGAAGAATATCCAGCAATTCAGCCCAGGCGTGCGCGCCGTGAAGGTGCGCTAGGCGTTCGTGCCGGAAAGCCGCTCCGAGTTGCACGTGCAGGAGCGTACGTTGTTTCGGGAGAGTGGCGGCATGCGTAGCCGTCGCGTCCAGTCCCGTTTCCCCCACGGCGGCGTTCGGGTAGCGGGCGAGCCATTCATCCAGCTCAAAGGCGAGCTCTGCTGCATCCTCCGCCGCCGCATGCCACGGGTGCACCCCGAAGCAGGGAATCATCCCTTCCGCTTTCGCCACGCGCTGCCAGTCTGCCCGCGTGACAGAGCACAGATAGCCGCCGTGAGATCCCGGCACGTGCGTGTGATAATCCTGCATGGATGTTCCGGGTTTACGTTTCTTCTCCAAGTTTTCCCGCGAAGCGAAAACTGTAGTAGTTGGCTTCGATCTTTTCGCTGCCGTAGCCAATGATGACATGATCCATCAGGGGGATGTGCAGGACATCCCCCGCTTTCGCGATGCTCGTCGTGAGCTCTTCATCCAAGGGGCTCGGCTGCGGGTTGCCACTGGGGTGATTGTGCACCAGGACGATGCGGCTTGCTCCGTAGTTGATTGCATCCCGAAAGACATCCCGCGGGTGTACCACCACTCGCGTCAGCGTTCCCATCCCGATGTCCGTCGTTTTAATCAATTCGTTGCGCGCGTTGAGGTTGAGGGCAAATATGTGCTCTTGCCTTTCGGAGCGCAGCACCTCAATCATGTGATCATAGACGAGGCGCGGATGCGACAACTCCGGTCTCTTCAGCGAGGCCTTTGCCGCACGCTTTCCCAGCTCAAAAACGGCCGCCAATGTGCACGCTTTCGCCAGCCCGATTCCCTTGACAAGACGCCGGATCTCATCCACTTCCATATCCACCAGCTTACCGAGAGAAAAATCGACTTTTTCCAGCATATCGTGGGCAAGCTGCATCACGTTGCACCCCTGCACTCCCGTGCGCAGGAAGATCGCGATGAGCTCTTCATCCGAAAGGCTGCTGCGACCGAGATGCTGCAACTTTTCGCGCGGCATCTCCTCCTGCGGCATGCTCTCCCGCAGGGTGGCATGGTGTTCTCCGTCTGATTCCCTTGGCGCCGTCAAGCCATCGCTATTTGTATGGAGTGTCCTGCGCGATTATCCCGCTCAGCGCAGGCTGACCATGTCGCGCACGATGTAGATAGCCTCGCGCAGCACGGGATCCAGCCCGGATGGGTAATCCAGCGACTCCTCGAGGTCGTCTTCCGGATCCTTTGCCGCGCGCATGAAGCTCTCCTTATCTTTCTTGCTGGCGCGGGGGAGCTCTGCGGCATGCGCGTCGTCGAGGTTGAGACGATAGATGGTCAAATGCTTCTCGTCCTCCTTGCTCATGATCTCATAGAGCTTCTTCCTTTCCTCGTCGCTTTTCTTCTTGAAGTTGCGCAGTTCGTTGATCTGCTCCTGGCGCTTTTCCTTGTTCAGGGAGAGGGAATTCTCTTTCTGCAGACGTTCACGGTAGTTCGCGTACCACACATTGTTCTGCAGGTCGCTGTCCCTGGCGACGCGGGTTTTGCTTCTCGCCCGCAGCTCGGGCAGCATTGAACTCACACGCGGACTCTGCACATAGCCGACGGCGGGAGCGATGGAGTCATAGGGCATCGCGTAATCCATTTCTCCCTCCCCGATCTGCAGAGAAGAAGTCACGGTCGGCAATTCAATGTCACTGCTCACGCCTCTCAACTGCGTCGAAGCGCCATTGATGCGATAAAACTTTTGCACGGTGACCTTGATGAGCCCGCAATCTTCCCGCATGCTGAGAAGCGGCATGAATTCATCGAGATCGCGCGGAACCTGTACAGTTCCCTTGCCGAAAGTCGTCGAATCGCCCACGATGGCGGCGCGCCCGTAGTCCTTCATTGCTCCGGCGAAAATCTCGGATGCCGAGGCACTCCCCTTGCTGGTGAGGACGACCATCTCACCCCGGAAGAGAGGTGACTGGCTCACCGTGAGTTTCTCCACCCGACCGCGGGCATCCTTCACCTGCACCACCGGCCCGTATCCCGCGAAGTATCCCACCATCTTGCGCACTTCTTCCAGCGAGCCACCGCCATTGGTGCGCAGATCCACCACAAGTCCCTGCACCTTTTCCTGGTTCATCCGCACGAGCAACTTGCGCACATCTGCCGCGCAATGCACATTCCCGGCATCCATATCTACGTAGAAGGAAGGAAGGGTCAGCACGCCGAGTCGGTAGTTGTTTGTCTTTCCATCCGGCCCGTCCTCATGCAGATCAATGATACGCGCACTGGCGAGAGATTCCGCCATGGGCACCTCATCCCGCACGATGGTGACAATGCGTTCGTCCCCGCTCTCCGCGCTCTGCACGCGCAGTTTCACCGGTACAGACTCCTCCCCGCGGATGAGGTTGACGACTTTATCGATGCTCATGTAGAGAATGTCCGTCCAATGCCCGTCTCCCTTGGCATCCACTGCGACGATGTGGTCGCCGAGTTTGAGCTGGCCGTTCTTATCTGCCGGTCCGCCCTTCACAATGCCTTCAATGCGCGTGGAGCCATCGTCGTCCTCCCTCAACTGGGCGCCAATCCCGACGAGCGAGGCCTTGATCGTATCCTTGAACTGCTTTTCCTCCCGGGGGCCCATGAAGTCGCTGTGCGGGTCATACACATGCGCCACGGCATTCAGCAGGTGCGATACCATATCCTCCTGATCCGCCTCTTGCACCTCCATGCGCACGCGCTTGAGGCGCGCCAGAATTTTCGACGCAGGAGAAGACTCTTTGGCATTGGGATCCGGCTTGCCCTTCTCGGCCGCCAGCCGCGCCAGATTCTCGCGACGGCAGATTTCCGTGAGCAGCATATCCTCCACTTGGTCGCGCCACACGCGATCCAGCTCGGCATCGTTCTCTGCGCGGGGCAGTTTGCGGCGGGTACGCGGGACACTGCGGTCGCTCTGGAAGGTGGGGGGATTCTTTTCGTACTCCTGCAACCAGGCGGCTGCCTGATCCAGATGCCTCAGCACGCGCTCCGAGTAAGCTCCGTAGAGTTCCTGCGCCAGCTGCATGGTCTCATTGGCCAGCAGGTAGTCACCGAAGCAATCCGCGTACTTTCTGCGCAGCTGCTCCACGTCCTCCTGGGTAAAATACAGATGCTGGGGATCCAATGATTGCAGATAGCAATCCAGAAACTTGCCATACATCTCCGGAGAGAACTTCTCCCGCGAAAAGTGGGAATACTGCAACACCTCGGAAAATTGTTTGCCGATTTGGTTGTAATCCGGCTCCGCGCTGCTTACTCCGCTACAGGAGACCAGAGTAGCCAGGGCTACCGCCCCCATAACTTCCGCCCTTATCTTGTTTTTCAGATACCAGCTCATTGTGTGATGATGAAGAAAAGTGGTTGTGTGCGCGCTCTCGTGCGCGTTTCACCTGCATATAGTACACCAATTTTGGAGGCAGTCTATCGAATTTTTCTGAACGATGACAAATAATCTGTTATTTTTTTCCCGATGAGGCCGCCTGCCGGCATGATTTTTGGTGCGTATAAACGAATGATATCAATCCACAAGAGCATTTTCTCCGTCGATGAACTTCTCTCTACTTTGTTTGCTCGGGATGGCGACCGGTGTAAGATTTCGGATTGGGCGAGGTGAGATCGAGCGCGGGATTGTACCACGGGGTGCGCAAATCGAAGAAACCGAGGAGGGTGTGAAAGATGTGCTCCTGAGCGATCAGCATGCCGGTGTGGGACTGCAACGCGCGGAGAGACTCTGCGAAGTGGGGATGCAGCTTCTCAAGCTCCGGAGAGGAAATGAAAAAGGCACCCACGTAGCAGCCGGTTGTACTCAGATAATCGCGCCCGCTTTCACCGAGAGCGGCGCGTCCCCAAATGCCGTCATGACCGAGGTATTCGCCGTGATCACTGATGTAGAGATAGAGCCATGGACGCCCCTGCAGCAGAGAAGTAACGCGCCGCACGAACTCATCCGTGTAGTGCACGGTGTTGTCGTAGGCATTGTTCACTTCCATCGCATGGGAGGAAGGCGTTTCAAAGGTGGATCCGGCCGGTTGGAAAGGCGGATTGTCGTGGTCGTAATGGAAGAAGGGTGTGTGGCTCCCCTCGTTATTGATAAAGAGGATCGTGTTCTGCCCCTTCGGCAGGGAGCGCAGGACAGCCGCCATCTGCGGCACAGAGGTCCAGGGGCTTCCCGGCGCGTGATTTTTCTGCTCGGCACAACGCGTCAGCAGACGAACTACGAGATCATACTTCAAGTGGGTGGCATTGCGTTTCCCGAAGAAGGCAAAAATCCTGAACCCATGGGCGGCGAAAAGATCCAGCACGGAACCTGTGTGCGGTTGCAGAGAAGGATCTTTCTCGTAGATATCCCGGCGGGCATCCGTGAGGATGGCAATCTGCGCCTGGCAAGTGTCGCACGCCGCCGAAACACAGCGGGGAAAATTGATCAACCGTGGACATTGCCGCAACCAGGGCGTTGTGTCGCGCTCGTAACCATTGACACTCATGCGATCCGCGCGAATACTCTCGCCGATGTGCACCACCAGGACAACGCCCTCCCCTCCACGCAGGGTATGGAGGGAGGAAGGCTGCTCCGCCGGAGAATGCAGATTCTCCACCCGGCGAATCGTCTCCTGGTTGTGAAAGATAGCTTCCACGCAAGCGTGGGTGAGCGAATAGATTTCAAAACAGGGCCAGAAGTGACGCGCATGGCGCTGAGCGGGCGGAATTGCCAGCCCCAGCAACCCCGCTAGCAGCATGAAAAAAAGCCCCGCGTTCAGGAGAGGAAGACGGTTTTGGCAGCGCCGCATCACCCGCGCCATAAGCCAGCAGAGAACTACGCTGCCAACAAGAGAACTCAGAGCGATCGCCACATTGATCGAGCTCAAATAGCCGGTGACTTCCTCCGCCGAGGCTTCCATCGTTTCGGCGATGACGAGCGAGTTGATGCGGGAGCCGTACTGGGTGTAGCCGGCTATCTGAGCAATTTCCAGCGAAAAAAACACCCACCAGAACATGAGGGACAAGGAACGCAACAGACTCCATAGCAGACAGAACGCCCCCGTGGTAAGTAAAATGAGAAGCGGAAGAGCGCTCATCTCATGCCGCGGCAGCATGCTGCAGCTCACCGCGCAGAGAACACCAAGCAAAGTGACACCCCACAGGCACCGGGAATCGGGCAGGCCCTCCACGCATCTCTTTCGAGCAAGAAAGAGCCCGGCGACCAGCACCAAAGCACAGCCCGCCACCATGGCGATCAGAAGCGCAGTGGACGCCACCCCTTCCCCTTGCGACGGAAGGTCGCCTATCCACGATGTGAAGAGCCGTATCGCGATCAGCACTGCCACCACCAATGCGGAGAGCAGAACAAAGCAGGAGCGCGAACGGAGGAAAGAGAGCATGGGGAATCAGCAGGCAAGCGGGAAAAAATCAAGTTCCAGTCGGGGCAAACGCATTTGAGAGAAGTTGATCAACAGAGAAAAATGATCTTATGGACTGATATGATCGTTTATGCGCCTCATAAATCATAGCGATGGACTCAAGCCCCCTCTCGTTCGCCAAATTCGCGCGCAAGCGCGGGAATTCTCCAGATCGTACATCGAAAATCGTACATAGGCAAACGCATTTCCTAATGCGTTTGCCCTGAATTTCTAGCCCTGCTGCTTGCAATGACAGTGTTTTCCTTCTTCGTGGCACGAGCCGTCGCAATTTCCATCACACCCCCCGCCGCAGGAGCAGGCACCCACCCTCTGCGTGAGCGAATCCTCAACCTCCTCCGCCGTAGGGGCTTTTCCCTTTTCGATGGCAAGGTAAAGATATTGATTCACGGCACGCAACATGGAATCCAGCTCTTCGCGAGCCTCCAAAAATCCCCTGCAGAGAGGGTTTTCAATCACATCGCGGCGCAACGCATCAAACTTGGCGAACTCCTGATCCGTGGGTTTCATTCCGGACTCACTTTTGGCGTGCAATTGCTCACCGAAGTCGCTCACCTTGCGAAAAAGTTCAGTCGCGGCGGGATTTTGGTAGAAGAGACCAATGCGAGCTTTCGCGGACACAACGCGTTGATGTGTAGCCATTGAAGCAGCCAAAGACGCGGCAAGTTCTGCAAGCTCGGGAGGTAAAATAGATGTCGCCATATCGGTACGTACTCTACCATAAATTGCCAAAAATGCAAGCCTGAGCAAACGCATTTGAGGAGAAGTTAATCAGCACGCATTGCCTCAAAAATAAAGTCACCGAAGGGACGTAAAAAACGGGGAAAAAGGATTCTCCGAAAGTTTGATGC
>CANQJI010000106.1 GCA_947624205.1 uncultured Akkermansia sp. | reverse complement strand
TTCTTTCTCTGCTTCCAGTCGGATGCGCTCCAGCTGTTCCGGCTGCAACACGCCCTCCGAACAGAGTTGCTCGATGATTTTTATCTTCATAGAATTCGTGCTCTTCGTCTCTCGTTGTCCGTTGATTAGTTTACGACGCGAATAGATCTTATCAGACACAGTCGAAGATGACGAGAAAAAACATTCCGATACATCTCAACGGTTGCTATGTCAGAAGTGCATCGGGATGCAGATCGATTATAATGAAGGTCTTAAGTTTTTTCTCGTATGCAGGAACCGCCATGTGCTCGGAATGATAGGAGATGAGCGCAGTGAAGGCGATGAAATGGATACAAATGGGGCATTTGCCTATGTACGACGTACGAGATACGATGTACGATTTATTCATAATGTGCGCGTTGCGCAGATTTTTTTCAGATCATTAATGCATGCTGAGATCCCTCTAGAGCCATCATCATGATGACCGCTTGTCGTTATAATTTATGATGCGTATAAACGGTCATATCAGTCAACAAGAGCATTTCCTCTGCTGCTTCACCTCTCTCAGATGAGTTTGTTCTGGGGATGTATGCGACCTCGCGCGTGAAAATATAAATTGAATGAAAGATAAGAGAGAGAAAGGACGTATCAGTAGTACAACCACCAACCCACGAAACGCTTATGTTAAAAGAAATCATTACAGGATGGACGTGCGTTGCGGCTCTCTGTGCTGCGCAGGAAAGCAATCTCTCTCCCGTGTATGCGGAGAGGACGCATGCTGAAAACATAGCCAATGTCGATACATCCGCTGCTTCGGCGCGTCCGGAGGGATCTATCTACATGGGAGGTTTTCGCGCGCCCAAGATAGAGACCGTTCGCGTAGCGGTCATCGGTTTAGGCGAACGAGGATCCTTGCAAACCCTGCATTTTGCGGCTATTCCGGATTGTGAACTGGTAGCGGTATGTGATGTGTATGAGGATGCTGTGAAGCGTACGGCCGACCAGATGGAGAAGAAAACCGGCAAACGCCCGGCGGAGTATAGTGGCAGCCCGGATGCTTACAAGAAGATGCTGCAGGAGGTGAAGCCGGATGCAGTCATCATCAACACGCCCTGGGAGACTCACGCTCAGATGGCGATCGATGCGATGGAGAGCGGCGCACACGCATTTGTAGAGGTTCCGATGGCTATCACACTCAAGGATTTGTGGCGTGTGGTGGATACGGCTGAGCGCACCAAGAAGCACTGCATGATGCTGGAGAATTGCAACTATGGGCGCAATGAGCTCATGTTCCTGAATATGGTACGCCAGGGGGTTATCGGCGAGTTGTTGCACGGAGAGGCGGCTTATATTCATGAGCTTCGCTCTCAGATGTGGAGCGAGAACCGCGGATGCGGCTCCTGGCGCACGTACCATTATGCCGGTCGTAATGGCAACCTCTACCCCACGCATGGGCTTGGTCCCGTGGCGCAGTACATGAGTCTTGCGCGCGGGGAGGACACCTTCGACCGCATTGTTTCCTTCAGCAGTCCGGCCAAGGGGCGCGCGGCCTATGCCAAGAAGCATTTCCCCGCCGATCACAAGTGGAACAAGCTCGATTTCAAGTGCGGCGACATCAGCAATTCCATCATCAAAACGAAAAACGGTCGCACCATTCTTGTGCAGTGGGATGAGACAAGCCCGCGTCCATATGACCGCAAAAACACGATTCAGGGCACGGCGGGAACGCTGGCGGACTATCCTTTGCGCGTGGCGGGCGAGAAGCTGGGCGCAGGAGTGACTGATGCTCCGGAGAAGGGACAACCCGGAGCCGGAGAAATTGCCACCACCGGCAGCTACCACGAATGGTACCAGGGACCTCAGGCCGAAAAGGCTCTCTACGCCAAGTACGACCACCCGCTTTACAAGCGACTCGGCGAGGCGGCTCGAAAGAATGGTGGGCACGGCGGGATGGATTACATCATGCTCTACCGTGTGATTGAGTGCTTGCACAACGGTGAGCCCATGGATCAGAATGTGTATGAAGGCGCGCTGTGGTCAGCAGTTGGACCTCTCTCTGAGAAGTCAGTAAATGAAGGTGGAGCTCCCCAGGTATTCCCGGACTTCACCCGTGGCGATTGGAAGAACACAGCCCCGCTTCCGGTGATTCAATAATCCGGAATCCGCCCCCTTTCGGGGTGTATTCCCCGGGGGCTTTGCCCTTGCCTTTAGAGTGCTCCCCCGTGCTGAGCTTGTTCCTCGGCGCGGGGGAGTAAGTTTAGGATCATCTTTTTACAGCGGATGTAGTATGGGGTGATGATACCGCTGTCCTCGTAGATGTGATCAAGAATAGTGCGAGCTTCCGAGAGCCACCTGAGCGCAGATGCCGGATCTCCATCGTCCAGTGCAACAGACGCGGACCATGTCAGAACTTCCACGCATGCAAAGAAGAGATTGTCGTTGGAGATGGCATCCGAATCCAAATGTGACTTGAGCAAGTCTCGGGCTTGCTTCAGCTCTCCGGCAGATTTGCCGGCGTGATGGGCAAGGGCATGGTGTGCGAGCGCTTGAAGGGCCAGTGCTCGTGCCTTGATTTCCACATAGGACTTGTTATAAGGTTCTGCAGCGAGGAGATTGTTGGCCTTTTCGAGCATAGAGCGACTTTCGGCTTCGGCGGTGCCCGTTTCCCCTCTCTGGAGGGAAACATCGATCAGGATGCAGAGGGCGCGACACTCGAAGTAAAGATATTGCAAATTAGAATGGTCGAGGTTACGGAGCTCACGGACAGCATCGACGCACTGATGGAAGATTTGTTCTGAAAGACGGAAATTCTCTTCTTTTTCCTTCGGGTTGTTAGATTCGAGGCTCTTGTAGAAGTACATCTCGCCGAGATGGTAGAGAACCTGGGCTCTTCCCTTTTTGAATGAAAGGCGATAGGGGTACTGCTCGATAAGCCGGTCAAATATCCGCAGGGATTTTCTTAACGCGACCTGGGCCTCCGAATACATGCCGATATCTTTCATATAGAAGCCGTACCGGAAATAGGCGGTACCTCTTCCCATGCGCGACGGAATGTGGCGAGAAAAACGTTTGACCTGCTCGTCGTACTGCTTGATAATTTGCTCGAACGTCCGGCAGCGTGTTTCGTGTTCTTTCACATTGCTCAGGTTTGACACTTCGAAGAGGAGGGCTTCGGCCAGAGCATTGCTGTAGTCCGGGTTATCCGGGTAATTTTTGTACAGATCCTGCAATAGAGTTTTGGCTTTCAGAATGTGAAGTTTGGCCTCATCGTAGTTGTTAATTCGCTCGGCTAGTTCGGCGCGCACAATCAGCGTTCGAGCCAGTTCATAGTGGAAACGCTGATCCGAGGGATATTTGCTGCTGATGAGGTTCTCGAGTTCAGAGGCGTGCAGAAGGGCAGCATTAGCATCATTCAGTTGTCCAAGTGACATATATGTGCAGCCGATATTGAACCATGCGGCAGCCATCGCGCGGTCTAATCTCGTATTTTTGCCTTCCGGCAGCTTGCTCATGGAGTCAAGGTACTTCTGAAGATTAGCACTCATTCTGCGTTGCAGGGGGATGGATCCGGGAATATCCACCAACTCGGTGCTAAAATCATGGAGGAGACCTTCGGTGAAGGAGAGACCGTTGTTGTAGGCGCTACGCAGTTGCTTGCGCCCGTATAGAGCATTGAAAGTGAGATAGCCGAAGAGAGAGAGAAGGAGCGTTACCCCGACCCCGGCGATTTTCAGATTGCGCATCACATGCGGAGGGATGGGTGATGTCACATCGTTCTCCTCAATACTTTCCCTCCACTGGGTAGCGCTTGCCCAACGGTTTGCCGGGGTAAGCTGCAAGCCGCGATCCAAAGCAGCGAGAAAATCCGATCCGTATATATCGACAAGTTCCGGGCGTTTGGCGAGGGGTTTATAAGGATCCGGAACAGAAATGGAACGCACCTCAGACGTCGGCGGCGCCAAGCGAGATATGATGTAATAGAAGGTAGCCGCCAGCGAGTAGATATCCGTCCACGGACCTATGGCTTTACTCAAAGCAGCATCGGAGGCGGCACGGGATTGTTCCGGTGCGCAGAAATCCGGAGTGAATACATTGGTGTAAATCTTTCCCGGTTGCAGTTGGCGGGCAGACCCAAAATCGAGCAAAATAGGTTTGCCCCGCGACGTGATCAGGATATTTTCGGGCTTGATATCGCGGTGTATGATATGATTTTTTTCTAAATATTCAAGAGTTTGCAGCAGGTTGAGCAATTGCTGCTTGATTCGCGAGGCTTCTCTACGACGTTTGGTAGAATCGAGTGAGATTTTTTCTTCCGGTTTCAGGGGAGTCCCGGAGATGAAAGGCATCACATAGTAGGCGGTGTCGTTAGCTTCAAAGCAGTCGATGATGGGGACAATTCCCGGATTTTCCAGCGCCTGCAGCACAGTAATCTCCTCCAGGAATTCCTTCAGAGTGGCTTGAAATTGTCTTTCTGCCTCATGGGAGGGGAAGATTAATTCCAGGTTTCCCTGCTCACGTGAGGCCATGCCGAGCGGCATATGCTCTTTGATGACGACGTTGGTGCCTTTCGTGTTGTGGCGCGCGCGGTAAGTGATACCGTAGCCACCGCGCCCAAGCAAAGAGAGAATCGTGTAGCTGCCGAGTACCGTATCGGGAGGTAGTGGACTACGCGCGTCGGAATCATCTTCTACGGATTGGTGGGAAGTCGAGGAGAGCAGGGCTGACGCAAGAGATTCGCGCCAGGTCCTGTGGGAGCGGCGTTTCGTAGATGGAGGGGACTGCGTCTGCTGCGAAGCGGGGATCCTGGGCAGGGGAGGAGGCGCCAAGATTTTATCGGCCAACGGGGAGGTCGCAGGCGGCGGCATGACAGGCGCGGATGGAGATCCATCAGTTTGCGGCGTGGGCGGCGTTGGGACAATGGGGGGCGCAGGGGGCTTCATGAAATTTTTTTCCAAAGGCAGATGTTATTGTGACCTTCATCAGAGGAGAGGTATTCCATGCGATCCACCAGTAGCTCAGATAGATGGAGCAGGGGATTAAATGCCGGCGGCGGGTATGTGAGTGTGACTTCTGCCACTTCTTCATCGTAGTCCATGTGCAGAAGGATCTCGACATTGCGGGGAAGTTTGGCAGCGATACGCCGCACCGCCTGCTGCAATTCGGAGATCGCGATGGGAGAGGCAAAAACTTCTTCCAGATGTTCGGATAAGAAGGCATCCGTCTTATCCGGAGCATCGGAGGAGATGCAGCAAGATACCTGTTCGCGTTTTTTGCCGATATACTCCAGAGCCAGCATCGTGATATCTCTCGTTTGCTCTGAGCCTTGGGTAAATTTGCGATGGGCGGCGCTTACGCGGCGGGGTACATCGGCAATAGAGCGAGTGGTGACGGAGTTGATCGCATCATGCAGTCGCTGCTCTCCGAAGATATCCATTTCCGGGTTGGTAGCATCCACTGCTCCCTCGGTGTACAGGAAAAGACGATCCCCGGACGAGAGTTGCTCAGTGCAGGTCGTATAGACGGCATTGGGAGATCGTCCCAGCTCAGTACCTGAACACATCTCAAGGCGTTCAAATCTCTGTCCCTTGTGCTTGAGAAGAGCCTGGGGCGGACCCGCGTTCACAAAGACGAGCTTGCCTGTATTCACCTCTAATACTCCGTAGAAGAGGGACATGTACATGTTCACGAAGCGGCGATTGCACAGCGCGCGGTTCGTTTTGGTGACAAGGTCGATAGGCGTGGCGCCGGAGTGCGCTAACTCGCGGATGATCGACATGCTGTGCAGGACGTAAAGTGCCGCCGGTACCCCATTGCCGGATACATCCGCCACCATGAAGCACAGGTACTCATCTCCCTGCATGAAGAAATCATAAAATCCTCCGCCGACGATTTTTGCCTGGCGACATGTGGCGAAGATATCAAACTCTGTGTGCAGGGGAAAGGCAGGGAAGGTATTGGGGATGATTGTATTTTGAATGGTACGGGCCAGACTCAACTCGCGTTGGGTGGATTCCTCGTTGCGTTTGCCGTAGGTTTGCAAAGCCTCCACCATGGCATTAATGCTTGAGGCAAGTTTGCGGAATTCGGAGGGAGCATTTTGAGCATTGATCCTCTCGTTGAGATTCCCACCGGTTATTTTGCGCAATGAGGTGTTGATACGCTGGATGTTACGGATAACAAGCCGTTGCAGCAGGAAGAAAATGAGCAAAAAGATTGCCGCGAAAAGTAGCACATAAATCACAAAAACCGGGTAAAGAGCTCGTGAACTGGCTTCCTGAAGTTCTGACACCGGCAAGAGCGCCACAAGGAAGAAATCCTTTCTCCGCATGGCGTAGGTGTAATAGTCTGTATCACCCAAAGTCTGCAACTGCGTCCTGTTGACCGGCATGGAAAGCAGATCCACCGTGGGGAATGGAGGCAGATCCTCCCCCAACATTGCCCCGTCCCGGAATGCAATGATACGTCCATTCTCCCCCACCTTGTAGGAGCGGGCAATGTTGTTGTACGTCAGGTCACGTCGGGCGGATTGCTCCCGAGGTCCGCTGAACACAGTCAGGATAGCGCCCGGGGTATCTCTGCGATGCACACAGACGTATTGCATACTCCGACCGGCGCCTGTGCCGTAGGTACGGGTGCATATCTCTGTGCCCGGCTTTTCCAGGCACTCCGCAAAAGATTCGTCCTGTTCGAATTGGCTGATATTGCCTTCAGCTTTAGGAAGGCCGGCTACGATGTTGCCATGGTTATCAGTGAAGTAAATTTCTCTGATGCTTAAATCATTGCAAAGCTCCTGAAGTTTCTGTTTATTTTGAATGAGGGAGGGGTCAAGTCTCGTGATATCAGCCACGGCGCGGGTGCGCTCAATGGCAGAAATGTTTGTAATGCTTTCTATCGTAGAGATGTACAATTCAGCGTTCTGCAATTGTTCCATGAGATCGCTGAGGTTTGCAGACATAATCTCCTGAGCCCGCGATTCAGCATATGCGCGATAGCGGAAATGCGAGTACCCAAAGGTGATGCCAAATGCCGCGCACACCAGAACAAAGAGCCATGATAGGAAAGCAAAGCGCATACTCTCGGTCGCAGATCCTACCAGAATAGATTGAAGAAATCAATGCCAATATTTAGAATGGGGTGAAATTTTAACGCAATCGCATTGCCTCAAAAATAAAGTCACCGAAGGGACGTAAAAAACGGGGAAAAAGGATTCTCCGAAAGTTTGATGC
>CANQJI010000105.1 GCA_947624205.1 uncultured Akkermansia sp. | reverse complement strand
AGGCATCAAACTTTCGGAGAATCCTTTTTCCCCGTTTTTTACGTCCCTTCGGTGACTTTATTTTTGAGGCAATGCGGAGTCGGATTCTCCTGAGACGAAAGTGCGTTTGGTCTGTGAATTCTACTTGACCTTTTGGAAGAAAAGTAGTTTGATATGAGCCCGACGCCGACAGATCATGCTCGTATCGCAGCTTAAATCCAAAATACACCGCGCCAGAGTAACTCGCGGAGATGTCGCCTACGAGGGCAGCATTGAGATACCGCAGGATCTCGTAGAAGCAGCGGGCTTATGGCCGGGAGAGAAGGTATTGGTGGCCTCTGTCACAACCGGAAATCGGTTTGAGACATATGTCTTGGTGGGTCCGCCGAAAACGGGAGAGATTATCGTGAACGGCGGAGCTGCGCATTTGATCAAAGCCGGCGAGCGAATTGTTATCATGAGTTTTGCTCTGGATGACAAGCCGATCACCCCACGCCGCATCGTATGCAATGAGAGGAATGAAATCATTGCCTGAACAATCCTTTTCTTTACAAAAGCCAATCGATCCACTACAATCCCCTGCGACATGATTCTGCAAGCATCTATCTACATTGTATTTGCCGCCCTTCTCATCGTGAGCGCCCTGTTGCTGCTTGTGGTGCTCATGCAGCGCCCGAAACAAGAAGGACTCGGTGCCGCTTTCGGTGCCCAGATGACCGATCAAGCTTTTGGCGCTCAGACTACGGATGTGCTCAAAAAAGGAACTGTCTTCTTCGGAACGCTTTTCATGCTGCTTTCCTTCGTCCTGGCCGTGCTCATGAATGCCCAATACAAGCAGAATCGCACGAATATCGCCCAAGACACGACGCCTACCGCAACTGAACCCAAGGCCCCTCAATCTGCCGCTACCTCCGCACCGGCAGAAACTCCGGCAGCGGCAGAAACTCCGGCAGCGGCAGAAACTCCGGCAGCGGTGGAAACTCCGGCAGCGGTGGAAACTCCGGCAGCGGTGGAAACTCCGGCAGCGGTGGAAACTCCGGCAGCGGCAGAAACTCCGGCAGCGGCAGAAACTCCGGCAGCGGTGGAAACTCCGGCAGCGGTGGAAACTCCGGCAACGGCGGAAACTCCGGCAACGGCGGAAACTCCGGCAACGGTTGAAACTCCGGCAACGGTTGAAACTCCGGCAACGGTTGAAACTCCGGCAACGGTTGAAACTCCGGCAACGGCGGAAACCCCGGCAACGGCGGAAACTCCAGCAGCGGTAGAAACTCCGGCAGTGGTAGAAACCCCGGCAACGGTAGAAACCCCGGCAACGGTGGAAACTCCGGCAACGGCAGAAACTCCAGCAACGGCAGAAACTCCAGCAACGGCAGAAACTCCGGCAACGGTAGAAACTCCGGCAGCGGCAGAGACTCCTGCAGCAGCGGTGGAGTCGTAAAAGAAAGGGGAACAGGGGAGAAAACGTGGACGGCTCGGCCATGGATGCGCAATGTGAGCAGCTCATTTTGAGAGTGCATCCCGTGGCACTTAAACCGATGGGGCGTGAACAGACTCTGCGCTACTTAGCCGAACAGGCTGCTCAGCAAATGCCGGGTTGCGGCACAGCTCAAGAAATATTTGATGACGCATGGAAACGCGAGCAGTCGGAATCCACCTGCCTTGGCATGGATCTCTCCGTACCTCACGCGCGCGTTCGAGGCATTACCCACGCAGGACTTTACGCCGCTTTCAACCGAGACGGACTTCCCTGGGGCGATCAGGAGGTTCGCGTTATTACGCTGCTCATCGTGCCATGGGAAAATCCGGAAGTACATCTACGCTTGCTCTCGGGCATAACACGCTGGCGAAGGGCTCTCACAAGTGACGGACTCATGGATCTGTGCGAATCTGCAGATAAGCTGGAGGCCTCGCTGCGTCTCGCGATCACGAAAAAAACTCCGTACGCCGCTTAGGCATCCCGCATACTGGGGCAAACGCATTAGGAAATGCGTTTGCCTATGTACGATGTGCGATGTACAACACGCACGACGGCCCCGTTGAGGGCGCACGCGCAGCGGGCGGTAAGTGCGGATGGACAAAGGCGCAGCCTTTGCCCGCAGGGCGAACTGGCAATGTGGTGCCAGTGAGTCAATTTGGAGAATTCGCGCGCGTTGCGCGGAGAGGGCCCTTCCGTTATGATTTTTGGTACGTATAAACGATAAAATCAGTCAATAAGAGCACTGTTTCTATTGGATCAACTTCTCTCAAATGCGTTTACTCTGTCGCGCACACCCCGTTTCAACTCTGCGCCGGACAAACTTCATCGATAACCCTGCGCTGTGCCGCAATAAGCTCGCGGATACCCTTGGAAGCCAAACCGAGCATCTCGGTCATCTCCGTTGCAGTAAACACAGCTTCCTCACCACTCCCCTGCACTTCCACGTATTCCTCCCGCTCCGTCATCACCACGTTCATATCCACCTCCGCATCGCGATCCTCCACATAGCATAAGTCCAGCAGAGGTTCGCCCTCCAACTTCCCAACGGAAACCGCAGCGACAAGCTGACGCATGGGATTAGTTTCCAGCAGCCCCTGCCGCATAAGACGTCGCACGGCGATCGCGAGAGCCACAGCAGATCCGGTAATACTCGCCGTGCGAGTACCTCCATCGGCGCAGAGCACATCGCAATCCACCCACAGCGTGCGCTCTCCCAGCGCTTCCATATCCATAACCGAACGCAGCGAGCGCCCAATGAGCCGTTGAATCTCGACAGAACGACCATCCACCTTACCGGCAGAGTCTCGCTTCTTGCGCGGGACAGTGCTGTAGGGCAGCATGTTATACTCTGCCGTCACCCAGCCACCAGTAATGTCTTGTATCTTCTTCCAACGCGGCTGTGAATCATCGAGACTCACGGCACAAATCACCTGAGTACGTCCGGTGGAAATAAGAACAGAGGACAGAGCCTGTGGAGCAACATCCGGCACAAACCGGTACTGGCGCAAAGCATTCATCGCGCGTTGGTCTTCCCTTTGCATGAGCACAGTTTAACACAACACAGTGTTCCCTGACAAGTCCGGAGATTTCTCTCACAGGGCAAAAGCATTAGGAAATGCGTTTGCCTATGTGCAATTTGAGGAATTCGCGCGCTTGCGCACGACGTTTGCGAACGGGAGGAGGCTTTGGAGCCATCAGCATGATGAGCGATTGTCGTTATGATTTTTAATGCGTATAAACGACAATATCAACCAATAAGAGCATTGTTTCTGTTGCTTGACTTCTCCTCAAATGTGTTTGCCCTGACACGGGCACAAATCGGACACAGGGGATGGCAACCACGCGCAGGGCAGCGTGTGCGCCCCCAGAGAACCATCTGCAAGTGCAACTTACCCCATCTTTCGCGTGCGAAAAGCTTCTTGAGATCACGCTCCACATGCTCCACTGTTGTGCCGTCACTCAGCCTCCAGCGTCGCGCAAGACGGAAAATGTGCGTATCGACAGGGAAAGCGGGAAAACCGAAGGCCTGATTCATCACCACACTCGCCGTCTTATGACCTACACCCGGCAGCGACTCCAGCTCCTCAAAAGTAGAGGGAACACGCCCGGCGTGCTGCTCGCAGAGGATGCGGGACAGCTCCACGAGATGCTCTGCCTTGGAATCGGCCAAGCCACAGGTGGCAATGAGAGAACGTACCTCCTGCGGCTTCATGGCAGCAAGTGCCTGTGGAGTAGGAGCTGCCGCAAAAAGAGCCGGCGTTACCATGTTCACCCGCGCATCAGTGCAACGAGCAGAAAGCACCACGGCCACCAGAAGCGTGAAGGCGTCATAGTGTTTCAACGGCACCTCCGGATCCGGAATTCCTCGCTCCAGTTCCTCCGCAACAATGGCAGCCCGCTCCTGTTTTCTCATGATCTGACCCTCATCTTGGAAGCAGATACAGCAAGCATCCCTCCCGAGGGGAGATGCAGCGAGAGCATCAGCGACGCATCTCGCTCAGCGGGCCAAGTACGGCATCACCTTCCACCTTGTTGAGGTGATTCCACGGCTTCGTGATATCCGTGCTGCCTTTAGGCTCCACCACCCGGCGGTTCGACTGCGGCACAGGAGGCACAGATCGCTGGCAACTCCCCAACCCCGCAGTGGCGACGAGAAGAAGCACCCAGAGAGCAACATTTCCCGACCGATTCATCAATTTAGTTTTCATAAAATTCACAACTAAAAACGACGTGTCATGCAGGGTGCAAGAAGAGCAATCAGATTAAGAACCCTGGACGGCTTTACGGAAGACACGATCACCCACTTCCGGCACCACGCCGCGAGGCAGTTTTTGCTCGTCATACTCCGCCACAACTTGCCCGTTATTCACGCTAACCACACGGAGCGTCGTGATCGCCACGCCATTACGCTGCACAATTAGCGCACTGGCATCCCCCGGGAAAATACCACTATCCGCCGGTGCGCGGAACACAACGAAGTGCCACTGCGGATCCACGGCGGCAATAGCAAAATCCTCACCATTGCGGAGGTAGGTCTGCATGAACTGATGATTAATCTTGTTCTTACCGGCCAGCTCCGTCTCCTTGTCGGCAACCTCCTTTTGCAGCTCACCACGACGGGCAGCAAACTTATCCCGATCCTCCGAGAGTGAAGTGTACTCAGTGGCCCCCTCCTGAACCTTGGTACGAAGATCATCCACAGCCGACGTAAGATCCGAGTTCTCCAGCCCGGGGATAGTCCGCAAAGTTTCCTGAATCTTCGCTCTCTCCTCAGCACGCGCCTCCCGTTCTTTCTCCGCCACCGCGACACTATCGCGAAGAGACTCAATCTCGGTCGCCTGCTCGTCCGCTGACTTCTTCACACCTTCCATCTCTTCGCGAGCGTTCGTGAACTCAAGCGTCGAGGTCTCGTTGGATTTGAGACTCTCCGAACGACTCTTCGCGATGGCAGTAGCCTCCGTGTTGAGATCCTTGTTCGAGAGCTCCATGCCACCCAACTCTACATCCAAGCCGCTGCAAGCGCCTACGAGCATCCTGAGCGTGGCAGACTGATCCCTGGCAGCAAGAATTCCCACAATGGAGACCACCAAGACAAGCACGGGCAATAGGTATGATGTAACTTTCATATCGGTTTTAAAGGAATTAAAGATTTACTGCTTGTTCTCATTACGGACAGATACGATCCTGTCTCCAACCTTCACACGCTCACCGGTCTTCAGCGTGTTGAGAACGATATCGCAGCTGGAGCGGGACTTTTCGACAAGAGTGACGGCCAACTCGCAGATTTTCTTCCCATCACGTATCACGGCCAAGTGCGAGCCTATGACAACTCCATCGTCCAAACCTGCATCCACAATCACGTAATCCCAATCAGGACTCGACACCACAACACGACAATTAAGTTCCTTGGGTGATATGCGAGCCTGTCTCTCCTTGGCAAGAGCCTCAGCTGCTGCAATTTGCTCCGTAACATCTGTTTTCCGTTTGGAAAGCAAATTAATCTCCGCCTCCACTCGCGTATTTTCCTCCGCAAGCTCCACCTTCTTCGCTTCCAGCGCGCGCAGGTTTGACGCTATGTTCTCCAGAAGATTCGGATCCTCCGGATTCATTTCCAGCAGTTCTATGCCATCCTTGTCCCGAACCTCCTCCAGGAACTTATTCAACTCCTCGTTGGAAGCCATATCCTGGAGCGTCTGGTTCAGCCTTTTCTTGTTCTCCTCAGCCTCGCTGCCAAGACTTTCCAATTCACTTTTGAGGCGCTCAATCTCAGCTTTTCCATCAGCAATCTGCTGTTCGTACTTCGTTTTCTCCTCCGCTACCTCAGTCTTACGCCCCTGCAACCACGCGCCCCGCAACTTAGCGTACGCTGCAATGGTTCTGTCCATGAAGACCTCTTTGTTCTTGGCAGCCGCAGTATCGACCAGCGCCTGAAGAGCCGCTACCTCACCTTGAGCAGCAGACATTCCCGTATGCGTCCTGTAAAACACGAAGGCCGCCACCGCAACCAGCACGAGAGAGACGAGAGTAAGATATTTCCACATCGCGAGAGTAAATTGGAGATGTACGGTACTTTTTTATACCAGATGCCGAAGTATTGCAACTAAAAAATGGCCTCCGTTCCATTTTTTCTCATATTGCTTCCGGTAAACCCAAAACGTTCCTTTACCTTGAGCACAGATCTGCCCCGTCACCAAAGCCGCTCAGAATCCAAACAAGAGCGAATCTTCCGGGCAGGTAAGCCCCTGCGGAATCTCCGTGCAGCGCGCATCAGATCAGCGAAGCGTGCTTCCTGCATCGCTCAATTTGACGACAGTAGCTGTAATGTAAGATGCTTTTCATGAGATCACCATGGGTATAGCCTATGCGCTGCGCTCCCATCGCAAAGGGACCGGATTTGCCTATGTAGCAACAGATGTTCATTTCGATAAGCTTCCGGACACCCGTCGTGGGGTCAATTCGGTAATCCATGCGGAAATAATCAATGGGACCGAGCGCGCGCCATAAGGTACGCATGTCTTCTGAAATCGACGCTTGAATCTCCGGCGCAATTTCGTTCTCAGCCCATCCGTAACCCAAATGGTCGTGCAACTTGAGATCGCCGGTGATAATGCCTCCTTTTTTGTCCGATCCCGGGCGCACAAGCCCCAGGAGAAACGGTTCTGCACCACCGAGGACAGGTACGGTATAGTCGATTCCGTGGCAAAATTCCTCAATGAGTACATCGTGGCCAAGCGCCATAATCTCGCCGGCACGGGCAACTACGGCATCCCAACTCGAAGCGATGTTTTCCTCCGTGATGCAGTCAGAAGCCGCTCCGAAACGCTTCTTGACGAAAAAGCAGCTGACACCGGCAAGCTCTTCCGGCACTTGCGCGGGAATACGAGCATCCCGATGCAGCATGATGCCACGTGCAGCGGGTAACCCCAACCCTCGGAAACACAGCTTCAGCAGCCACTTATCCTCTGCCACGGCGCGGATATTCGGCGCGGCGCCCAGATATGGTACTCCTGCAAACTCGCAATACGAAGAAATGAAGATCTCCGGGTTCTCGATGGGAAAGCGATTGAGCAACGAAAAAACGTAGTCCACATTACCTCGCGCATGCAGAATCGCGTACGGCTTGGAGCTGGATTCCACTCGGCATCCGATCTGTTCCAGCAATCGGTAGATGCTGTGGTGATACTGCGGATACCCACCGTTGCCCTTGTACGACTTTGTGGAATAGTCCGGAGCGTCCGGCGCATACGGCGCCAGAAATAGCACACGCAAGGGATCTCCGTCAATATTCGTGAGTTCTTGGGGTACTTCAATCATACTCTGCGATTATAAACCGAGCGTCGTTGCCACGCAAGAAAATGTACTATGTACGACACAACAAATGCATCGAAAAATCCGGTTACTGTTCACGACATAAAGTATGCTATTCATTGATTTTTAAGTATCGCAAAAATACTCCAAAGAAAAAAAATATCCGAAAATCAAAAAAAACTGCCGCCATAAACGCCAAGCTGCGTCTTTCCCTGACCTGTGATTCCTCCGAAGCCGATTAGCCTTACCCGGGATCACTATGCTTTGACCGGCTCCGGCAACGGAAGCTCTCTCATCCTAGATATCCCACGCATCCAGCCAGCGGA
>CANQJI010000104.1 GCA_947624205.1 uncultured Akkermansia sp. | reverse complement strand
TTCTTCATTCATACGCTTCCCCTGTACCACCTTTACGTCCGCTAAACAAGTTTGCGTGGGTGACAATTTCGCCACATGCGGGAGGGAAGGAGTGTTTGTGTGAGGAAAGGAGATATGTTAGATGAACTGAGACACAATTTTAATTTTCATGCCTAAATTAAAGTTAACAACAGGCTAATTTTAGTATGGAGTGAGAGAATGAGATGGGAGGGAACAGGGAGTTATGTGACGTTTAGCATCGTGTGATATGCCGTCCGCTCGATCTCGCGAAGGCAGCCGATGTCGGTTTCATCTGTTGGTCATGAAGTTTTCATCACCGTTCATCCGGGGAAGGAATGCCCAGATGGCGGAAATATTTTTCGCCCCATTCGCACATGGAGAGGATGATGGGAACAATGCTTTTCCCGAGCGGGGTGAGGCGGTATTCTGTTTTGGGAGGGACGACAGGGTACAATTTGCGGTGGATAAGGCCGTCCTCCTCCATCTCGCGTAGTTGCATGGTGAGCATTTTAGCCGTTGCTTGCGGGAGCTCGCGCTGGAGTTCACTGAAGCGCATGACGCCGGAATCATTGAGGTGCCAAATGATGAGCGCCTTGTACTTGCCTGCAATGATAGCCTGTGTCGCTTCCAGCGTGCAATGAAACTTCGCAAATTTATTTTTCCGCATAAGAAAATTGTATTCAGAAGAGCTGAGAAGTCAAGTGTGATGCGGAGTTATCTTACTTTCTTTTTCCATAGTAAATACGTTTTTATATAGAATATTACTAAATTGTGCATACTTTACAAAAAGTTCATGAAGGGATAAAGTAAGCACTATGCGCAAATCTCTTTTGCTCATCATCATCTGTTCCGCTGCCATGTTGGCGGCGGATGAACTCCCAACCAATCACACCAACATGAATACGATATGCTACACTGAAGTATCTGATTACGAGGCTATTCGCCACACCATAGGACTCTATCTCGAAGGCTGTGCCCGGGGAAAAAGTTCCATCATGAAGCCTGCCTTCCACGATGGCGCCACCATGTATTGGACGGAAAACGGGGAATTGAAGGGCGGTCCGATTCAAATCCTCTTCGACGTTATTGACAGTGCCCCAGGCACCGGCGACCAGGCTGCCGTGATTTCCTCGGTGGTTATTGAAAAGGACATCGCTCAGGCTCGGGTGGAAACCGACAAGCAGGGTGGCCCTCGTTACTCCGATATGTTCAACCTGATCAAGACGAAGGAGGGATGGAAGATCATCAGTAAGATCTACCATAGTCATCGCTGATTTCAGATTCTCCCTATTCCTCCTTCCATAGGAAGAGGAAGCAATTTCAGAAGCGGTTTGGCGGCTCCACGCTCCGAGCCGCTTCCGGTGTTTTATGGAGGAGCAAACGGAAAATTGTCCGGTGGTTTTTGTTCCATTTCCTTCGATTTTGCGATCGGGTATGTTAAAATTTTCTCCGAATTCGAGACCATAAACAGCCATATTCGGGAGCTTTTCGTATTTTATCAATGGCTTTTGCCTTTGTTGAAAGGCGTGACGATTTCGCCATACGGTCATGGGACGGAAGTTTCACGGTACATGTCTTGCGAGATAGCGAATAGATGCGGTAGAAAAGAGGTGTCACCGGATGTGGTGACGTACGAGGATGAAAACAAGATTCTATTTCATACTGTTGGCTTCGGCATGTGCGGTTTCGGCTTCCGAAGGAGAGTTGAGCTGGGGTGATACCTTGGCGTGTTCATTCAAGATATTTGATGCCGAGCGTGATCATGCGGATAATCCCTACGTTCAGGAAATCCGTTTGCGCATGCGTCCACAGTACCAGTGGGGGTATGTGGATCCTGCAGGTGGGGCAGGGCGTGTGAAGGGAGCTTCTGCCGGGACCGGCAGGCGAGGTAATGACGAGTGGCGAAGGTTCCGCATCGGCGTCCAGGCGAGGGTGCTGAGGCATTTGACACTGCTCAGTGATTGGGATATTGGAGGGCTGAACGGACGGTACAAATACAGCGATGGTCGGTGGGAGCGCGGTCGTTCCCAAGCAGCGGTGTACGAGCTGTATGTGCAGGGGAATTTTAAGCCGGTCACCTTTACACTTGGCAAGAGCAAACCGGCGTTCATCGGCGAATACCGCATCTCAGATTCCAAGCTGCCCACAATTGAACGCAGTGATTTAGTGAACCAGCTTGCGCCGGAAGCACTCTACGGCATTTCTTTCAAGAACTCAGATGCCGACGCTAAGTGGGGGTGGCTGCTCGGCGCATGGTTAAACGGGCAGCACGATAACCTGTGGCTTGAGCCCGCTTTTCGTACCGATACCAACGCGATGGTTGGCGTTTCTATTAGCTATTCCTTCAAAGAGCAGAGCAGGGTGTATCTCGATTGGATGCACTCCTTCGTGAACGGGAGTAGCTCAAATGAATTCGTATCATACGAGGGACCGGGCGCGCGGGATGTTGTGGCACTCACATGGGAGGCGAAACGTGGCAAGTTCGGTTTCATGGCGGAAGCGATGGCGGGTTTCAATGTGACGGCGTCCACAGGCAGGCGGGAGAACGCGGAGAATGTAGGCGGCGTCTCGTTCATCCCCACCTACCGCATCAGTCCACGGGTGGAGGCCGTATTTCGGTATGCTCTAACCATCGGCAGCAACGCCGTGGAGAGTGGCGGTCGCTACGCCTCCACCAACAGCACGTATTCCACCACTTGCGATCTCTCACAGTCGTTCTATTTCGGCGTCAATTTCTACCTTGATCCGGAGAAGACTGATCGCGCCCGGATCATGCTCGGTGCCGAGTATACGCATGCCTCCGGTCGTGATGCTATGGGTGAACGGGGCTTCACCGGTTGGCAGTATTCTGCTGCTCTCCGTTCCAACTTTTAACCAGAAAATGGATGTTAAGGAAAGGAAAATGTGATATGTTCCGCTAGGTATTCGAACCAGCGTGTTTAGGACAGATAGAACACTCAGTGTGCCCTCACTGACAGGCTGGTTGAGGTTTTGCTCAGGCATGGGAAGGTGGCAATTTCTTCACATGCGGGGAGGGGGTCTTCAGCGGTTTTTGTTTGCTTTCCAAATAGAAAATTGCGGGTTTTACTAGACATAACTATGAAGAAGAGATAGATTGTCTGTGTCAAGCTGGATGGCCTGACCATTTTTTACTCAATGTCCCATGATAACACAATTTAGCGAGATCCGGACGTCATTGCGTGTATGCATGTATTCCATGTTCACGTTGGTGTTGGTTGTATTTGGCCCATTTGCCTCGAATGCCCAGGAGGAGAGGCAATTAGATGTCGCAGCATTGCGAACATTAGCCGAGCAAGGAGATGCGGAGGCGCAGTATATGCTTGGTGTGTGTTGTATGAAGGGAGAGGGTGTGAGTAGGGATATGACGGAGGCGGTGAAGTGGTGGCGGAAGGCAGGGGAGCAAGGATATGGGGAGGCGCAGAATTATCTTGGCTTATGCTATGCGAACGGAGTGGGGGTGGACAAGGACAAGGTAGAGGCCGTGAAGTGGTGGCAGAGGGCAGGGGAGCAAGGTTGTGCGAAGGCGCAGTATAATCTTGGTGTGTGTTACGCGAACGGAGTGGGGGTGAACAAGGACGCGGTGGAGGCGGCGAAGTGGTACCACAAGGCTGCTGAGCAGGGACTTGCGTCGGCGCAGCATAATCTTAGCGTGTGTTATGCGAACGGAGAGGGCGTAAGCAAGGACATGACGGAGGCGGTGAGGTGGTGCCGTGCGGCTGCGGAGCAGGGGCTTGCGGATTCGCAGAACAATCTTGGCAGGTGCTACGAGAAAGGCGAAGGAGTGAGCAAGGACATGACAGAGGCAGTGAAGTGGTATCGCAAGGCGGCGGAGCAAGGAAACGAAGAGGCACTAAAAGCTCTCGAGCGACTGAATCCTGAGGGAAGATAAGACTTATTTCTCGTCAAATTATAAACACCAGAGACAAGGCAAACGCATTAGGAAATGCGTTTGCCTATGTACGATTTACGACGTACGATGTACGATTTATTAATAATGTGCGCGTTGCGCAGATTTTTTCGGATCATTAATGTATACTGAGATCCCTTCAGAGTCATCAGCATGATGACCGCTTGTTGTTATGATTTTTGATGTGTGTAAACAATAATATCAGTCAACAAGAGCATTTTCCCCGCTGCTTCACTTCTCTCAAATGCGGTTGACCCGGAGCTTCACTCTACTTCGACAAGCTCGTATTGACGTGTGCCGAGTCCCATTTCTTCGCCGTATTCGAGTTGACGCTCGCCCTCGCGGGTGCGGATGCGCTCCTGGAGATCGTGTTTCTCGTCCTCCGGCAGTTTGTCAAGCAGGTCGAGACAGGCCTGATCCAGAGCGACGATGTCTGTGGAAGCTAAGATGCCCACGTCGCGAGCTTTCGGTCTCTCCGCGCTGATGCCGGCACAATCGCAATCCACGGACATATTGCGCATGACATTGATGAAGGTGATCTTTTTGCCGAAGTGGTCGATTGTAGCTTTGGCAGACTCCACCATGTGCTCCATGAGGTGCGCTTTTTGTGCCGGATAAGGGTTGCCTTCGACCTTTTGTCCGTGCAATCCGTGTACCATATCTTTACCGATTTTGCCGTCGGCGCAACCGATGGCTATATTTTTGATCGATCCTCCGAATCCTCCGTGAGCATGCCCCTTGAAGTGGGTGAGTACGACCATGGAGTCGTAGTTGAGGATGTTCTTGCCCATGCTCATCTCCGTGAAGTGTTTGCCGCCTTTTATCGGCAGCATCACTGTGCCATCTTCATCCATGATGTCGACGGGACAGAAGGTCCAGCCATTCACCTTGAGTGTCTCGCGATGCTGCTGCGTGGTCTGCCGTGCACCGGGATAGAGGGTGTTGGTTTCGACAAGTGTGCTGTTCGGGATAGAGTTTTGCAACGCTTTCACCATAGGAATCGGCAGGATATTTGGTCCCTTCGGTTCCCCGGAATGCCACTTGATAGCGACTTTCCCACTGATTTCTCCGTTTACTTTTCTATAGAGCTTCAGTAAACCATCGGGACTCAAGTCTCGCGTGAAATATACTTTTGCTTTCGTGTCTGAGCTCTGCTGTTCCTGCGCACTCACGTGTGTCCCAAGAAGTGCGCCCACCAATGTCATCATTGCTAAAATCGTTCGTGTCTTCATAAATTTCAGTGGAGTTGTACCCTTGATTTTATAGGCTCAAGCCGCTTTATGTCCAGCGTATATTTCATAGATTTTTTATTTTCATCAGTGAACGCGCTGAGGCAAAGTCACATGAAGGGGGGCTCAGGGCAGGGCAAACGCATTAGGAAATGCGTTTGCCTATGTACGATTTACGACGTACGATGTACGATTTGGAAGGTTCCCGCGCTTGCGCGCGAATTTTTCGAAGACCGTTGGTTGTCATGAATTGTGATGCGTATAAACATGGATATCAGTCAATAAGGGAATTTGGTCTGTTGATTGACTTCCCTCAAATGCGTTTACCCGGTCGGGGGGACTGAGTGCGAGTGGACGGAGTGGGAGGGATTTCCCATGTGGACATGGAGAAAGTTCCTTCGATTTTGCGACCGAATAGGACAAATCTTCCTTTGAATTTAGGAAGTAAAGTGACCAGAGTTTCTTCTGTTTTGGGACAAAAATGACGGAAAATTCCTTCGATTTTCGGAAATTATATTGACAAATCAGCGCATTATGACTACGATGAAAACGAATTGAAGCCATGAAACGAGAAGCTATCAAAAAACTGGAGGAATGGCGCAAGAGTCCGCGACGCAAGCCCTTACTGCTACTGGGGGCACGGCAGGTGGGAAAAACGTGGCTGGCAAGGGAGTTCGGCAAGGGACAGTATCAGGAGGTAGCCTATGTTCGTTTCGACAAGTCGTCGGTAATGCGAGAGGCCTTTGATCGCACGGATGTGAAACAACTTCTGGAGGATATTCAGCTGATTTGTGGGGTGGAGGTACACCCAGGCGAAACACTGATCATTCTGGACGAAATTCAGGAATGCTCGGCGGCGCTGTCATCGCTTAAATTCTTCTGTGAGGAAGCGCCGGAATACCATATCATCGCCGCAGGGTCGCTGCCGGGCGTGGAGTTACATCGCAGCATAGGCTTTCCCGTGGGAAAGGTGGATCGCGTGATGCTTTATCCGCTCACCTTCACCGAATTTTTGACGGCCACAGGCCATGAGCGTTACGTAGAATTGCTGCGAAAGCGGGACTGGGAAACCGTCACGCGCTTTCAAGACGTGTATGAAAATCTGCTGCGGAACTACTTCTACATCGGTGGCATGCCGGAGGCGGTCAAAGCGTATTTGGAGACCGGACAATTTGTGCAAGTGCGAAAAGTGCAGATGGGGTTGCTCGCGGATTACCGAGCCGATTTTAGCCGGCACGCCTCGGAGCCCGAGGTGGTGCGTCTCTGTGACGTTTGGGACTCCATCCCAACACAGTTGGCTGATAACAAGCGTTTTGTGTTGGCGGATGTCGTGCGCGGCGCTAAATCGTCCACTTATCGCGCACCCATTACATGGCTACAGGAAGCCGGCTTGCTTCACGCAGCATACAATGTGAGGCAACCGCAGTTGCCTCTTTCCGGTTACCGAGATGAACAATTCAGACTTTTCCCTCTCGATGTCGGTCTGCTGGCGGCACAGGCCGGGCTGCCTTCCGCCGTGCTGGTGGAGAAGAATGCGGTGTTCGGACAATTCAAGGGAGCGCTCACCGAGCAGTACGTCTTCCAGCAGCTGCTGGCAGAGTGTGGGCAACATCCCTACTTCTGGCTGGCGGAGAAGGCGCAGGCGGAGATAGATTTCTTGCTGGAAACGGAGCGGGGAGTGGTGCCGCTGGAAGCGAAGGCTGAGCTGAACCTGCGTGCTAAGAGTCTGCGCAGTTACTGCAACCGCTATCATCCCGAAAAAATTGCACGCACCTCCATGCACAGCTACTGCGTGTCTCCCTATGCCTATAGCGACACGGACGGAACCTCACGCAGCTGCACCTTGCTCGACATCCCCTTGTTTGCCATCAGCCAACTTCCCGTCGAGCTGACCGACTAATTTTGCCCGACCTTTCCACATCACATTGCTTAGAAGTCTGTACCCGTTTGATTGTTGGGCAGAATGATACCATAACCGTTCTTCCTGGTGAAGCTCGTGTAACCGCACTAATCACTGCGATTCCTTCAGCGCCCTCATCCTCCCCCTCTGCGACTTCCTTCTCAACCCATCATGCTTCAACGCGTGAGGGTATGCTTTTATCCTTGGCACGCGTCAACTCCGCTTCCTTCTTTAGCCCGTCTTTTCCTAATTCCGGTGCTTTTGCTCCTGAAAAACGAACGCAGCGCGTTCCATTTTTGAAACGACACTCGCCACGGTCAGGTATTCGTCCGCTTGTCACCCGCGCTTGAATTTCCCCTCCGCTAGGCGATTTCACTGTTCCTCTCACGGACCTCAATGGGTTTACCCGTGATACAGATTGGTATAAAACGCCTTGATCTTTTGCGCCATGAGCTTGCGGCGCTGAAGCAGGAATTCATCGTAGTTGGAATAATCCATCTCGGTAATGCCTGTCGGGATGCAGTTCTGCTCGAGATTCTGCCTCAACAGCGACTCATCCGAAATGTTGCCGTACGCAGCTTTGCCCTGCCTGACTGCCTCCAGTGCCTTTGAAAAATAAACACAGGGAGCATCATCGGAAATTGCCTTGTTGACTTGGGAATCAAGGTAGGTGAAGTTGG
>CANQJI010000103.1 GCA_947624205.1 uncultured Akkermansia sp. | reverse complement strand
CCGATGAGGGCGCACGCGCAGCGGGCGGTAAGTGCGGATGGACAACGCGGATGCGTTGCCCCGACAGGGGCGAACCGGCAATGGGGTGCCGGTGAGTCAACACGCACGACGGCCCCGATGAGGGCGCACGCGCAGCGAGCGGTAAGTGCGGATGGACAACGCGGATGCGTTGCCCCGACAGGGGCGAACCGCCGATGGGGCGGCGGTGAGTCAATTTGAGGAGTTCCCGCGCTTGCGCGCGAGTTTGGCGAAGAGCACTTGTTGTCATGATTTTTGATGCGTATAAACGATAATATCAGTCAATAAGGGCATTCCTCTGTTGATTAACTTCTCCTCAAATGCGTTTGTCCTGGTCTCGAGGATTTTGGGCTTGCCAGGGGAGAATGGCACATGTTAGGATAGTGGAAGCTCTATTAGGGATATGTCTGATACGTCGTTAATTTATCACCAATTTGAGGATATGTTGTGGGTGCGCTGTAATGGGAGGGGTTGTTTTATCAACAGCCCTGCACTGAAGTGGATATGCGATGATTACATAGGGACGGGGGGAAGCAGAATTGTTGTGGATTTGGAGATGTGTCCGGGGGTGGATAGTACCTTCATGGGGACACTGGCAGGAGTAGCCAAGAAATGCCTGGCTGCGGGAGGAAAGGTGGAGGTGGCATCTCCATCAGTGCGAGCGAGAGCATCAATGGAGAGTCTTGGATTGGATATGTTGTTGGAGATCGACCCCCAGGAAGCGACATGGCGAGGGGAGGAAGAGAAGCGGAGGGGTGTGCTTCAAGCCGATCCCAAGACGCCTGAGGCGGCGGATGAGACAATGGATGAAAACGGGCGAACACGCCATGTTCTGGAGGCGCACAACACGCTGCGATCGATGAGCAGGAAGAATGATGCTACCTTCGGCTACGTATGCGAGACACTGGAGGAGGATTTGATGCGTCATGAGCAAAGACAGAGCAAAGCGTAGTCAGATTATAGCGAGGGCTGCGGAAGAATATCGGCGTTTGCTCGCAGTGGTGTTTGGCAACGATGATTTGGAGACGGGAGAAGTCGAAGCCGAACTTGATGAGGCAGTAGGGGAGGATGGAAAGCCGAGCGAGCTTACCGTGCAGGGACTGTGGGCATCCGGGATGTTTGGAACGACCGGGGAAACGACGGAGCATCAGTTCGTGAATATCGTGGAGTTCGGCGAATGGAATCGTGGCGCCGGACCGGATTTTTTGAGGGCAGAGATTGAGATAGATGGCAAGACTATGCGGGGAGATATAGAGATCGACCCCCAGGTGCAGGACTGGGAACGGCACGGACACGGAGCGAACCCTCATTTCAACCGGGTTGTGTTACATGTTGTGCTCACTCCACCACCGCCCGGATGGTACACTCGCACGGAACAGCACAACGAGGTAGCGGTGCTTTACTTGAGCCCGGAACGCGTCAGCAAGGCGTTGCGTCGGGCGCAGGAGCCGATATGTTCGCCCGCGCGTTTCGCCAATCCATGCCATTATCCTCTGGCGGAGATGAGAATTGAGGACATCATTCATTTGATGCAGGCTGTGGCATCTCATCGAATCATGTGCAAACGCAAACGATTTCGTGACAAGGCGGATGCTCTTGGTTGGCGGCAGGCGTGGTATGAGGCATGGGCAGAGACGTTAGGGTATAGCGCGAATAAGGAGCAGATGGTGATGTTGGCGCGACGTGCGCCACTGAGTTCGCTGGGACGGCAGCCTGAGGCCATGCTGCTTGGCGTTGCCGGCTTTTTGAAGCCTTCACTTCCCGACGGAGCCGATGATGAGGGAAGGGGATACTATCAGACGCTCTGGAATGAGTGGTGGAAATTGCAATCGTTCTTCGGGGTAGAGGCGAGTCGTTCTCCAGAATGGTGTTACACCGGTGTCAGGCCAGTGAATCATCCGCAACGGCGCGTGGCGGCACTTGCAGTGAGTGTGCAGCACTGGCGCACGATCAGCCCATTGTTGAATGCAGAGAGTCTCCCCGATTTGTGCCGTACACTAACAGGACTTCGACATGAGTTTTGGGATTGCCACTGCACAATTAATTCCCCTTCCATGCGTCGGCGTGTAGCTCTTGTGGGGAAGCAACGAGTCAATGCTTTTTTGAGCAACTATGTACTGGTGAGTGATACGAGCGATCTGGCATGGGCTGCTTACGTACGCCTGCCGGCAGGAGCAGCGAGCAGGAGAGTATTGAACACCTCTCGTGCGCTTTTTGGGCAGCGAACCGACTTGGAAGGTCTGCTCAGGTATGAATATGTGCACCAAGCTATTTTGCAGATTGCCGATGACTTCTGTACGAAGACCTCCTGCCGCGATTGCCTTTTTCCCGCGCAGCTCAGGGATTGGCAAACGCATTAGGAAATGCGTTTGCCTATGTACAAGGTACGATTTTCGATGTACACCACGCACGACGGCCCCGTTGAGGGCGCACGCACAGCGGGCGGTAAGTGCGGATGGACAATGCGCATGCGTTGCCCCGGCAGGGGCGAACCGCCGATGGGGCGGCGGTGAGTCAATTTGGGAGTTCCCGCGCTTGCGCGCGAGTGTGGCGAGGATCGCTTGTTGATATGGTTTTTTGATGCGTATGAGCGATGATATTGGGCAACAAGAGCATATTCTCTGATGATTAACTTTTCTCAAATGCATTTGCTCTGAACTTCCTACTTGTTATGAAGCATGAGAATGTGGTAGGATGGGGGCATGAGAGCGTGGATATACAGCATACTTCTCGGAATCATCTTTGCCGCGAGTGGTTTGGCGATGCCAGTGAGTGAGACGGCTCGTGGGGCTGCGGAGGCGGCGCGCAGTTATGGGGCGGCTGTGCGTTCCTGCGACATGGGATGGGCTTTGGACTCCATGTATCCGCCGCTGAAAAGGATGTACGCTGAACAGTTTTCTAACCGCAACGGGCGAGAGGCTGAGAATGCACGGCGCATTATGGGATTGACGGGTGAAAATCCGGAGAAAGCGTTGCAGAGATATCGTGAGGGACTGCGTGCCTTGCGAGAGCACTACGTGAAAATGGGGCAGATGATGCAGAAGAACGGCGTGAAGATTGAATCCTTCAGCGTGCGTGAGCCAACGGCGGAATACATTCTTACGCCGCACACGGGGCTTGCTCGTGCGGCGCAGAGGGATAGGGATGGGCGCATCTCTGCGGAAGATTTGCAAGGAGGCAATGAACGCAGCCGGTTGGTGGTATTACCCACAACTCTGGTAGTGAGTTGTCCTGACCGTTCCGGGGGAATGCAGCGGGTGGAGCGTCGATCACACATCTATGCCATTCGTGATGAAGTGGTGAATGGATCCGTGGATCGCAATGGGTTCACTACTCATGAGACGAAGATCAATAAGTGGTATTTTGTGGATGGTAACACGGACATCAGCACTCTACGTGCCTTTTTCCCGGATTTACCCTTACATCTTCCTCTTCCCTCCTCCGGTGAGCGTGTGTTGCAATGAGGCTCCTCATACTGTCTCCTTCTTTTCCGAATTGTGGAAGATCTTGTCGCACAGAGTCGCTTTGATTTTTCTGCCGAGGGTGTCCTCTCCGGCGGACGAGGGTTTGAATTTCGACCTCAGCAGCAGCAACTCGCCGTGGCAGTGGCGTCTGCGCTGCAGGGAGAGCGAACCCTTCTGGCGGAGGCCGGGACCGGTGTTGGCAAGTCTCTGGCGTACATACTTCCGGCCGTGCGATTTGCGCTGGAGAACGGGCGTAAAGCAATCATTTCTACTCACACAATTAACCTGCAGGAGCAACTTTTCGGCAAAGATATACCAACTGCTGCCAAAGCCTTGGGATTGCCTTTCCGGGCGGCTTTGCTCAAGGGACGTGCCAACTACCTGTGCCGCACGCGGTTGCAGCGTGCAATTGACCAAGCGAATGATCTATTTAACCAGGAGGAGCGCCGTCAGCTGATGCTCGTGCGTGAGTGGGCGCGGGATTGCGGGGAAGGATGGCTCTCAGAATTACCGACGGAGTGGGGCATCACAGACAAAGTCCGCGCGCAGATTTGCAGCGAAAGTCATGTGTGCTCTCTGCGTAATTGTGGTCCGAATTGTCCGTACCAGATTGCTCGACGCAAGGCAGAGGAGGCTGAACTTGTGGTGCTCAATCATACGCTCTTTTTCGGGCTGATGAGCAATTTGGATCTGCAGCAGGCCCTGAAACAAGACGGCGTGGAGTCGGTGGATGGTTTTCTCTTTCCGCATGATTTTGTTATACTGGATGAAGCGCACACCATTGAAAGCGTCGCAGCTCACCAGTTCGGCGTGGTGTTACCTGAGTTTGAATTAAGGCGCGACCTCTGGCGCCTTTATAATCCGCGAACCCGGAAGGGAATTCTCCGCCACGCTGCTACGCCGCGACTTTTGCAGCTCATAGAGGAAGCGCAAGTGGCAGTGGATGAGTTTTTCGATCGGGCCGCAAAGGACTGCAAATCCGGACAGCGAAAGGAAAATTCGGATGCGCGTGAGCTGAGGCTTCGACAGCCATATTGGACCGAGGATGTGCTGACTGATCCTTTGAACGATTTGAGGGAGGAGATTGTCGGCATGGCCAAAGGGGAGGAGAATGAGATTACTCGTGCTGAATTGCTCGACTCTGCAGCCACTCTACAGGCTTATTCTGCGTCCGCCGAAGAAATCATAAGGCTCTCAGAGCAGGAGAATTCCGTTTATTGGGCGGAGTTCGGCGGCAGACAGGACGACAGGCGCTATCTCACCTTACACTCGGCTGTTATCAACGTAGCTCCGCTGCTGCGAGAAAAAATCTTTGAACGCGGACGTGCATGCATCTGCACATCTGCCACTCTTTCTGCCGGCGATATGGGCATGGCCTACTTTGCCGGGCGTGTCGGTGCGGAGAATGCGGAATGTCTGCAGATCGGCAGCCCTTTTGACTTTGCAAACCAGATGCAAGTCAATGTGACGCGAAATATGCCGGATCCTACGGATTCGGAGCAATATCTTCCCGCCCTTTGCGACGCTGTCAGCCGAGCTCTCGTCCAGTCAGATGGGAGCGCCTTTGTTCTTTTCACCAGCTACAGCACCTTGCGCAGCGTGGCAGATGCCATCCGTCCACTTTGTGCAGAACACCATTGGAAACTTTTCGTGCAGGGCGACGGCATGGGACGCACGGATATGCTGAACCTCTTTCGAGCATGCAAGGGAAACGTGTTACTCGGGACAGATAGTTTCTGGACCGGTGTGGACGTGCCGGGGGATGTGCTCTCGCACGTGATTGTGGTGAAACTGCCATTTGATTCCCCCTCCACTCCTCTGGTGGAGGCGCGTTGTGAAAGTATACTCTCTCGTGGTGGGAAGCCTTTTTACGAGTATTCTCTACCAGAAGCGATCCTGAAGTTTCGCCAGGGGGTGGGTCGCCTCATTCGTTCCAAATCCGATACCGGTCTGATCACCTTGCTGGACTCTCGTCTTTGCTCCAAACCCTACGGCCGGTCCTTCCTGCACGCTCTTCCTCCCGGGGCCCCGCTTTCTTTTCACGAGTGATTGTCCTGAGGTACGCGCTCAGCTTTCTTTTTTGTGATCAGAAAGCCTTCATGGCGTATGGGTTTGTGCGAGAGTTTGGGATATCGAGCGGATCCATTCCTTGTAGACGGCAGGATCGAGCTCGGAGGGACAAATACGCGCACGCAGTGTCCAGTGCATTTCCGAGTGCAACACGGGAATGCCGGCATCGGCGAGGGCAGAATCAATTGCTTCTTTGTGAGCATGGACGACAGAACGCGAGGAACCATGCACCATGCCCATGATCTGCGTTCCGCCGAACCTGCTCTCTGCACCGCTTCGCCAGTAACAATGGGTCATGCAGACATGACGTGCGCAGATAGAGCCAGCACGTTCTTCCTCACCGCAGGGAACTGCCCACATAAGCAAAGCTGCTTCGCCGGTGCCGGCAGCGACTCGAGCGGCTGGATCGGTGTGGTTTAACACGACTGCGAAGCGTCCCAGCGCACCAAATTTTGCGAGCCTTCGAGCGCGGAGATAGAAGATATCTTTGTCAAGACCGAGAGAGACAATACGGGGAGTCCAAGGTTCTCGAAGAAGCAATTCCTCCTCGCTGAGCGGAGCACGGAAGGCAAGCAGCACACAGCGATCGAGTTCATCCAATTTCAATTCCGGCGGACGTTGCATGATGGGGGCGGTATCTTCCAGCGTGCCCGGAGGGAGACCAACCCGGCGCAGATGCCCAACGGAGAGACGAAACATGCCGACAACGGGCATACAGACAAAGTCCTGCGCACCAATACAGCGAGAGAGAATTCGGCAGTGTTCTTCCAAATCTCCTTCCGGAGCGGGCAGGCGTAAAGTGGTCCACAGTCGAAACTTTGCGCCGGGAGATGTGGGATCTTCTGCTTTGCGAATCACAACATGACCCGAAAAAGGATCTCTTGTCACGATCCAATCGAAGGCGGAGTCGAGCAGATCCTCAGACAGCCGCCAAGCCACCAGGCAGCTTCGCGTAAGCAGGGTGGAGGGCAAAGTCTGCCGAACAGCGCGTACAATGCCTGCACGCAGCAAGGAGATGAGACGGTTTTCAACCTCGTGGAGCGGGAGATCACAGCGCACTGCCAGCACTTCCAGCGGACGCTTGTGAAAACCGAGCAGCTGATCCTCTGCAATGGAGAGAAGGCGGTGGTTGACAGGGTCTTCCGCGAGGGAATAACTCATTGGGGATTTACTGTGCCACAGTAAGTGAAGAGGGAAGAATCTCCGAAGTGCTCACAAGCATCCGAAACAAGTTGTTGTGCGTACTCCGGGGTTTCGGTGAGGGCAAAGAGGGAGGAACCACTGCCGCTCATTAGCGCCGCATTCACTCCCGGGCGCTCCAGCATCCACATTTTCATCATCGCCAGAATGGGGAATTTTGCAAAAACCGGGCGCTCCAAGTCGTTACTCATCCGCAAGCCCCTCACCGTTTGTACATCGTACATCACGTTATGTAGTCGCTTCGAGCCGGCAAATTTCCGGTATGCTTCCGATGTGGATACACCAAAGCCCGGTTTGACGATCACAATCGGACTAGTCCAGTTCGCAAAGGGAACGAGCGGACGCACCAGCTCGCCTCTGCCAGTGCAACGGCTTAGTACAGGATTCAGGAAAAAGGGAACATCGCTCCCCACAGAAGCAGCCATATCGGAGAGTTCTTCCGGACTATATTGTGTACCGAGAATTTCATTGACTGCCAGCAGTGTGGTGGCCGCGTCCGATGAGCCGCCGCCGAGTCCGGCCGTATGCGGGATGCGCTTCGTAAGGGTGATGCGTTGCTTTGCTTTGCGTCCGTAGTGTTTTTCGAACTCCAGAATTGCACGTATCACGAGGTTGTTTTCACCTGTCGGCACATCCGGTTCGTCACAAAGCAGTGTTGTTGTGCGTGAGTTGTGAAAATCCAAGTCATCATTTAAGTCTAACTTGGCCATGATAAGATCCACATCATGATAGCCATCCGCTCTTTTCCCCTTCACGCGCAGGGAGAGATTGATCTTTGCCGGTGCCTGATACACACTGCTCATGCGCGTCAGGTTACACGAAAGGGGGGCTTTCGTCAAGCGCGGAGCAAACCGCATCAGGGCAAATGCATTAGAAAATGCGTTTGCCTATGTACGATTTTCCGGCGCTCAATTCTCTTCAGTTTTTTGTTGACGTTGCATATGGTTTGTGTTATAACTACGCCCTGTGATACAAATGTGTTGGCCATGGTGAGAAACTATCTG